>NZ_CATKPN010000065.1:0-22758 GCF_949767245.1 Pseudomonas sp. IT-P176
CTCAAAAGTGAGCCGCTGTAAAAGCGGAACCATAGGTGGCCGTTACCGCAGAAATGGATATGTACCCCGCCTAATCCAACACGCCAGAAGCCCAGAGGCCGCCACGGTAGCAAGCTCCTCCCTCGCCACAGGCCGCTACAAAGTTGGGTAGATACCTATGGATATCGCAGGCTCCACAGCTGCTACAGGCACCTCGTCATTGGCAGAAGGTTTCGTGCAAATGCCGCCATCGCAGTTGGCCTGACGGCAGTTTCTCGATCACCACTGTGGCCCGGCGATCGTTGAGGACGCCGCTGGCATCCGACTGCAACTCGCGGTAGCTGAGGGTCGCGCCTTGGGCATGCTGGTCGAGCCCGCGCATGTCGCTCAAGTCGATGCGCAGCCCCGGACGCGCACCGCCCAGGGTTTCGAACAGTTGCTGCAAGGCGCCAATGTCCAGGCTGTTGCCATTGGGGGCAATCATCGAGAACTGCGGGGAGAAGCGCGCCAGCAAGCGCTCCAGTACCCCTCGATCGGGCGTGCCGGCGAACCATTGTTCGATGTTGGCGAGGGTCTGGGTGACTTCAGTAAAATAATCGCGATAGTCGTTCATCAGGTTTTTTCCAGGAGTGGGTGGGCGGTGACGAGCGCTTTCACGCCCGATGAATCAAAGCGCAATACGGCCCACAGCGGTACCAGCGAGAGCAGTGCGGCAGCCAGGAAACAGCGTTCGAAGGCATGCGCCGAGTGCGGGCCGAGGACGCTGAGCAAGCCACTCAGCACGGCGCCGCCGAGGCAGAAACTCAGCTGCCGATTGATGTTCCACAGGGCGCTGGCGTGGTTCATGCGCGCAGGAAGAATGTCGATAAAGGCCAGGGTCTGCGCGCAACTGCTGCACAGGCTGCCACCCAGGCCCATCAAGGCATAGGCCAGCACCGGCAGCCAGCCTTGCGGTTGCTCGATCAGCACCAGCAGGCCAATGCCCAGGCTTTGCAGGAGTGCGCCGACCACCAGCAATGGCTTGGGACCCCAGCGGTTGAAACCTCGTTTGCCGACGGCAATCGCCAGTGCCGAGCCCAGCGCCCAAGGCAGCATCAGGGCGCCGATCTGCGTGTTACCCCAACCCTGTTGGTGCAGGTACAACACGGCAATCAGGCTGGTGCCGATGAACACGCCGGGGATCAACAGGTAGACCCACATGGCCAGCCGCAAGGACGGGCTGTGCAACAACTGCAGGTCAAGCAAGGCCGAGAGTGTGCCCGCGCCATCCTCGGCGCGCTGCACGACGCGCGGCGGATCGGCCTGCAACCAGCAAGTCGCGAGTACCAGGGCCAGCAGGGTCAGTGGCAGATTGAGGTAGAACACCCAGCGCCACGACAGCGCTTGCACGATCAGCCCACCCGCGGCCGGTGACAACGCGGGGACCAGCAACGCTACCGACATTACCCAGGTGGTCAGTTGGGCCCGTTGTTGCGCCGGGAATTGGCGAAACGCCAAGGCCTGGCCGAGGGGGATCAACAGGCCTCCGCTGAGCCCTTGCAGCAGTCGCCAGCCGATCAGCGCTTCAATCGAGTCGGCACCGGCCACCAGCAGTGAGGCGCCGCCGAACAGCAGCAGTGAAGCGAGGATCAACCGCCGCTCGCCGAACCGCGCCGCCAGCCACACACTCAATGGAATGATCAAGGTCAGGCCGAGCATGTAGGCGTTGCTGATCCACGCCAGTTGGGTCACCGAGGCGTGCAATTGCTGCGCGATGTCGGGGTAGGCAATGCTGGCGACGAACATGTTCATCAGGTCGAGGGCAAACCCCAGCAGATACACCAATGCGACTTTCCAGCGATAGGCCATGACGACTTCCCGGTCAAAGAGACGGGCAGGGTAGTGCGCTGCAAGTGCTAGAGAAACACTGGTTTGCCTGCTAGTTTGTCAAAATTATTTTGACAAGGAATGCCCTCACCATGGTCAGCCTGGACCGTTTTGATACCTTCAAGGCCGTCGTCGAGGCGGGCTCATTGACCGCAGCGGCCGATCTGCTGGGGCAGACCCGGGCGGTGGTCAGCTTCAATCTCAAGCGTCTGGAAGCCGAGTTGGGGGTAACTCTACTGACCCGCAGCACCCGGCAACTGGCGCTGACGGATGCCGGTGAGCGTTTTTATCTGCGCTGCCTGCGCACCCTGGATGAAGCGCGCCTGGCGATCGAGGAGGCGCGCTCCGAGCACACCCAGCTCAAGGGCACGCTGCGAATCACCACCACCCTGGAATTTGCCCTGGCCCAGGTGGTGGGCGCGCTGGAGGTGTTTCGCCAGGAGCATCCGCAGTTGAACATTCACTTGTCGACGTCCTCGACCCATGCCGACCTGATTTCCGAACGGTTTGACGTGGCGATTCGTCTGGGACGTATGCACGACTCCAACCTGCGCGCCGTGCAGTTGTCGACCTTCGAGATTTACCCGGTGGCGACGCGCACGCTGCTCGAACGCCACGGGCCAGTGACCCGCCTGGCCGAGCTGGAGGCACTGCCGACCCTGGGGCACGGCCGGGTGCCCGAGTTGACGGTCACCGACCCTGCGGGCACTGAGCATGTCTATCAACCGCTGCCTGGGAAAACCGCGATCATCGCCGACAACTCGGCCACCCTGCGGGCATTTGCCCTGACCGGGCAGGGGGTGGCGATTTTGCCTGAATGGCTGGTTGCCGAGGATCTGCAGCAGGGTCGATTGCAACGCTTGTTGCCCGATCACCGGTTTGCCCTGCAGGGGGTGTATGCCTTGTACCCGGACACCCGGCACTTGCCGCTGAAAGTGCGGGCGTTTATTGATTTCATGAAGGATTGGAGCTGAGGTTGGCGGGTACCTGTTCGGACGCCATCGCGGGCAAGCCCTGCTCCGACACCTCTCCTGTGGGAGCGGGCGCCCGCTTGCGGCTTGCCCGCGATGCTTTTCGACCTTCAGAGCTGCCCGCGCAAGCCAAACCGCTTCATCAACACCGACTCCAGCAAGCCCTTGGGCAGCAACCCAGCCAGCAGTGGCAGGGCGCGGCTGCCGTTGCCCAGGCGCAGCAGGCGCGGTGGTCGGTCTTGCTGCACGGCCTTGAGCAGGTCGGCGGCGAACTCGCAGGCGGCGGTCGGCTTGTCCTGAGACGCCTTGGCCCGCGCCCGAATGCCTTCGCGCAGCGGCCACCAGGGTGACTGTTGGTTGAGCAACTGTTCGGCCTCAGCCCCGGCATTTTTCGCAAAGCTGGAAGCAATCGCCCCCGGCTGCACTTCCAGCACCCGAATGCCGAACGGTGCCAGCTCCATGCGCAGCGCGTCGCTCAAGGCATGTACCGCGGCCTTGGAGGCGCAGTAGGCGCCGGCAAACGGGGTGACCAGCACCCCGGACACGCTGCCGATATTCACCACCAGGCCCTTGTTGTGGCGCAACAGCGGGAACAGCGCACGGGTGACGCCGACCACGGCGAACACGTTGGTTTCGAACTGGCGCTGCATGGCCGGCACCCCGCCATCGAGCAACGGCCCCATGGCGCCATAGCCGGCATTGTTGATCAATACATCCAGGCCGCCATGCTGCTGGTTGATCTGTTCGCTCAGTTGCTCGAGTGCCGGGCCATCGTTGACGTCCAACTGCACGGCGGTGAAACCGGCGGCGGCGAGGGTCGTCACATCCTCAGCCTTGCGCGCAGTGGCCCAGACTTGGTAACCGGCCTGTTTGAACACATCGGCCAGGGCGCGGCCGATGCCACTGGAACAACCGGTGATTAACGCGATGGGCATGGCGCGATCCTTGTGCAATCAGCAGAGAAGGGGATTCAGTCGGAGAAGCTACCTTGTAAACGCTCGGCACGAAACTCCAGCGTTTGTGGACGATAGCCAGGGCGCAGCGGCGGCATCGGCAGGCAGTCTTGCCAGTTGGCCCCGGCCTGCAATTCACCTGGGCCACGGTAGCGCGGTGCGGCGTATTGATTGTCCGCCAGGTTGACCGTATCGCCCGGTGCATAGGCGGCGATCCGCCACCGCAATTCGGTCAGCGGCACGTTGTTGCCGTTGTTCATTTTCAGCAGCAACGGCCGGTCCGCCGGGCACTGCTCGGGGGCGTAGCTGATGCGCAACTCCAGGCGTGCCAGTTGCTTGACCTCGCGGTTGTCCAGCCATACCACCCAGATAGCCACCAAGCCCAATCCAAGCGCCGCCGCCAATGACACCGGCAAGGCCTTGGCCGGATAACGCAACAACAGAATCAACCAGGTGATGACCAACAGAACGCCGATGAACATGGAGCAAACCTCGCAAGCGGGAAACAGCATCCTACCTAAGCGTAGGGGAGGTTGGCGACCAGGCTGGCTGGGGATGCAAAAAAGCCCCCGCCCAACCTACTGCGGATAGGGGACGCAGTCGGCTGGACGGAGGCTGGTTTGTTGCCCGTGATTACTGCGCGATAGTTTTCACCGACACCCCACGCTCAAGCGGGGTGGAGCGTCCGTAGATATCCTCGAACCGCTCGATATCGTCCTCGCCCAGGTAGCTGCCCGATTGCACCTCGATGATCTCCAGCGCGATCTTGCCCGGGTTGCGCAGGCGATGCACCGAGGCGATCGGAATGTAGGTCGACTGGTTCTCGGTCAACAGGAACACGTTTTCATCGCAGGTCACCTCGGCGGTGCCGCTGACCACGATCCAGTGTTCGGCGCGGTGATGGTGCATCTGCAGCGACAGGCAGGCGCCCGGCTTGACCGAGATGTGCTTGACCTGGAAGCGCCCGCCCATGTCCACCGAGTCGTAGGAGCCCCAGGGCCGGTAGACCTCGCAGTGGTTCTGGGTTTCGCTGCGGCCCTGTTCGTTGAGGGTGTTGACCATCTGCTTGACGCCTTGGACCTTGTCCTTGTGGGCGATCATCATGGCGTCCTTGGTCTCGACCACGACGATGTTGTCCAGGCCGATCACCGACACCAGTTTGCCGTTGCCGTGGATCATGCAGTTGCGGCTGTCCTGGATCACCACGTCGCCCTTGCTGACGTTGCCGTTGCTGTCTTTCTCGTGCACGTCCCACAACGACGACCAGCACCCGACATCGCTCCAGCCGGCGGTCAGCGGCACCACGCAGGCGCGCTGGGTTTTTTCCATCACCGCGTAGTCGATGGAGTTGTCCGGGCAGCAGGCGAAGGTGGCTTCGTCGAGGGTCAGGGTGTCGGCATCCTGCTCACTGCGTTCAAGGGTCAGCAGGCAGGTGTCGTAGATGTCCGGGTCGTGCTTTTTCAGCTCTTCGAGGAAACGACTGGCGCGGAACAGGAACATGCCGCTGTTCCAGAAGTAGCCCCCGGCCTGGACGAACTCGGTGGCGCGCTTGACGTCGGGTTTTTCGACGAAGTGCGAAACCCGGCTGACGCCTTCGGGCAGCAGCGCATCGTTGCAGGACTTGATGTAGCCATAGCCGGTTTCAGGTTTAGTGGCCGGCACGCCGAACAGCACCATCTCACCGCGCTCGGCGGCCACGGTGGCCAGGGCCAGGGCGCGTTGCAGGGCTTTCTGGTCTTCGAGCACGTGGTCGGCCGGCAGCACCAGCATCAACTCGTCGCGACCTTCGTTGAGCAGCATCATCGCGGTCAGCGCCACGGCCGGTGCGGTGTTGCGCCCGAAGGGCTCCATGAGGATGCGCTGGGCCTCCAGCTTGCGGTTGCTCAGTTGCTCGTTGACGATGAAACGGTGGTCCTTGTTGCAGACCACGATCGGTGTGTCCATGCCATCGAACACCAGGCGCTCGAGGGTCTGCTGGAACAGCGTGTGTTCACCGGTCAGGGCGAGGAACTGCTTGGGGAACTGTTTACGCGAAAGCGGCCAGAGACGTGAACCGCTACCACCTGACAAGATCACTGGAATCATGGTGTTACTCCTCGAAAATCGTTTGGATAGAGCTACGAACGCTGTGTCGTTTCACTCTTGTTCTTGTTCCGTGTCCCAACTGACACCTCGGTCCCTGTGGGAGCTGGCTTGCCAGCGATGGCATCAACCCGGTGCATCTGCTTCACCGAGTCGCCTGCATCGCGGGCAAGCCCGCTCCCACAGGGAAATGGGTCAATCGGACGAATTCATCAGCGCGTCGACACCGGGCGTTTCACCCAGACGGGCGACAGGCTGCTGCCGTTGCCGGTGACGTACAGCACCGCGGCTTCACCGCGTTCCAGGGCGACGGGCTTGAGGTCGCCGACTTTTTTCTCGCCGTCGTACAGCGCCAGGCTGACTTTCACCGGATTGATCTCGCGCTCGCCACGACCCTTGGCGGCGACGGTCTTGACCACTTCGGTCTTGCCATCGGCAGTCTTCAGGGTCAGGGGCTTGTCGGTGAGGTTCTGCACCCGTACCAGGGACTTCTGCTTGTTCTTGAACGGCGGTTCTTCGATCAGTTGCGGCTGGCCACTGGCGTTGTTGACCAGGGTGTAATAGTGATCGGCGGCCAGCTTCACCGGCAGGGTCTGGCTGCCGACCTTGGCGCTGTAGTCGCCGCCGGGCATGAAGCTGAAGTCACTGCTGGCCAACGGCGCGACTTCGCTCAGGTTGGTGCTGCCGACCGTCGCGCTGACTTCGGCGTTGCTGGCGTTGTAGATGCGCACGAAGCTCGAGCCCTTTGGTGCGACGGGACCGTAGAGGGCGGCATCGCCGGCGAACGCCGACATCGACAGCATGCTCATGCCGGCAACGAGGGCGAAGGTCTTGGCGAGACGACGAGGATTGGAAGTGCAAGTCATGGGAGTTACCTCTTTCAGTTTTGCGCCCGGTCGGGCGTCTCGGATTGAGTGTTTGCGGCTACGTTCTGTTGGCGCGCACCGGCTTGTTTGAGTTCTGCGACCCACTGCGGGTCGGCGTCGCCGATTTCGTTGTTCACGGGCAGATAACGTTCAGGAAACTCCCAGATCAGCACCTGGGGCGGGCTGTTCTTGAAGTCGTCACTTTTCAGGTAGCTGAGCATCGGCAGGATCGGCCCGTGGCCGTCCTCGGCGTAACTCACCACGTCGCTGTTCAGCGCTTGCTTGAGCGCACCGACAAAATTCCAGCTGGGGTTGGCGCTGTAGCTGGTGCCGATCAGGGCCACCGGCACTTCGTTGTTGGCGAACAGCGCGTCGTCACCGGCAGGCTGGTCGACAGCTGCCACGGTGTTGCGCTTTTGCAGCGACTCTTGCGCCGGCATCAGGTTTTCGAACAGCGGGTCCAGCGGCAGGAACAGACGCAGGTCGCCCTTGTGGGTGATTTTCTCCGCAGGTTCAGTGACGAAGCGCTGTGGCTCGCCACTCAGCGGGTACTTGTCGGCAATGGTGTTAGCCAGACGGTTGGCGGCGATCTCGGCGCCTTCCGGGGTCCAGTGGGTGTCGGTGCGCAGGAACACTTGCTGGCCCTTCTGCTTGGCCGCTTGCAGCGGGCCGAGCAGGTCCGGGGCCGGGATTCGGTCGGCGGCCAGGCGCTGGTGGAAGTCCTGGTAGAGGTTGGCGTGGATGCTCGCCGGCTTGACCTCGCCCAGGTGTTCCGGGTACAGGCGCACCTTGGCTGGCACCACCGCCATCACCAGTTGCACGCCGCGCGCCTTGAGGGTCTGGCGCACGCCCTCGACCAGCGCGTAGTTGCCTTGCAGGTTCAGCTCTTCGTTGACGATCGGGTTGAACTCTTCATCGCTGTACAGCCACTGATCGCGGCCGAGCACCACGCCCGGACGGCCTTCGTTGAACAGCTTGAAGTCCAGCGCGGCCCACAGGTTGGTGCCCAGGCGCTTGATCGGGAACTGCTCGTCGTAGTGGGTTTCCACGGCCTTGCTCCAGCGACCGTTGAGCACGGTCGCCTCGGCGTTGGTGCTGAAGCCGAAGAAGCTGCGTACCGACCACAGGCCCAGGACCATCAGGGTCACCAGGAACAGGGCGATGTAGAACACGCGTAATGAGCGGGTCATGGTCAGATCCCTCAGAACTGGAAGTAAAGGAACGGCGAAAAGCTTTGCGCCGAGAGTTTCAGGATGGAGGCGAGGAACAGCAACAGCACCAGGGCACGCATGGCATAGCGTGGCCATACCGCCACCGTGCCACCCGCCAGCACCAGGGCATCGGCGCCGGGTGCCGGGTTGGCGGCTTGGCCTTGGGGGGCGGCAGGGCGGTTGCGGTAGAAGTCCCGCAGGCCAAAGAACGCCAGGGTCGCGTAGGCCACCACCAGGGTTGCCACTTGCAGGCCGGTGAGGCTGGCGCGGTTGAGCTCCGACAGCGACCAGTCGCTGAAGCTGAACATGGCGCCGTACATCCGCCCGGCGACGTGCAGGTTTTCAGCGCGGAAGATCACCCAGCCCATCACCACCAGCAGGAAAGTCAGGGCCCAGCGGATCGGGTTGAAGCTGTGCGGCGAGGTGTTGAGACCGATGGCTTTCTCGATCGCCAGCCACATGCCGTGCCAGGCCCCCCAGACGATGTAGGTGATGTTGGCGCCATGCCACAGGCCACCGAGCAACATGGTCAGGAACAGGTTGCGGTAGGTGGTCAGGGTGCCTTTGCGATTGCCGCCCAGGGTGATGTACAGGTAGTCGCGCAGCCACGTCGACAGGCTGATGTGCCAGCGCCGCCAGAACTCGGTGATCGACTGGCTGATGTACGGCTGCTTGAAGTTTTCCATGAAGCGGAAACCCATCATCAAGCCCAGGCCGATGGCCATGTCGCTGTAGCCGGAGAAGTCGAAGTACAGCTGCGCGGTGTACGCCAGGGCCCCGAGCCAGGCGTCGCCGGTGGTTGGGTTCTGCAGGGCGAAACAATGGTCGGCGACCACCGCCAGGGTATCGGCGATGAACACTTTCTTGATGAAACCCTGCATGAACCGCGTGCAGCCCTCGGAGAACTTATCGAGGGTGTGGGTGCGGTGGTTGAACTGGTCGGCGAGGTCGCGAAAACGCAGCACGGGACCGGCGATCAGGTGCGGGAAGATCGCCACGAACGCCGCGAAGTCGATCAGGTTGCGGGTCGCCGGAGTGTCGCCACGGTAGACGTCGATGATGTAGCTGATGGACTCGAAGATGTAGAACGAGATCCCGATCGGCAACAGCACGTGGGTCAGGATGAATGGCTCAAGCCCTACCGAGGTCATCATGGCGTTGATGCTGTCGACGCCGAAGTTGGCGTACTTGAAGTAGCCGAGGATGCACAGGTCCACGCCCACGCCCAGCAGCAGCCAGCGTTGGGCCGGCTTGGTGCGCACGCCGGCGGCACCGACCTTGAGGCCGATCCAGTAGTTCCACAGCGTGACGGCGGCGAACAGCGCGAGGAAGTCCACTCGCCACCAGGCATAGAACACGTAGCTGGCGATCAACAGCAGCAGGTTGCGATAGCGTTGCCCGCTCAGGTAGTACAAGCCGAGGAAGATCGGCAAGAACAAAAACAGGAACACGTTGGATGAAAATACCATCCCGATCTCTCCTAGTTGAACTCACATTCAAGGGCCAACGGCCCCCCCAAACCCCCCGTCGAAATTTGGAGGGCATACATCTTCACTGTGGGAGCGGGCTTGCCCGCGATATCGGTCTGACACATCACCAATGTTGTCGACTGATACACCGCTATCGCGGGCAAGCCCGCTCCCACAAGGTTTCGTGTTGGTCTTAAGAGCCTTTGCCCTTCTCATGGCTCGGGTCGTAGACCCTGGTCAGGTCACCCCCCAGGCGGAAGGTCTTGAACGGTTGCATCTCGCGCTTCTTCTCCAGCACATCCGGCGTGCAGGTGTAGAGCGAGCAGTAGGGTTCGAGCCAGGCGAATTTCGAGTCGACTTTAAGGTCGGTCATGTCCTGCTCCTGGCCATTCTTGTCCTCGAACTCGTCCGGGTCCTTGACCCCGGCGAGTACCCGGTCGCCCAGGCGCTTGAGCGCGCCCTGGTTTTCCTGGCGCAGGTCGACACCGTTGACCTGGGCGAAGCTGGCGATCATCGCCAGCGGCGGCAAGGCGTAGTTGTGGTAGGCCAGTGCCCGCTGCTGGCGCTTGAGTTCGTTGGGCAGGAAACCTTCGGCGTCGACCTGGTTGGCAGCGACCTTGAATTCCTTGACGGACCAGTCGAACAGATCGCGGCGGTTGGTCGCGACGGCAGTGGCCATCACCGACCAGGCGGCCCAGTACGAGTGGTTGTTGGTTTTTTCCAGCGGCAGGTTGTCCCAGTCGCTGACGACCTGGTCGGCCATTCGGCTGAACCAGGCCTCGATCTGTTGCGCTTGCTGTTGGTGAGTCGCCAGCGGCTGGGAGCTGGAGAACTTCAGGCGGATGTAGGCCGAGGCCATGCTGCCCAGCGCCCATTTGCGCATCGACTTGCCGGTGTGGTTGAAGTCCTTGGACATCAAGGCATCGGCGCTGGCCCAGGCGCTCAACTGGTTGAGCGTGCATTCGAGCTGTTGCGCACGACCGTCGCGCATGAACTGCATCACCTGTTTGCTGGTGCCCCGTTCGATGCGAGTGATGTCGGCGGTGGCGTCGCGAAAGGCTTTTTCCGATTGCACGTTGAGGGTCGAGCGAGCCTTGTCGGAGCCTTCGTATTTGCTGCGAAATTGCAGGGCGCCGGTGTAGGGCGTCGGCGTGGCGTCGCAGTTGCTCTTGCTGTCGCCAGTCTTGAATTTCTCCACCGGGGCCAGATAGCCCTGGGGCGGACGCAGCGGCGCGGCGGCCTGCGTGGCGCCGGCGAACAGCGCCAGGCTGAGCAGGGCGGGCGCCAAACGGCTGTGCAGTTTTCGGTTGTGCATGGCAGACCTCATTGCCCGACCTGGGCGGTACGTTGCCCAGCGCTCGGGAATACGTTGCGTTTGCAGATTTTCGCTTCGACTTTCTGTGGCGCAGCACCCGCTTGCGGGCCCTGGACTTCAACGGCCAGCAGGTTCTGCGTGGCCCAGTCTTCGTCGGTGCGCAGTTCAAAGGCGAAACGACCGTCGGTGTCGGAGGTTTCCGGTTTGTCGATCTTGATGTCCTCGTGGCGACCGTTCATGTACCAGAGGGTGGCTTGCAGGGTTTTCACCGAAGGGTCGGCGAAGCGGATGTCGATCTGATGGCTGCTGTTGCGCAGGTCCATGTTCTTGCTGTTGACCATCAACTCGTTCTTGCCCGGCTTGAGGGTCGAGTTGCTGCTCAGGAGCGCGTCCTTGCCTTCGCAGCCGTTATCGAGCAGGGCCATCATCTGGCGGTAGATGGTTTCCTGGTCCAGGCGATACAGCGGCGAGAACTCCCAGATGAGGATCTTCGGCGGGGTTTTCTGGAACTCCTCGCTGCCCAGGTACTGCAGCATCGAACCTTCCAGGCCACCGCCGGGGAAGGCAACGTTGAGGATGTCGGCGCCGATGGCCTCTTCCAGGAAACCGGCGAAGTTGTAGTTCTTGCCGCTGTGGCTGGTGCCGACCAGGGTGATCTGTGGGTTGCCGGCATCGCTGAACAGGTCACCGTCCGCCGCCTCGCCCTTGGGCTCGGTGGTGAACTGGTCCATGTACTGGATGGCGTAGCTGGTGCCGCACAGTTGCCCGGCCATGTTATGCAGGGTGCCGGTCTTGCCCATGCGCCCAGACTTTTTGGTCTCGAATTCACGCTTGGGAATGTCGGCGAACTCGGGCAGGTGCTTGACCTTCTCGGCGACGATTTTCGCCGTGCGCTGGGCGCCATAAGGGGTCCAGTGCTGGTCACCGCGGAAGTAGAAATCATGCGCGGGCAGGGTCTCGGGCAGCGCTTCGTTGGTCAGCGGCGAGAGGTCCGGCACCACGTAGCCCATCTCGGCAAAACGCGTGAGCATGCCCTGGTAGTTTTTCAGCGCCTTGTCGTAATCGAACGCGGCCTTCTCTTGTGGGTTGAGTTTGTTGCGGTTCACCAGGCCACGGGTCGGCTGGTAGACCACCACCAGTTCAATGCCCTTGCTCTTGAAGGCTTCGCGCAGTTGCTTGAGGCGACGAAAGCCTGCCGGCGTGGTAGTGAATTCGGTGCGCAGGTCTTCCTGGGTACGGAACAGCCAATCGCCCTGGGCTTGCACCAGGGTGGTGAAGTTCTGTTGGTAACGCGTGGTGTAGTTTTTCGCGTCATGGGCTTCGGGGCACAGGTTGCAGCACGGCTCGGCACTGAAGTTCGGTGCCTTGGCCGCATCGGCGCTGGCCGCGTCACTGACGCTGAACAGGGCGGCGGCCAGGCCGGTGAGGCTGAGCAGTTTGATCAAGTGGGGTTTCATGAGTGTCATCCTCAGTCGCGCATTTCGGTCTGGCGTTCGACGGGGTCGATCAGCACGGCTTTTTGCTGGCGCACCAGCAGGTCGAGGATTTCGTCCTGGCGTTCGCCGAGGATCCCCGAGAAGCTGATGCCACTGGATTTGGTCGGGGCAAGCATCGACACCCGGTACAGCTCGACGCTCAGCGGCGAGTCGATGGACAGCGGTCCGCTGCCGTTGGCGGCCAGCTCACCGCCGACCACGATCAGCGACACCTGGGCGTCGAACGGGTCGAGCTTGATGTCGCGGTCGGTGTCGGAAAGGTCCTTGATGTGGCCGTAGACCCCGGTCAGGCCGTTGGCCATGGCGATGTTTTCGTAGAGGCGGATGTTCACGCTGTTACGAATGCGAATGCCGTGGCGCCGGTTGCTGATCACCTTGTTGCCCCACAGCAGGTTGTCGCCACTCTCGTAGAGGGTGATGCCGTCGGTGTGGTTGCGGTAGATCTCGTTGTAGGCCACCAGGTTGTTGACGCTGTTACGGTCGATCACCAGCCCCGACAGTTTGTTGTCGTAGCTGCGGTTGTTGAAGATGAAGCTGTCGTTGACTTCCCGGGAAATGATGATGCCGTGCTTCTTCTTGGTGCCATGCACGGTGTTGTCGGCAATGATCAGCCCGTGGGAGCGGTCATGGGGGTCGATGCCGTAGACGATGTTGTCTTTGTAGGTGTTGCCCTTGACCACGAAGTCGCGGGTTTCATAGCAGTAGAAGCCGTACCACATGTCCGAGAATTCGGAGTCGATGATCCAGCCGCTCGGTTCCGAACGCTTGAGCACCTTGGCCATGTTCGGCGTGTACTGGGAAATACTCACCCCGTAGGACTTGCTGTTGGCGTAGCCGAAGCTGGCCATCTGGCTGTTGACGATGTAGGTCTGGGTGCCGCCCCAGGCCAGCAGGAACGGGCGGAATTCCTTGGGCGAGCGGAAGGTCGCCGGGCCGTTGGTTGATTCGCGCCAGCCGGTGATTTTGCTGTCGCGCACAAACAGCTGGCCGTCGTTGACCAGGAACGAACCGGCCTCCTCGGACAAACGCAACTCTTGGGTCTGCTTGTCGATATCGAGGATGCCCTTGGCGCCGACCACGATCGGCAAGCGGGCCAGGAACACCCCGGGCGAGGTTTCGCTGAAGTACTGTTTGGGCAGTTTTTTACTCAGGTCCTTGAGGTTGAGGTAACCGTCGTCAATGAAGATCGCCTGGGGGATGCCGTGTTGGCGCACCACCCATTCGGCCATCTTGTTGTCGCCGCCGATGAAGTCCTTCAATGCGTTTTCCTGCATCATCCGCCGCACGCTGACCTTGCCGGCCTTGCTGCGCACGATCTTGGCTTCCACCGCTTGCGCGGTGTAGCCGGACAGGTCGGGCAGCGTCGGTGCCGCCAGTTCCAGGGGCGCCGTCGGCGCACTGCTGACGGTGTAGGTCTTGGCCTGTTGCAGCTCCTTGGCCACGGTCACCGGCTGGCTTTTGCCCACCGGCGCGCCAGGCTCGACGCTGGCGAACGCAGCGTTGCCCGCCAGCAGCAGGGCGGCGGCCAACAGGTTGATCGCAGGGTTGTTCATCCGGGGCACTCCCTTGGCGGCTCGCATCAGAAGCGCCAGATCACGTCGACGAACGCGCGGTGCATGTACGAGTCGACCTGGTTGCCGTAGGCATCGCCGGGCTTGAACACACCGCCACGAAAGCGCACCAGCGCCGCCGGTTCGTCGATCGACTTGCTCAGGCTGGCCGGCAGCAAGCCTTGCTTGAAGTACTTGGTGACCACCAGGTCGACTTCCTGGCCGAGGTCCTTGTTGCCGTCTTCCAGCGGCAGCGAGGTGCTCGACAGCAGCGCGCCGGTGACGTCGTCGTAGTTGTTGTCCACGGCATTGATGCCGTTGCTGCCGACCGGCTTGTTGCCGTCGACGCGCCAGAACTTGTGGTAGACCAGGCTGGCGTCGTAGTCGTCCTGGAGCATCCAGGAACCGAACAGGGTGGCGCTCTGCATGTTGTTCATTTCGCCACGGAAAGCCTCGCCAAAACGGTGGACCCGGGCGCGGGTGCCGGTGTAGTTGGAACGGTTGCTCTGCAGGCCGTTCTGCTCGTAGTCGGCGCTGGAACGGGCGTAGGCGGCACCGACCTGCCACTTCGGATCGAGGCGCAGGCGCACCCCCAGGTCGGTGGCCCAGCCATCGACATCGCCGCTGCGTTTGGCCTCGGCCGGGTGGCTGCCATCGGCGTTGAGCGGGTTGACCGTGTCGCGCTCGCCCGACATGCCGGTGACGCTGGCCCAGTAATTGACCGTATTGGTATTGCGCCAGTTGTAAGCGTCGCTGTTGGCTTCCAGGCCGACCCAGCTCAGGTCGCCATTCTGTTTTTTGTCGCTGGCGTCGCTCGTCTCGCCCGGTGTCGGGTAATCGAGCTTGCCGTCGTCATGGGTGTGATGGGCGCGCAGGCCGACCCATTGCCCCGGTGTCCATTGCGTTGCGACATCGCCGAACACATGCAGGCGGTCCTTGTCCTGGGGGGCCAGTTCGGTGAGGTCGGTGCGGTATTCACTGAAGCGTTCGGCGATCCCGACGTTGGCTTTCAACAGGGTGGTGTCGAAGGTCCAGTTCAACGCTTCGATGTTGGTGTCGCGCCATTGCCCGTCGTCGTTGCGCAGGCGTTGGCGACCGAACTTGAGAACCTCGCCGGGGTAAGGGGTGAGGCCGCCGTAGGCGACCCAGAACTCGCGCATGGCCAGGTAGTTCTTCTTGCTCTTGCGACCGTCGTCGTTGCTGCCCTGGGTGCCTTCGGTATCGGACTGCTGCAGGGTGTCGGTCTCGATGATGTCGGTGGAGGTCACGGCCTGGCCCATGGCGTAGGCGCTCCAGTTGCCGCTTTCGCCATAGACCCACGGACGCAGGTCCAGGCCCACGCCGTTGACGTCGCCGCCAGGCGCGGTGCCCAGGTCGCGGTCGTCTTCGGATTGACCGGTGATCTTCACGTCCAGGCCCATGTGCTTGGTATCAGTCATCGCGGCCAGGGTCGGGCAGGACCACAGCAGGGCGAAGCTCAGGCCGATGCCAGCCTTTACAAAGGGATTCAACTTCATAGGGATTCCTCACCATCTTCTTGCAGGGCCTGCACGTTCAAGGGGGTCTGGCTTACGGCGCCACGGATTGCCTGTTCTTGTTGCAACAGGCGTTGCGCCTCGGCCAGTTGCGCGGGCGGCAATTGGGCTTCGAGTGTCTGTGCCAGCTCAGTGGCTTGCGGGGTGTTCTGGGCCTTGGCCAGTTGGCTGAAGACATAGGCGTTGAGCAGGTTGGGCCGGGTGCCCTTGCCTTGGGAGAACAACTGGGCGATGGCGAAGTCGGCGCTGTTCTGGCCGTTGCGCGCAGCGGTCAGCAGGTGCTCCAGGGCTTTTTGCGAATAGACCTGGCCCAGGTAGCCCCGGCGGTAGATCTGGCCGAGGTAGTAGTCGGCGGCGACTTCCCGGCCCACGGCTTTCTGGAAGTGGGATTGCGCCTGCTTGGCGTCGGCCGGCACCCACTTGCCGTCGTAGTAGAGTTTGCCCAGCAGCAGTTCGGCCCGTGGCTGGTCGGCCGCGCGGCCGTTTTCCAGGTACTCCATCAGCTTGTCGACATCCCCCAGTTCAGGGAAGTCGTAGAGCAACTGGGCCAGGCTGACCCAGGCGGCGGGGTAGGCGGGGGCGATCTGCTCCAGCATGGTCTGGGCGGTTTTTTCGTCCGGGGTGCCGAGGCTGGCATCCGCCAGGACCCGTGCCACGCTGTCCATGCGCTGGGCCGACACGGTGCCGCGGCTGAAGCCGGCCTGCAGTTGCTTGAGCAGTTCAGCTTGTTGCTCGGGTTGGGCACGTTTCTGATAGACCGTGGCCAATTCGACGTAGCAGATGTCGGTGCTGCTCAGCGCCACTTTGCAGATTTTCTCGATGTCATCCAGGTGCTGGTCGTAGGTGCCCTGGGTGCGATACAGCAGCACCTGGGCCAGGCCGGCTTCCGGGTAACCGGCGCTGCGCCATTGGCTGATCTGCTGCTGCGCGTTCACGTTGGGAAAACTGTGGGGATACTGCAGGTAGAGCATCGCCAGGGGGATCAGGGTATTGCCCTCGCCATTGGCGAAGGCCTTTTTCAGCAGGCCTTCGGCTTCGTGCTGCTCGGCTTCGCTGGAACCCGGCTTGGCCACCAGCAGGCGACCCAGACGGGCCTGAGCTCGTGGCGAGATTTCGGCGGCAGCCCGGTAAGTGGCTTCGGCGGCCTTGATCTGCGCCGGGTCACGGGTTTCCACCTGCAGGTCGGCGAGGCCAACCTGGGCTTCGCTGTAACCCAGCTCGGCCAGTTGTTGATAGTTCTGCTGCGCCAGCGCGGTGTCGCCACGTTTCAGGGCTTCATTGGCCAGGCGCTGGTCGGGCAGGCCGGCGCAGCCACTGAGGCCGATGGCCAGGGCCAGTGCGCAGAACGCATAACCCTTGTGCAAATAGGCTTTTGTGGGAGCCGGGCTTGCCCGCGATGGGCACGGTTGGGTGTGCCTGGCGGACCGAGGCGCTGCTTTCGCGGGCAAGCCCGCTCCCACAATGGCTCGCTCCCACAGAGGCTGCGGTGTTCTTTGGAATGGGGGCGTGATCACAGGCATGTCCTCCGCTTAAAGACCTTTGGCCATGGCTTTGTCGATCAGCCAGTTGAGGGACGGACCACGGTCGCTGCTGACTTCCACCGGGCGGCCGGCGAAGGTGCTGTCCAGGGGAGCGTCAGGCTTGATCTGCACGCGGATGTCGGAGGACAGGTCGGCGCTGTTGAGGCTGGTGCTGCTGACGATCTTGCCGCTGCGCAGCTCGTCGTCGCCGGCCACCTGGAAGTTCACTGCGGTGCCTGGGCGCACGTCGGCGAACTGGCGATAGGTGAAGCGCGCCTCGACGTTGGCCTGGCTGTTGCGCGGCACCAACTGGAAGATCACATCGCCCTTGCTGGCGTACTGGCCGTCGGCAACCATCTGCTGGGCCACGGTGCAGTCGCAGGGGGAGGTGAGGGTGCCGGTCATCTGCTTGCCGAACAGTTCCTCAACCTTGGCCGGCTGCAACTGGTCTTCGTCCAGATGGCCCTTGAGTACGTCGAGCATGCTGGTGCTGAAAGTCGCCAGGGGCGCGCCCTTGGCGGCCACGCCGTCGGTTTGCACCAGGCTCTGCACCGTGCCATCGCGGGGCATGGTGACTTTCATTCCCGGCACGCTGACCAGGCCCGCCTGGGCATGGCTGACGAAGTACATGCCGTACACCGACTTGAGGATGAAGCCGAACGCCGCCAGGCCAATGACGAAGATCCCGGCGCTGAAGGTCACCGCCCGCAGGCGACCGAAGGCGGTCATGCCGCTGCCACCGTCCTTGAGCTTGCGCGCCTTGGTGAAGTTGTCCCGTTGCAGGGTCGCCAGCACGTCGCCCATGGTCACGATATCGCCAGACAGGTGCGAGGTGATCAGGTGGCGCAAGGTCGAGATGTCCTGGGGTTCCAGGTTCTGGAACTGGCAGCCGACGCGACCGGTCTGGCGGTCGAACGAACGGACCATCAGCTCGACGTCCATGGCCAGGCCAAGGTTGTCGATCAGAAACTGCAGCCGCCCCTTTTTCACCTCACCGACCTTGAACGGGATCTGCCCACCATTGAAGCTCAGGCCACCGGCCGACAGGTCGATCAGGCGCGCCTCCACGGGCGTGCGGTCCGGGCCGAAGAAGCGCAGCTTGGCCGGGATCTTGACTCGGGCGTGTTGGCGTTGGGCTTCGGATTCATGCACTACGTTGACGTTCACGGCGGTATTCATAGGGGCGATTTCCTAGTTAATTCAGGCAAGGCGGGTCAGACCATCAGCAACAGCGCGGCGACAAAAATGCTGCCGGCGGAGAAGGTCATGGTCCGAGACGACCAGGTGTTGAACCAACGTTGAAAGCTGGCCAGGTCACGGGTCAGGGAAGTGGGCTGGCGAGTCCAGGACTGTTGATCGAGGCGGAAGAACACGTAGA
The DNA here is from genome assembly GCF_949767245.1 of Pseudomonas sp. IT-P176. Lineage (NCBI taxonomy): Bacteria > Pseudomonadati > Pseudomonadota > Gammaproteobacteria > Pseudomonadales > Pseudomonadaceae > Pseudomonas > Pseudomonas sp. IT-P176. The sequence continues at coordinate 18,192 of NZ_CATKPN010000065.1, forward strand.
TCTTCACCAGCGCGCCAACGATCTGGTTGTAATAGAGAATCACCGGGTAGGCCGGGCCGATCCGGTGTCCGGAGCAGGACAGCAACAGGGTCAGGAGCAGCCGGGTGATGCCGATCCACAGCAGGTACACCAGGATGAAGGCGGTGCCGTACTTGAAGCTGGCGATGATCGCCACGGTCAGGCCCAGCAGTGAGGTCCACATCGACACGCGCTGGTCGAACAGCACCACTGAAGTGAACAGACCCAGGCGTTTCATCCCCAGGCCCAGGGCCCGGGAGTTCTGCCGCAGGTTGTTGCCGTACCAGCGGAACATCAGCTTGCGACTGGCCTTGATGAAGCTCTTCTCCGGCGGGTGCTCCACGGTGTTGATCGCGGCATCCGGCACGTAGAAAGTGTCGTAGCCCAGGCGCATCAGGCTGAACCAGCTGGATTTGTCGTCACCGGTGAGGAACTTGAAGCGGCCCAGGCGCCAGTGTTGCAGCGAGTCGCTTTCGACATCGGCGATGAAGTCCGGGTTGGTGACCACGGTGGCGCGGAACACCGACATGCGCCCGGTCATGGTCAGCACGCGCTTGGACAGGGCCATCGAGCACATGTTGATGTGGCGCTGGGCGAACCGCAGCTTGTGCCATTCGCTCATGATGTAGCCGCCGCGCACTTCACAGAATTCGTTGGTGGTCAGGCCGCCGACGTTCTCGAACAGTTGGAACCACGGCACGGTCTTGCGCACGACACCTTCGGCGAGCACGGTGTCGCCATCGATCACGGCGACCACGGCGCGGTTGTCCGGCAGGTGGCGGGAGATGGCGCGAAAACCGTAGGCCAGGCCGTCACGCTTGCCGGTGCCAGGGATGCGCACGAAGTCGAGTTTGACGTGAGCCGGCGGGTTCATTTTTGCCCACAGGCTTTTCACCAGCAGCTCATCGGACATTTCCACGATCGAGCAGACCAGGGTGGTCGGGAAGCCGCACTCGATGGCTTCGCGGATCACCGAGCTGTACACCTGGGCGGTGGTCAACGCGTCGATACGAAAACTGGTGACCATCAGAAATACATGGGACGGATCCGCCGCACTGCCCAGCTTGCGTACTTTGCGCCGCAGGTGCGGGTAGACCACGTAGAGAAACAGCATGCCGCGCAGAAAGTGCGTGGCACCCATCGAATAGCGCCAGATACCCACGGCGCCAATCAGGAAAATAAAGTCCTTGGACTCGGCGTCAAAGGTGGACGTGGGCAACAGCAAGGCCAGGCCCATCAACAAACATAAAAACAACAGCCAACCGGCGGCCTGGAGTAGGCCGTGTTTTAGCCTGTGCATAATCGCAATCCTAAAGTCAGTTACGAGCTTCGAGCTTCAAGCTGCAAGTGAAGAGCTTTTGAACTTGCCGCTTGAAACTCGAAGCTCGAAGCTCGCGGCTGTCTTACCAGCAGATGCCTTCGGTGCGGCCGCTGACGCTGGTGGCCTTGGACATGAAGCCCACCAGGTCGATGACCTGTTTGCCGTGGGGCGCGTCCTGGGCCAGGGCGCGGAACTTCTCGTCACGGTTGCCGAGGATGATCACGTCGCAGTTGTCGATCACCGAGTCGAAGTCCGAGTTGAGCAGGGACGAGACGTGGGGGATCTTCGACTCGATGTAGTCGCGGTTGGCGCCGTGAACCCGGGCGTACTCGACATTGCTGTCGTAGATGCTCAGGTCGTAGCCCTTGCCGATGAGCATTTCTGCCAGGTCTACCAGCGGGCTTTCGCGCAGGTCGTCGGTGCCCGCCTTGAAGCTCAGGCCGAGCAGGGCGATCTTGCGTTTGTCGTGGCTTTCGACGATGTCGAAGGCGTTCTGCACCTGTGACTCGTTACTGCGCATCAACGAGTTGAGCAGCGGCGCCTCGACATCCAGGGAGCTGGCGCGGTAGGTAAGGGCGCGCACGTCCTTGGGCAGGCAGGAACCGCCGAAGGCGAAGCCCGGGCGCATGTAGTACTGGGACAGGTTGAGGGTCTTGTCCTGGCAGACCACGTCCATCACATCGCGGCCATCGACGCCGACGGCCTTGGCGATGTTGCCGATTTCGTTGGCGAAGGTCACTTTGGTGGCGTGCCAGACGTTGCAGGTGTACTTGATCATCTCGGCCACGGCGATGTCCTTGCGGATGATCGGCGCGTCGAGTTCTTCGTACAGCGATTGCAGAACGTCGCCCGAGGCGGTGTCGAATTCGCCGATCACGGTCATCGGCGGCTGGTCGTAGTCCTTGATCGCCGTGCTTTCACGCAGGAACTCTGGGTTGACCGCAACGCCGAAGTCGATCCCGGCCTTCTTGCCCGAGCAGTCTTCGAGGATCGGGATCACCACGTTGGCCACGGTGCCCGGCAATACGGTGCTGCGCACCACGATGGTGTGGCGGGTGGTCTTGTCACGCAGGACAAAACCAATCTCGCGGCATACCGCCTCGATGTAGTTGAGTTCCAGGTCGCCGTTTTTCTTGCTGGGCGTACCAACGCAGATCATCGACAGGTCGGTGTCGCGAATGGCCTCGGCGAAGTTGGTGGTACCCCGCAGGCGACCGGTCTGGATGCCTTGTGCGAGTAGCTCGCCCAGGCCCGGTTCAACGATCGGCGAACGACCGGCATTGATCATATCGATCTTGTCTTTGGCGACATCGACGCCGACGACGTCATGGCCTCGTGCAGACAGGCAACCGGCACAGACTGCACCGACGTAACCCAAACCAAATATGCTGATGCGCATCGCATTTACCTCTGTGTTTATCACGCCATTAAATGGCCGAAGTTAATAGTGTTCAGCGGTCGTAATTAACGCGGAAGTTCGGCAGGCGAACACCGCACTTCCTTCTATTGGCATGCTCAGTGGCGAGTGTCTAAATAAGTGCACTCAAGTTGTGCGTAACTTGGCCTGATTGTGTTGGCTCGCCCTGATATGCAGCCGGGCGTCCTTTGGGGCGCCGTGGTGCAACTGTCGGGTGATCCTGAGGTTCGGCAAAATGCCAGTAACCTCAACCACTTAGGTGCCCGCATTGAGCACGCTTATGGGGGGCGCAGCCTTGGCCTTTGGGCAATAGTGAGGTGAGGGGTCTCCTGTCGTTCACTGTTATCCCGGTTTAATGGTGCAGCCTGCCAAGTTCAATGTGACAACTTGGTGAGTGGCTTGGCACTTGGCGTAAGTTATCTCCTACAGCGACATGGAGAATCGTTACCGGTGGTATGAGCGGCGTATTTTCAGATAGTTCATGGCCGTTCATCCCCCACTCTGAAATTTCTTGAAATATTGGCAAAGATGGCACTGCTCTCATATTGATAGCACTTGCCGTTTGGCCCTTTATTAATGGGGAGTTAATTGACGGGGATAGTTTTATGCCACTACCGGGTTAAAAAAACGGTGCCACTAGTGAAAAAAATCACCCCTGTCGAGTGAAATTAAAGTTAGCGCAATGGGGTGGTGGTTTTTTGGCGCCATAAGAATGGCGTGATGACGTGCAGAGAGGAGAAAGGGGAGGGGGGCGCACGTACCGCTGGTCGGGCCGTGCGCCAGGTAGGTGCGTCAGTCCTCGGCGTGGTCGCGCAGGAACACCAGGCTGTCGGGTTTCGACTGCTCGGCGCTGTAGCGGTAACCCTGCTGGTCGAACTGCTTGAGGTCGGCGGGGTCGTTGATGCGTTCCTGGATGACGAAGCGGCTCATCATGCCGCGGGCCTTTTTCGCGTAGAAACTGATGATCTTGTACTGGCCGTTCTTCAGGTCCTTGAATTCGGTATTGATGATTCGGGCATTCAGGGCGCTGCGTTTGACCGCCGAGAAGTATTCGTTGGAGGCCAGGTTGAGCAGCACATCGTCGCCTTGCTCGGCCAGGGCCTCATTCAACCATTCACTGATCTGCGTGCCCCAGAACGCGTAGAGGTCCTTGCCTCGGGCGTTGGCCAGCTTGGTGCCCATCTCCAGGCGGTAGGGCTGCATCAAGTCCAGCGGGCGCAACAGGCCGTACAGGCCCGAGAGCATGCGCAGGTGTTGCTGGGCATAGTCGAAATCGGCTTCGCTGAAAGTCTGGGCATTCATTCCGGTGTAGACGTCGCCCTTGAAGGCCAGCAGCGCCTGCTTGGCGTTCTGCGGGGTGAACGCCGGGGTCCAGCTGCCAAAGCGCGCGGCATTGAGGCCGCCGATCTTGTCGGAAACGTGCATCAGTTCGCTGATCTGCGCCGGGCTCAACTCGCGCAACTGCTGGATCAGTTCCTGGGAATGATCGAGGTATTGCGGCTGGGTGAAGCGCTGGGTGGCCGGCGGTGTTTGGTAATCGAGGGTCTTGGCGGGGGAAATCACCATCAGCATGAAGTCGTCTCCTTTAATCGTGCGGGGATTCTAGGGGGTTGGGCGGTTTGACTCCAGCTATCAGGACGATAGGCGCCGGGCGGTGTGCGTATGGTAGGAGCAAAGCTTGCTCGTGATGAACGATAAGCGGATTTTGCGCACATACCGCGTCGCGCCAATCTCGCCAATCGCGGCATAGGTATCTACACAACTGTGGTGCGACGTTGTACCTCTGGGCCTCTGGGGTGTTGGATTAGACC
>NZ_CATKPN010000066.1:0-19904 GCF_949767245.1 Pseudomonas sp. IT-P176
GAATTCCGAAACCCCTGTCTGCATTGCAGACAGGGGTTTTGTCGTTTCAGGGGTAACCAAAGCCTCTGCAGGGCCCCATAGCTTGCTGCAGAGACAACAAAGCCAGCGGCTGAGCCCAGGCGCTGGCTTTGTTGGAATGACCCCCAGTTAGAACTGGTAGCTCACCGTGGCCGCCACGTTACGTTCCTCGCCCATGTAGCAGAAGCTCAGGCTGGCACAGGACGCAATGTAGGATTCGTCAGTCAGGTTGTTGGCATTCAGGCGCACATCGACCCCCTTCAGGCCCACCTTGCCCAGGTCGTAGCCGATCGAAGCATCAAACAGCGTGTACGCAGGCACCTTCATGGTGTTCTCGGCATCCGCCCAACTGTAGCCGACATATCGCACGCCACCGCCCAGGCGCAGGCCATCGAGTGCTGCGCTATCGAACAGGTAGTCCGCCCACAGCGAGGCCATATGGCGTGGTGCCTGAGTCGGCGAGTTGCCCTTGTTTTCGATCACATCGGTGTCGGTGCTCAGGGTGCTGATCATCGATTTGGAGTACTCGATGTCGGTAAAGGTGTAGCTGCCGAGCACTTTCAGGTTGTCGGTCACCTGGGTGTGTGCTTCCAGCTCCAGGCCCTGGGAGCGAACGGCCCCGACTGCACGATAGAAGTTTTCCTGGGGCAGCTTGGTCGCCAGGTTCTCCTGGTCAATGCGGAACAGCGATGCAGTGAACAGGTTGTCCGTCCCGGGTGGCTGGTACTTCAAGCCCACTTCCCATTGGGTGCCATCGGTCGGTGCCAAGGGGTTGCCCGCACTGTCTGCGTAGGAGTTCGGATTGAACGACTCGGAGTAGCTGATGTATGGCGCAATGCCGTTATCAAACAGATACAGCGCCCCGGCGCGTCCGGTCAGCTTGGTGCGTTTGTCGTTGACCTCGGTGCCTTCCGGGCGATTGAACTCGGCCAGGCGGTTTTCTTCCGAGGTTTCTACCCAGTCCTGACGCAGGCCCAGGGAGAACCGCCACTGGTCCATCTCGATCAGGTCCTGCAGGTAAACGCCGGTCTGCTCCAGGCGACGCAGGTAGCTCAATGGATCGTAGTAGGTGATCTCGGCGTTGCCGTACACCGGGTCGAAGGCGTTGATCGGTGCCACCGAACCACTGGTCCAGTCGACCACAGTCTTGCGCCGCTGGTAGTCAGCGCCCATCAATACCGTGTGCTTGCTGTCGCCGGTGAGGAACTCGGCCTGGAGCATGTTATCGACGATGAACGAATGCAGCTTTTCGTCGCCACCGGTGTAGTAGCGGTTCAGCTCATTGCTGGTGGGGGTGGTCCAGCCATACCCATAGATCTGGTCGAGTTTGACCTTGGAGTCCAGGTAACGGAAGTTCTGCCGCGCGGTGAAAACATCATTGAAGCGGTGTTCGAACTGGTAGCCGAAAGACTGCTGGTCGCGCTGGTAGCCATCGACTCCCGGTTCGCCTTCAAAGAAGTGCTCCGAGATGCGCTGGCCATTGCGCTGATGCAGTGCGCCATCGGCCGGCATACCGCTGTGATAGCCGCCATCGGGATCGTGCTGCAGGTAGGTCTGCAGGGTCAGTGAGGTGTCGTCGGTGAAGTCGATGCTCAAGGTCGGTGCCAGGGCGAAGCGCTTTTCCTTGTTATGGTCGAACTGAGTGTCGGATTTGTCGGCAAGGCCGGTCAGGCGATAGGCAATGCGCTTGTCGTCGTCTACAGGGCCACTGAAGTCAAAACCCATACCTTGTTGGCCCTGCGTGCCGACCGTGGCTTGAACTTGATGATAGGCCTCGTATAGGGGCTTCTTGCTGGTGAGCGCCACCAGGCCGCCGGGCGAACTGCGCCCATAGAGCACCGAGGAAGGCCCCTTGAGGATGTCCACGCGCTCCAGGAAGTACGGATCGATCTGCATGCTGCTGTAAGTGCCGCTGTCCCCCATGGACTTCAAGCCATCGAGGTAGATGTTGTCCACCGAGCCATCGTTGAAGCCGCGCATGGCCACGTAGTCGTAGCGATGGGTGGCACCATAGGGGTTGGTCAGCACGCCCGGGGTGTAGCGCATGGTCTGGGATACGGTTTGCGCACCCTGGTCGTCCATTTGCTGGCGAGTGACCACCGACACGCTTTGCGAGGTTTCCAGCAGGGCAGTGCTGGTCTTGGTGGCGACCTGACTGTGAGTGGCGTTGTAGCCTTCCATGCTGCCCAGTGCGTTACCCAGGGCAAAACCCTTGATGTCGGTGGTCGGCAGATTCAGTGCTGCGCCTTCGGCTTGCGGCCGCAGGACGTAACTGCTGCCGTCCTGGCTGACCGCCTGTAGGCCCGAACCGTTGAGCACGTGGCTCAAGGCCTGATCTGCCGAGTAGTCGCCCTGCACCCCAGGCGATTGCCGGCCCTGGGTGAGTTCGGGAGTGGTCGACAGGGTGATGCCGGCCTGGCGCGCGAACTGATTCAGCACATCGCTCAAGGGGCCGGCGGCGATGTCATAGCTACGGCTGGCACTGGCCACGCTGGCATCCGCGCCATGGGCGAGCAACGGCAGTGCGCTCACCCCCAGTGCGGTGGAGAACAGCGCGGCGCGGATGGCTTGGCGCAGCAAGCTGGCGGACGGTGAGTCAGGGGCGCAGGGGCAGGGCAGGGAACGGTGGGTGCGAACAGTCATCATGGGTTTCCGTGGGAGTCGCTCAAGGCAGATTGAAGTGCTTACTGTCTAAGCCGGACTACGCTGGAAAACCCGCCAAAAATCACACCTGGCGCTCCACGGTCACCCACCAGCGTGTGCGATAGCGCACCTGGACGGGGAGCGTCTGCGCCACGATGGCCAGCAGCTTGTCGGTATCCTCCAGGCGGAACACCCCAGACAGACGCAAGTCGGCGATCTGCGAGGCGCAGGCAAGATGCCCACGGCGGTAGCGGCTCACTTCCTTGAGGAAATCCGCCAGGCGCATGTTGCGCGTGACGATCAAGCCATCCACCCAGGCGCCGGGGTCCATCGCCAGAGGCGGGGCAGGTGCCGCCAGGGCAGGGGTGATCAGGTAGCTTTGCCCTGCCTGGACCCGCATCGGCGCCCCGTCCGCCGCCTGCGGTGCAAGCACTGCGACACTGCCACTGGTGACGCTGAGCCGGGTGCAGTCGCGCTCCTGGCGCACGACAAACCGTGCCGTGCTCGCCTCGAACAGACCGTGCTCGCTTTGCACCCGCAACGGCTGGCCCGGGATCGGCGTCAGGCTGCTGCCGCAGGTCACCATGATTTCGCCACGTGCCAGCTTGATCAGGCGTTGCCCGGCGGTGAAATCCAGGTTGGCGGCGCTGTCGGTGTTCAGGCGCAGGCGAGTGCCGTCTGGCAACTGGAAGCCGCGGCGCTCGCCCGTGGCGGTGGCGAAATCGGCGTTCCACTGCAACCCGCCCATCTGCTCCCGACCGAGCCACGCGGCAGAGCCCAGCAACAGCGCGCCGCCAAGCAGCTTCAGGGCCTGGCGACGGTCCAGGCGTTGCGCACTCTGTTCCAGGGTGTGCAACGCGACCTGGGCACCCGGCACCGCCCGCAGGTTGGCGCTCAACTCTTGTTGCAGCGACTGCACCCGCTGCCAGGCCAGTTCGTGTTCCGGGTGTGCCGTGCGCCACCGCTCACATTGCGCCTGGAGCTTGGGGTTGCTGGCGTTATTGCGCAGGCGCAGCAGCCAACTGATGGCCTGCTTGACCACCTGCTGGTGGGGTTCGCCGTGGGCGCGCAGATTACTCACCCGCCTGGCCCTCATAACGCAGCACGTAGCAGTGATAGAGCGCATCGGCGACGTACCGCTCCACCGACCGCAAGGACAACCCCATCTGCTCGGCGATCTGCTTATGGGGCAGTCCCTCGCACTGGGCCAACACAAACGCCTTGCGCACCTTCGGCTTGAGGCCTTCGAGCATCCGCGTTATGCGCTCCAGCAACTCGAGCACCAAGGCCCGCGCTTCGGCACTCGGCGCTTCGGCTTCGGGCAGGTGGGCGATGCTTTCCAGGTAGGCGCGCTCGATCTCCGCACGGCGCCAGTGATCGATCACCAGGCCACGGGCAATGGTTCGCAAGAAGGCGCGGGGGGCCTTGAGTTCGAGTCGCTCGGTACGCTGCAACAGGCGCACGAACGTGTCCTGGGCCAGATCCGCCGCATCGGCGGCATTGCCCAGGCGGCTGCGCAGCCACGTATTGAGCCAACCATGGTGGTTGCTGTAGAGCACCTGTACCGCTGACTCAGGAGAGGGCATGAACGCGACAGCCTGGACGTCACAAATGATAATTAGTCGCATTGTCATCAAGGCCTGTAATTTTTGCAACTGCCGCCGCTCTGCGCCCTCGATAAACCTCAATGAAAGTGCTCTAGCCCGCCATTCGCCGGGTTTTTGCAGAGATTGTCCCGGGTTCTGCACAAAAGCCTAAGTTTTCCCGACTTGGTGCCGAAAGAGTGGGGGAGACATGCGTGCACCAAAGTAGAGCGGCCACAGAGCGGCCTATGGCGTCACATGGAATGTTGCACCCGGAACGCATCCCTACTCTTTCGCATGAGAAGTCCCCTGACATGAATCTCAAGTTCAGCCATAAAATCCTGTTGGCCGCTTCGGGCGTCGTGGTCCTGGCGTTCGCCTTGTTCACTTTGTATAACGACTACCTGCAGCGCAACACCATCCAGCAAAACCTCGACGCCTCGGTCCAGCAAGCGGGGGCCCTGACCGCCAGCAGCGTGCAGAACTGGCTCAGTGGGCGGATCCTGGTCCTCGAGAACCTGGCGCAGAACGTCGCGCACCAGGGCGCCAACGCCGACTTCCCGGGCCTGGTCGACCAGCCGGCCTTCACCTCGAACTTCCAGTTCACCTACGTCGGCCAGGCAAACGGAGTGTTTACCCAGCGCCCTGACGCGAAAATGCCCGAGGGCTACGACCCGCGCCAGCGCCCCTGGTACAAGCAGGCGGTCGCGGCTGACCAAACCATGCTGACCCCGCCCTACATGGCTGCAGTCGGCGGGCTGGTGGTGACCATCGCCATGCCGGTCAAGAAGCATGGCGAACTGCTGGGTGTGGTGGGCGGCGACTTGAGCCTGGCGACCCTGGTCAACATCATCAACTCGGTGGACTTCGGCGGCATCGGCCATGCGTTCCTGGTCAGCGCCGACGGCCAGGTAATCGTCAGCCCGGACAAAGACCAGGTGATGAAAAACCTCAAGGACATCTACCCAGGCGCTAACGTGCGTGTCGGTGCGGGCAACCAGGACGTGCTGCTCAACCAGCAGGAACGCATCCTGTCCTTTACCCCGGTCAACGGTCTGCCGAATGCGCAGTGGTACATAGGCCTGTCGATCGACCGGGACAAGGCCTACGCCGCCCTGGGCAAGTTCCGCACCTCGGCCTTGATCGCCATGTTCGTCGCCGTGACCGCCATTGCCGTGCTGCTGAGCCTGTTGATCCAAGTGCTGATGCGCCCACTGACCACCATGGGCCGCGCCATGCAGGACATCGCCCAGGGTGAGGGCGACCTGACTCGTCGCCTGGCCGTGGAAAGCAAGGATGAATTCGGTGAGCTGGGCGGGGCCTTCAACCAGTTCGTGGAGCGCATTCATGCCTCCATCAGCGAAGTCTCGTCGGCCACCCGCCAGGTGCACGACTTGTCGCAACGAGTGATGGCGTCCTCCAATGCCTCGATCGTCGGTTCCGATGAGCAAAGTGCACGCACCAACAGCGTCGCCGCGGCCATCAATGAACTGGGCGCAGCGACCCAGGAAATCGCCCGCAACGCGGCGGACGCTTCGCAACACGCCAGCGGCGCCAGCGAGCAGGCCGACGACGGGCGCCAAGTGGTGGAGCAGACCATTCTGGCGATGACCGAGCTGTCGCAGAAAATCAGTCTGTCCTGCACCCAGATCGAAACCCTCAACGCCAGCACCGACAACATCGGGCACATTCTCGATGTGATCAAGGGCATCTCCCAGCAGACCAACCTGCTGGCGCTCAACGCCGCAATCGAAGCGGCGCGTGCCGGTGAAGCCGGGCGTGGGTTTGCCGTGGTGGCGGACGAAGTGCGCAACCTGGCTCACCGCACCCAGGAGTCGGCCGAAGAGATCCACAAGATGATCACCTCGCTGCAAGTCGGCTCGCGTGAGGCGGTATCGACCATGAACGCCAGCCAGCTCTCCAGCGAAGAAAGTGTCGAAGTGGCGAATCAGGCGGGTGCGCGACTGGTCAGCGTGACCCAGCGCATCACCGAGATCGACGGCATGAACCAGTCGGTGGCAGCCGCGACGGAAGAGCAGACCGCCGTGGTGGAGACCCTCAACGTCGACATCAACCAGATCAACCTGCTGAACCAGCAAGGTGTGGCCAACCTCAATGAAACCTTGAAGGATTGCGATGCCCTGTCGCTGCAGGCCAATCGCCTGAAGCAACTGGTGGACAGCTTCAAGATCTGAAGCCTCGTAGCACTGGCAAAAACGCGATGAGCCCGGCTGGGCTCATCGCGTTTTTTTTCGCCTGTGCACCTGCGAGTATCAGTTCGCTGAGGTCTTGCCCTGGGACTCGACGCTGTTCAGATAGCGGGTGATGACGTCCACCGCGCGATTGAGGTGGTGCGTCAGTTTGGCCACGCCCAGGGCGATGTCCCCGGCTTGGGCGATGCGCAGCAGTTCGCGGTGATCTTCCTGGGTGAGCTTGCCCAGCCCCATGGACCCCAGGTTGAAGCGCAGGAAGCGTTCTTCTTCCCACAAGCCGTTTTCGATCAGGGTCAGCAACCGACGGTTGGGCGCCTTGCGGTACAGGGCCATATGGAACAGGCGATTGAGCCGGCCGATTTCGGCGTAATCGGTCTCGGTTTCCAGGTGGTCGATGTGGCTCGCTGCCTCGGCGAAATCCGCTTCATCGAGCAGCGGAATCGACAGGCGCAGGGCCTCGCACTCCAGCAGGATGCGCAGCGCATAAGTCTCGGCGGCGTCACCTTCGATCAGGGGCGCCACGACCGCGCCTTTGTGGGCGACGACATGCAGCAGCGATTGCGCTTCGAGCTGGCGCAGCGCTTCGCGTACCGGCATGCGGCTGACGCCGAACAGGTCGGCCAGGTCTTGCTGGCGCAGTGCGGTGCCGCAGGCCAGGCGCCCGTCGAGAATCGCCGAGCGCAGGGTCTCTTCGATCACCGCACGAGCCAGGTGAGCGGGGATAGGGCCGCTGACGGTAATGGTGCTGAGTGGGTTGGGCTTCTGTGCCACGACAATGCCCTCCGACAGTAGAAGTAAATATTGGATCCAATGCACACTAGTGACTGGGTGCCAGCTTGTCAAACGGGCGAGACAATGCCTTTTTCGAGCGTTTAACGCCACAGGCATAGGTGCCGGATGAGCGGATGGCAAACTCGGCGCTGTGATCTTGGTCGGTCCTTCAAGTTTAGCCTGCGCGCAGTGATTGCATCGTGCCATTGTCTTTTACCGATCCAGGCTGCACCATCATCGATTTCCCCACCGCCCTCCCGGAATCACTGCATTGCTGGCACGTTGCGCACTCACTTTGACCTGGCGTTGGCTGTGCTCGGCACTGCTGATCGGCAGTGTCATGCTCGGTGCCCTGCAGGCCGATTGGGACTTCTCGCTGATCAGTCGGCGGGCAGAGGCCTTGTACGGGCCGCTAGGCGAGGGCAAGCAGCGGATCGATGCGTGGCAGCACCTGCTGGCCACACAGCAGCAAGTGCCGGAGCTCGAGCAGCTCAAAGTGGTCAATCTGTTCTTCAACAAGCAGATGCGTTACGTGGAAGACATCGACCTGTGGCGTCAGGTCGATTATTGGGAAACACCCGTCGAAGGCTTATGGAAGGGCGCCGGAGATTGCGAAGACTATGCAATCGCCAAATACTTCAGCCTGCGCCATCTCGGGGTTTCCAGCGACAAGTTGCGTATCACCTACGTCAAGGCCCTGCGCCAGAACCGCGCGCACATGGTCTTGACCTACTATGCCAGCCCTGACGCGATGCCACTGGTGCTCGACAGCCTGGTCGACGCCATTGCGCCCGCCAGCCAGCGTACCGACCTGTTGCCGGTCTACTCCTTCAATGCGCAGGGCTTGTGGCTACCGGGCGCCAAGGGTAACCAGAAAGTCGGCGATACCAAGCGCCTGTCCCGTTGGCAGGATGTGTTGAAAAAAATGCAGGCCGAGGGATTTCCGGCCGAGACGACCCACTAGGAGCACGCGTTCAGATGTCATTGTTCAAACAGTTGTTGCTTGCTATCTGCCTGTTCCTGGTGGTCGCCTTCACCGGCAGCTTCATGGTCAGCCTGGAAAGTTCGCGGACCCAGTACGTCAATCAACTGCGCTCCCACGCCCAGGACGCGGCTACGGCGCTGGCGTTGTCGCTGACCCCGAACATCGACGACCCGGCGATGGTCGAGCTGCTGGTCAGCTCGATCTTCGACAGCGGTTATTACGCGAACATTCGTGTGGTGGACCTCAAGACCGACACCGCCATTGTCGAGCGCAGCGGTACACCCGACGTGAGCAAGGTACCGCAGTGGTTCGTCAACCTGATCGGCCTGGAGCCGGCCGGTGGCGATGCCTTGGTCAGCCGCGGCTGGGAACAGGCGGCCAGGGTCGAGGTAATCAGCCATCCGATGTTCGCCGTGGCCAAGCTCTGGCAGAGCGCCCTGGGCAGCCTTGGCTGGTTGCTGGTGTGTGGCGCGGTTAGCGCGGTGTTGGGGGCGTTGTTGCTGCGCCGCCAGCTCAAGCCGCTGGACTACATGGTCAAGCAGTCCCATGCGATTGCCCGGCGCGAGTTCCTCAGCCTGCCGGAGCTGCCGCGCACACCTGAGTTACGGCGTGTGGTGCAGGCGATGAACCAGATGGTCGAAAAGCTCAAGGCACTGTTCCAGGAGCAGGCCGAGCGCAGCGAGAAACTGCGCGCGCAATCCTATCAGGACACCCTCACGGGCTTGGCCAACCGGCGCTATTTCGAGATGCAGTTGAATGCCCGGGTGAGCAATGCCGAACAGGCGAGCACCGGTTATCTGTTGCTGCTGCGGGTCAAGGACCTGGCGGGCCTCAACCAGCGCCTGGGCGGGCAACGTACCGACCAGTTGCTGCAGGCCGTCGGCCAACAGTTATCGCGTGAATGTGCGCGGTACCCGGAAACCCAGAACCTGGTCACCCGGATCCGTGGCGGCGAATTTGCAGTGCTGGCGCCAGGACTGGTCCGCGAAGAGGCGCAGCAACTGGCACAGAGCCTGGACAGTGCGTTGGCCAGCCTGCATGCCACCGGCGCGACTGACGTGCCAACGGTGGCGGCGATCGGCCTGGCGCCGTTCGTCCACGGCGACACGCCGCAGGCGGTGTTGAGCCTGGCCGACCAGGCACTGTTGCAAGCGGAAGGCGAGGGCGAGTCGAACTGGGCGTGCCTGGAGCACAACGTGGCCGCGACCGTTGGCGAAGACCATCATGCCTGGCACCGGCTGCTGGACCAGGCACTCGAGCAACAGCGCTTCCAGCTGTACTTCCAGCCGGTGGTGGCCAGCCAGGACACCGACCTGGTGCTGCATTACAAAGTCCTGTCGCGCCTGCTCGACGAGCAGGGCCAGACCATTCCCGCCGGGCGCTTCCTGCCGTGGCTGGAGCGTTTTGGCTGGATGTCACGGCTTGACCGCCTGATGCTCGAGGGCGTGTTGACGCAGATGGCCAGCCATCAGCAATCGCTGGCGCTCAATCTGTCCGCCGCGACCCTGGCCGATCCGCAGGCGCTGAACAGGGTCTTCGAGATCCTGCGCCAGCATTCGGACCTGGGGCCACGCCTGACCCTGGAAATCGGTGAGGAGCAACTCCCTGACCAGGCCGTGCTCGAACAACTGACCCAGCGTCTGCGCGAGCTGGGGTTCTCCCTCAGCCTGCAGCGTTTCGGTGGACGGTTCAGCATGATCGGCAATCTGTCGCGCCTGGGCCTGGCCTACTTGAAAATCGATGGCAGCTACATCCGCGCCATCGATCAGGAAAGTGACAAGCGCCTGTTCATCGAAGCCATCCAGCGCGCCGCCCACAGCATCGACCTGCCGCTGATTGCCGAGCGGGTGGAGACCGAAGGGGAGTTGCGGGTGATTCGCGAGATGGGTCTGTACGGGGTGCAGGGCCAGTTGTTCGGCGAACCGAAACCCTGGCAGTAACAATGAGGATGAGCGTACCCGTCGACCGGGTGCGCTCCGGGGCTCAGATCAGCCCGCTTTCATCTTCGTTGATCAGATGGCTCAACCCACCCAGGGCTTCACGTGCCTGGGTCCGGTCCATCAGCTTGGCTTGTGCGGCCGGCGGCAGGTCGGTGACGCGAATCACCCCTTTGCTGGTCAGCACCTGAATCAGGTCGTCGAGTACCCGGATCATCTCCAGGTCACTCTGTTTAAGCTGTTTGAGGCTGGTTTCCATCACCTCGTTGGCGTACCAGGCCTGGATCTCGTGGTGGTCGGCGGGCAGCGTTTCCGTTGCCTCGGCGTAGGGCGCAGCCTCTACGCGCACCAGCAGGCCCTGTGCATTACGTTGCACGTAGAACATCGACAATCCCTCATGAATGAACCAGCGTCGTGCTGTCAGCAGCATAGGCCAACGCAGGTGAGTATGCGGGGCAACGCTCAAGTCGTCACCCCGGCGGTCACTCGAACAAGCCTGCCGACCTCCCGTATGAGCGGTCGGCAGGTACCCGGTCAACTGTTGTTGTGGTCGATCTTGATGGTTGGGTCGAGGCCGACCACCAGTGAGTTGACGCTCTGACCGGACCAGTTGTTGCCTTCCAGTTTGATCGTCACGTCGGCGTTGGCGATGCCACCTGCGGTATTGAGCTTGCCTTCGGAACTGACCTGCAACGTCGATACCCCTTCAACCGTGGTGATTTTCAGGAAGTTGTCGATGGTGCTGGCGCTCTCGCCCTGCAACAGGTCACGCAGATCGATGCGGTCACCTTCGCTGGCCTTGAAGTCCTTGATCACGTCATTGCCGGTATCACCAGACCTCCAGACGAAGGTGTCGGCACCCGAGCCGCCGATCAGGATGTCATTGCCCGAACCGCCCAGCAGCGTGTCCTTGCCGGTACCACCCAGCAGGATGTCATTGCCCTTGCCGCCGTCGAGCACATCGTCGCCGCCCTGGCCGAAGATGATGTCGTTGCCGGCACCGCCCAGCAGGTTATCGATACCGTCACGCGCCCCGGACACATCGAACGCGTTGTAGTGCTCGGTGACGTACTGGTGCACATTGCTGGCAGTGACCTTGCTGACGTCCACCCCGGTTTGCTGGCCAACGAAGGCCTGCATGGCCTGGTAACCCTCGCCGGCAATGCCGTTGAAGCTCACCAGGTCGCCGAAGATGATGTCGTTGCCATCACCGCCATCGACCTTGTCGGCACCCGGCAGGGTGGCCTCGGAATGGCCGAGGATGGCATTGGCCAGGTCCTTCGGATCGATGTTGGTCTGCGGCTTGTCATCAGTGTCGTACGGAATCAGGTCGGCCGGCTTGATGGTCTTGTTCAGGCCGATCGCCTCGACCTGCGACAGGCCACTGAGCAACAGGAAGCTGCTGTTGGAGTTACTGGTCGTGCCATTCCTGTCATCGGTGTAGGAGATCTCATACGTACCGTCACCCTGCGCACGGATCGTGCCGAGGGTATTGGAGTTGTACCACTTGCCCGGCTCGTATTCCGTCCATTTGAGGACCTGGCCGTTACTGTTGATCAACTGGCGGCTCACACCGCCCAGGGTGATATACGCGGTATCGCCCAGTTTGTAGTTGTTGACGTTCAAGTAGTCGTCCAGCTTGCCGTCGTTTTTGGTGGTGCTGTAGTAGAAGTCCGCCACCACCGGGTTGGTCTGCTCGCCACTCTGGTAGTAGTTGGGCTGACCGTCGGTGATGAAGTACGTCAGGTTGGTGGCGCCTTTGTTACCCGTAGCCTGATCGCTCTGGAACCAGTTGGCCGTGGTCTTGAAGACGTCCTCGTAGTTGGTGCCGCCGCCCGACTGCATCGACCTGACCATGCCCTGCAGTTGCTCCAGCGCGCCCTGGTCATTGAGATTGACCGACAGCGTCTTGCTCACGGTGCTGTCGAACGTCGTCAGGAAGATGTTCACCGTCCCCGAGGAGTCCGCACCCAGGCTCTGCTTGAGGGTGTTGAACATCAGGGCCAGCGACTCCTTCGCTGCCTTGATCGAGGTGTCCATACTGCCGGAGGTGTCGACCATGAACGCGATGTTGTAGTTCTTGCCCTGGACCACGTTCAGGCCACCGATGTCGGCAATGACGATGTCATTGCTGTCGGTCCCCAGGATGTTGTCATCCTTGGTCGTGCCCATGATCGGGTTGTACGTCGCCGGGTACAGGGTCACCGGGATCTGCGCAGTACTTGGCGCGGAACCACCCAACTGCTCGGTGGACGTCGACGTCACCGTCAAGTTGAACGAGGTGCTGTGGTACGGCGGCGGGGTGATGGTCAGCGTGCCGAGGTTCCAGCCGGTGACAATCGCCTCGCCATTGGTCGCGGTGGCCGTGAAGGTATGACCGGCGCCATCGCTGAGCACGGAGCCCGCCGGAATCCCGCCGATCTTCACGCTCAGGCTTTCGGAACCGTCCCTGTCGGTCAGTTCGGTGGTGATGGCCGACAGCTTGATGGTGCCGCCTTCTGGACCGGTGTTGAGTTTGTAACCGTCGTAGTAACCCTCACCGTTGCTGCCGTGCAGGTCGGAAACCGTCACGCCGGCATTGATCAGGTCGTTGACGCCGGTGTAGATCGGCACGCCGGCATTGTTCAGGTTGAGCACCGGACCGTTGTCCACCTTGAGGTTGACGTCGTAGCTGCCCGCGCCGCTCTGGTTGTGGTGGTAGATGTCCAGGGTGTAGTAACCGCTGGTGGTCGGCGTGAAGCTGCCGTTGAGCGTGCCGCCATTGCCCCACAGGGCGCTGGCCACGTTCTGGCCGCCAATGGTCACCAGCAGGCTGTCGTCGCCGGTACCGCTGAAGGAGTAGACCTTGCCGGCTTCGAGGTAAATCAGGCCGGAGGTTTTCGAGGCAACCCCAGCCGTCACACTGCCTTCCTGCACGTCGCTGACGGTGGTGCTGGTGTTTGGCTTGCCGGCCGCGTCGATCACCGATTTCAGGGTGTTGGTTGGTGCACCGCTGCCTGCACCGTTGAAGCCGGTGTTCAGCGCGGTCAGGCCGGTCCAGGTTTCCTTGATCAAGCCGGTCGAGTTCACGTTGGTGCCGGCGATGCTCAGTGTTGGCGCATCGGCCTGCGGAGTGATATCGACTTTCAAGGTCGCTTCATTGCCCAGGTTGAAGCCATCGGTAGGCTTGAACTTGATCTGCGCGTAATCCGCGGCTTTGTTGCCCACTCCGGTGCCGCCATAACCGTCGGCACCCGACTCGTTGCGTGCGGGCACAAACGTCAGTTTGCCGAGGGCGATATCCGCCTGGCTGATGGTTTGGCCAACCGTGACCTTGACGCCGTTGAACAGTAACTCGCCAGCGCCCGATACCTGGGTGATGGTGATGCTCAACGGGCTGTCGTTATCGACGTCGGTGACCTTGAAGTTGTCCCAGGTCAGGGTCATGGTCGTGTCTTCGAGACCGGTAACGGCCCCGCCGACAGTCACAGGTGCATGGTCGTTGTCGACGATGGTGGTGATCACGCTGGACTTGTCCGGATCGATCCCCAGGTTTTCGAAGGAACCACCGGTAGCCTTGTCGATAGTGATCACGAAGTTCTCGGCACCTTCGACCAGCTTGTCATCGCGGGTGCTGATATCGAACCCGACATTGTTGCTGTTGGCCGGAATCGTGACCGTCACTACACCGCTGAAATCCACACCATCGATCGCGGTGCCAGTGTACTTCAAGGTCACCGTCACATCGGTCTTGGCGGTGTTGCTCAGGTTCAGCGTGTAATGCGCCGATTGGCCTTCGATCACCGAAGTCACACCACTGATACCCACGGTGGTCAGGTCGCCCTGGCCACTTGGTTCATCTGTCACGGTGGTGGTCAACGTGGTGTCTTTGAGCGTCAGCTTCTCGAAGTTCTCATTACCGGTGACCGAAACCAGCTTGTTGACGATCGGAGCCTGGCCGCCAGTGAAGATGTCGTCCTTGGCAAAGACCACTGCAGTGCCCGTGGTGCCATTGGCCGGGATCTTGACCGTGGTGCCGTCGCTGAGTTTGAAGGTCAGCTCACCGTGGCTGGCCATTGGCAGGCCAGCGGTGTTGGTCAGGGTCACGGTGTAGGTGATCTGGCCGCCTTCGGCGACAGTGGTTTTATCCACACTCAGGGTGGCCGTCACTTCGGTGAGGGTGTCGCTGACTTTCACCACGGCTTCGCCGCCGAGCACCAGGTTCTCGAAGGACTTGCCCGGAACCGTTGCGTCAGTGACGCTCAGCTTGATGGTTTCGCCGTCTTTGTAGACGTCGTCGCCTTGGGCTTTCAGCTCGTATGGAACGCTGGTGGTGCCGGCCTTGATCACCACGGTCGCGCCGTTGCTCAAGGTGACGGTCAGGTCTTGTTTCAGTTCCTGATCCACTTTGACGGTGAACTTCGGCGCAGCGTTTTCCAGCACGTCGCCGTTGCTTTCGATGGTGACGGTGATCTTGTCGCCTTGGCCCGCTGGCTCGTCGGTGACGGTAGTGGTGTATTGGTCTTTGCCGAGGGTCAGCTTCTCGAAGTTGTTAGCCGAAACCGACTCGAGCTTGTTGACGATCGCGTCCTGACCGCCGGTGAAGATGTTGTCTTTGGCGGTGACCACTGCAGTACCGCTGGTGCTGTTGGCCGGGATCTTGATCTCGGTGCCGTCGGTGAGTTTGAAGGTCAGCTCGCCATGGCTCGCCATCGGCATGCCGGCAGCGTTGGTCAGGGTCACGGTGTAGGTGACTTCACCGCCCTCGGCGACAGTGGATTTATCCACAGTCAGGGTGGCTTTCACCTCGGTGAGGGTGTCACCCACCTTGACCACAGCTTCGTCGCCGAGCACCAGATTCTCGAACGATTTACCTGGAACCGTTGCGTCAGTGACGCTCAGCTTGATGGTTTCGCCGTCTTTGTAGACGTCGTCGCCTTGGGCTTTCAGTTCGTATGGCACGCTGGTAGTGCCGGCCTTGATCACCACGGTCGCGCCGTTGCTCAGGGTGACGGTCAGGTCTTGTTTTAGCTCCTGATCGACTTTCACCGTGAACTTCGGTGCAGCGTTTTCCAGCACGTCGCCGTTGCTTTCGATGGTGACAGTGATCTTGTCGCCTTGGCCCGATGGCTCGTCGGTGACGGTAGTGGTGTATTGGTCTTTGCCGAGGGTCAGTTTCTCGAAGTTGTTGGCCGAAACCGACTCGAGTTTGTTGACGATCGCGTCCTGGCCGCCGGTGAAGATGTTGTCTTTGGCGGTGACCACGGCAGTGCCGCTGGTGCTGTTGGCCGGGATCTTGATCTCGGTGCCGTCGGTGAGTTTGAAGGTCAACTCGCCGTGGCTCGCCATCGGCATGCCGGCAGCGTTGGTCAGGGTCACGGTGTAAGTAACTTCACCGCCCTCGGCGACAGTGGATTTATCCACAGTCAGGGTGGCTTTCACCTCAGTGAGGGTGTCGCCAACCTTGACCACAGCCTCGTCGCCGAGCACCAGGTTCTCGAAGGACTTGCCTGGAACCGTTGCGTCAGTGACGCTCAGTTTGATGGTTTCGCCGTCTTTGTAGACGTCGTCGCCTTGCGCTTTCAGTTCGTATGGAACGCTGGTGGTGCCGGCCTTGATTACCACGGTCGCGCCGTTGCTCAGGGTCACTGTCAGGTCTTGTTTCAGCTCCTGATCGACTTTCACCGTGAACTTCGGTGCAGCGTTTTCCAGCACGTCGCCGTTGCTTTCGATGGTGACGGTGATTTTGTCGCCTTCGTTAGCCGGATCTTTTGGATCGCCCGAACCTGGCTCGTCAGTGACCGAAGTGGTCAACGTCGTGTCACCCAGTGTTAACTTCTCGAAGTTGTTAGCCGAAACCGACTCGAGTTTGTTGACGATCGCGTCCTGGCCACCGGTGAAGATGTTGTCTTTGGCGGTGACCACAGCCGTACCACTGGTGCCGTTAGCCGGGATTTTCACCACAGTGCCATCGGTCAGCGTGAACTCCAGAGGACCATGGCTCGCCATCGGCATGCCAGCAGCGTTGGTCAGCGTCACGGTGTAAGTAACTTCACCACCTTCGGCGACAGTGGTTTTATCCACCGTCAGGGTGGCTTTCACCTCAGTGAGGGTGTCGCCAACTTTGACCACAGCCTCGTCGCCGAGCACCAGATTCTCGAAGGACTTGCCTGGAACCGTTGCGTCAGTGACGCTCAGCTTGATGGTTTCGCCGTCTTTGTAGACGTCGTCGCCCTGGGCTTTCAGCTCGTACGGCACGCTGGTGGTGCCGGCTTTGATCACCACGGTTGCACCGTTGCTCAAGGTCACGGTCAGGTCTTGTTTCAGTTCCTGATCCACTTTGACGGTGAACTTCGGCGCAGCGTTTTCCAGCACGTCGCCGTTGCTTTCGATGGTGACGGTGATCTTGTCGCCTTGGCCCGCTGGCTCGTCGGTGACGGTAGTGGTGTATTGGTCTTTGCCGAGGGTCAGCTTCTCGAAGTTGTTAGCCGAAACCGACTCGAGCTTGTTGACGATCGCGTCCTGACCGCCGGTGAAGATGTTGTCTTTGGCGGTGACCACTGCAGTACCGCTGGTGCTGTTGGCCGGGATCTTGATCTCGGTGCCGTCGGTGAGTTTGAAGGTCAACTCGCCGTGGCTGGTCATCGGCATGCCGGCAGCGTTGGTCAGGGTCACGGTGTAGGTGATCTGGCCGCCTTCCGCGACAGTGGATTTATCCACAGTCAGGGTGGCTTTCACCTCAGTGAGGGTGTCGCCAACTTTGACCACAGCCTCGTCGCCGAGCACCAGGTTCTCGAACGACTGACCTGGAACTGTTGCGTCAGTGACGCTCAGTTTGATGGTTTCGCCGTCTTTGTAGACGTCATCGCCCTGGGCTTTCAGCTCGTACGGCACGCTGGTGGTGCCAGCCTTGATTACCACGGTCGCGCCGTTGCTCAGGGTCACGGTCAGGTCTTGCTTGAGTTCCTGATCGACTTTCACCGTGAATTTAGGCGCAGCGTTTTCCAGCACATCGCCGTTGCTTTCGATGGTGACGGTGATTTTGTCGCCTTGGCCCGATGGCTCGTCGGTGACCGAAGTGGTCAACGTCGTGTCGCCGAGGGTCAGCTTCTCGAAGTTGTTGGCCGAGACCGACTCGAGTTTGTTGACGATTGCATCCTGGCCGCCGGTGAAGATGTTGTCTTTGGCGGTGACCACGGCAGTACCACTGGTGCCGTTAGCCGGGATTTTCACCACGGTGCCATCGGTCAGCGTGAACTCCAGAGGACCATGGCTCGCCATCGGCATGCCGGCGGCGTTGGTCAGGGTCACGGTGTAGGTGACTTCACCACCTTCGGCGACGGTGGATTTATCCACCGTCAGGGTAGCTTTCACCTCAGTGAGGGTGTCGCCAACCTTGACCACAGCCTCGTCGCCGAGTACCAGATTCTCGAACGATTTACCTGGAACCGTTGCGTCAGTGACGCTCAGTTTGATGGTTTCGCCGTCTTTGTAGACGTCATCGCCTTGCGCTTTCAGCTCGTACGGCACGCTGGTGGTGCCGGCTTTGATCACCACGGTCGCGCCGTTGCTCAGGGTCACGGTCAGGTCTTGTTTCAGCTCCTGATCGACTTTCACCGTGAACTTAGGCGCAGCATTTTCCAGTACATCACCGTTGCTTTCGATGGTGACGGTGATTTTGTCGCCTTCGTTAGCTGGGTCTTTTGGATCGCCCGAACCTGGCTCGTCGGTAACGGTGGTGGTGTATTGGTCTTCGCCGAGGGTCAACTTCTCGAAGTTGTTGGCCGAGACGGATTCCAGCTTGTTGACGATCGCATCCTGACCACCGGTGAAGATGTTGTCTTTGGCGGTGACCACGGCAGTGCCGCTGGTGCCGTTAGCCGGGATCTTGATCTCGGTGCCGTCGGTGAGTTTGAAGGTCAACTCGCCGTGGCTCGCCATCGGCATGCCAGCGGCGTTGGTCAGGGTTACGGTGTAAGTAACTTCACCACCTTCGGCGACAGTGGTTTTATCCACCGTCAGGGTGGCTTTCACCTCAGTGAGGGTGTCGCCAACTTTGACCACAGCCTCGTCGCCGAGCACCAGATTCTCGAAGGACTTGCCTGGAACCGTTGCGTCAGTGACGCTCAGCTTGATGGTTTCGCCGTCTTTGTAGACGTCGTCGCCCTGGGCTTTCAGCTCGTACGGCACGCTGGTGGTGCCGGCTTTGATCACCACGGTCGCGCCGTTGCTCAGGGTCACGGTCAGGTCTTGTTTCAGCTCCTGATCAACCTTGACGGTGAACTTCGGCGCAGCGTTTTCCAGTACATCGCCATTGCTTTCGATGGTGACAGTGATCTTGTCGCCTTGGCCCGATGGTTCGTCAGTGACCGAAGTGGTCAACGTCGTGTCGCCCAGTGTCAGCTTCTCGAAGTTGTTAGCCGAGACGGTCTCGAGTTTATTGACGATCGCATCCTGACCACCGGTGAAGATGTTGTCTTTGGCGGTGACCAGTGCAGTGCCGGTAGTGCCGTTAGCCGGGATTTTCACCACGGTACCATCGGTCAGCGTGAACTCCAGAGGACCATGGCTCGCCATCGGCATGCCAGCAGCGTTGGTCAGCGTCACGGTGTAGGTGACTTCACCGCCTTCGGCGACAGTGGATTTATCCACCGTCAGGGTGGCTTTCACCTCAGTGAGGGTGTCGCCAACCTTGACCACAGCCTCGTCGCCGAGCACCAGGTTCTCGAAGGACTTGCCCGGAACCGTTGCGTCAGTGACGCTCAGCTTGATGGTTTCGCCGTCTTTGTAGACGTCGTCGCCCTGGGCTTTCAGTTCGTACGGCACGCTGGTGGTGCCGGCCTTGATCACGACAACGGCGCCGTTGCTCAAGGTCACGGTCAGGTCTTGTTTCAGTTCCTGATCGACTTTCACCGTGAACTTAGGCGCAGCATTTTCCAGTACATCGCCATTGCTTTCGATGGTGACGGTGATCTTGTCGCCTTCGTTAGTCGGATCTTTTGGATCGCCCGAGCCAGGCTCGTCAGTGACCGAAGTGCTCAACGTCGTGTCGCCGAGGGTCAGCTTCTCGAAATTGTTAGCCGAAACCGACTCGAGCTTGTTGACGATCGCATCCTGGCCGCCGGTGAAGATGTTGTCTTTGGCGGTGACCACTGCAGTGCCGGTGGTGCCGTTAGCCGGGATCTTGATCTCGGTGCCGTCGGTGAGTGTGAAGGTCAACTCTCCGTGGCTGGCCATTGGCATGCCAGCAGCGTTGGTCAGCGTCACGGTGTAGGTGACTTCACCACCTTCGGCGACGGTGGATTTATCCACAGTCAGGGTGGCTTTCACCTCAGTGAGGGTGTCGCCCACCTTGACCACAGCCTCGTCGCCGAGCACCAGGTTTTCGAACGACTTGCCCGGAACCGTTGCGTCAGTGACGCTGAGCTTGATGGTTTCGCCGTCTTTGTAGACGTCGTCGCCCTGGGCTTTCAGTTCGTACGGCACGCTGGTGGTGCCCGCTTTGATCACCACGGTCGCGCCGTTGCTCAGGGTGACGGTCAGGTCTTGTTTCAGTTCCTGATCGACTTTGACGGTGAACTTCGGTGCCGCGTTTTCCAGCACATCACCGTTGCTTTCGATGGTGACGGTGATCTTGTCGCCTTCGTTAGCCGGATCTTTTGGATCACCCGAGCCTGGCTCGTCCGTCACGCTGGTAGTCAGCGTGGTATCGCCCAAGGTCAGCTTCTCGAAGTTGTTGGCCGAAACCGACTCGAGTTTGTTGACGATTGCATCC
>NZ_CATKPN010000067.1:0-17908 GCF_949767245.1 Pseudomonas sp. IT-P176
CAAGAATGGATATGTACTCGGTCTAATCCAACATCCCAGAGGCCCAGAGCCCCAGAGCCCCACACGCGAGCAAGCTTTGCTCCTACAGGGCCAAATATACGCAAGGCCCTGCAGGCGCCAGCCTCTGTTACCAAAGCGCCAGGGTATAGCTGACGATCAACCGGTTCTCGTCGATGTCGCTGGCGAAGCTGGACCGGTAAGTCGCGTTACGCCATTTGAGCCCGACGTTCTTCAGCGCGCCACTCTGGATCACATAACCGATGTCGGTGTTGCGCTCCCACTCCTTGCCTTGCCCTGGGGCGGCGCCCAGGTTGATTTCATCACCCTTGACGTAACGGGTCATGAAGGTCAGGCCGGGAATACCGAGGCCGGCGAAGTTGAAGTCATAACGCGCCTGCCACGACTGTTCGTCCTGGTTGGCGAAGTCGTTGATCTGCAGCAGGTTGACCAGGTAAGGGTCAGTACCGTTGACGTTGGCAAAGCCGGTGTCGCCGCTCATGTCCTGATAGGAGAGGCCAAACGCATGGGCCCCCAGCGAGTAGGTGAACATGGCACCCAGCATGCGGTTGTCGACGTTGCTGTTGCCGTCATCGGTGGCGCTGGACCAGCGCAGGTCGGACTTCAACGACTGCCCCTCCGTCACCGGCAAGGTGTGGGTCAGCGTCAGGTAGTGCTGTTTGTACAAATCGTCCAGGTGCGCATAGTGGTACCCGGTGGTCAGCGCGCTGTTCCATTTGTAGTCGGCGCCGATGAAGTCGAACTGGTCGGTAAAGGGGTTGGCACCGGTGATGATGTTGCGCCGCGGCCCCTTCATCAGCGTCATGTCTTCGCGGTTGCTGGAGTTGCGCTGGCTGACCTGGGTCAGGCGGCCGCCGTTGAATGACAGGTTCTCCACGTCCAGCGAGCTCAACTGCCCGCCCTGGAAGGTCTGGGGCAACAAGCGCGATTCGTTGGGTACCAGCACCGGCAACTTGGGCATCAGGGTGCCCAGCTTGAGGGTGGTTTTCGAAACCTTGACTTTGCCGGTCAGACCCAGCTCGCTGTAATCATCCGGGGCCCGCTTGGACACCGGTCCCTGGGGCAGCAGCCCGGTGACCCCTGCACGATCCGGGCTGGAATCGAGCTTGATCCCCAACTGCCCAAGGGCATCGATCCCGACGCCCACCGGCCCTTCGGTGTACCCCGACTCCATGCGCAGGATAAACCCCTGGGCCCACTCCTCGCCCTTGCTTTGCGGAGCGCCGGACTGGCGGAAATCCCGGTTCATGTAGAAGTTGCGGGTTTCCACACTGGCCTTGCTGTCGTCGACAAAGGCCGCCGACGCTGGCGCGCACACCCCAATGACCCCAGCGATACCAGACAACTGAACGATACGGACAGAACGTTTGACGTACATAAGGCTCTCTTTTTTATTGTTGTTGTGAAGCGCACCCGCGCACCCTGCGCGGGCTCCAGACAGCAATCGCGGCGAATCAGCTACTACTAGAAGTTGCGGCGGCTGAGCTTGAGTACCCAGCCGACAATGCCGACCCGGAACAGCAGCACGCAGATGACAAAAATCAGCCCCAGGATCACGTGCACCCATTCCCCCAGCGGGCCGTTGGACAGATAGCTCTGCAGCGTCACCACCACAGTGGCGCCCACCAGCGGCCCGAGTACTGTGCCGACACCGCCCAACAGGGTCATCAGGATCACCTCGCCGGACATGTGCCAGTGCGCATCAGTCAATGACGCCAGCTGGAACACCACCGTCTTGGTCGAGCCAGCCAGGCCGGTCAGCGCCGCCGAGATGACGAACGCCAGCAGCTTGTGGGCATCGACGTTGTAGCCCAGGGAAATCGCCCGTGGCTCGTTCTCGCGGATCGCCTTGAGCACCTGGCCGTAGGGCGAATGAATGGTGCGCTGGATCACCGCGTAGCCGAACACGAACACCGCCAGCACGAAGTAGTACAGGGTCAGGTTGTTGTTCAGGTCGAACAGCCCGAACAACTGGCCGCGCGGTACCCCGTGCAGGCCGTTCTCGCCGCCGGTGAACGGCGCCTGGACGTAGATGAAGAACACCAACTGGGCCAATGCCAGGGTGATCATCGCGAAGTAGATCCCCTGTCGGCGGATCGCCAGCAAGCCGAACAGCAGCCCCAGCACCGCCGAGGTCAGGGTGCCGGCGAGAATCCCCAGCTCGGTGCCCAGGCCACTGTAGTGACTGAGCAAAAAGCCGGTGACATAGCCACCCGTGGCGAGAAACGCCGCATGCCCGAACGACAGCAGGCCGGCATAGCCCAGCAGCAGGTTGAAGGCACAGGCGAACAGGGCAAAACACAGCAGTTTCATCAGGAACACCGGGTAGATCGCCATCGGCGCCACCAGTGCCACAGCGAACAGGGCCAGGTAGAACCAGCGCTTGCGGCGAGTCGCCGCCTGCTGCCGTTCCAGCACCACCTGGGGTTGCAGGCGCGTTGCGCCCGTCTTGATCTGCAGACTCGTCATCTTCACGCCTCCTTACCGAACAGTCCTGCCGGACGTACCAGCAGCACCAGCACCATCACCAGGAACACCACGGTGTTGGCCGCCTCTGGATAAAACACCTTGGTCAGCCCTTCGATCAGGCCCATGGCCAAACCGGTGACGATGGCGCCCATGATCGAGCCCATCCCCCCGATCACCACCACCGCAAACACCACGATCAACAGGTTGGCGCCCATGGTCGGGGTCACCGAATAGATTGGCGCCGCCAGCACTCCGGCGAAGGCCGCCAGGGCCGCACCGTAGCCATAGGTCAGGGTGATCAGCAGCGGCACGT
Source organism: Pseudomonas sp. IT-P176 (assembly GCF_949767245.1). Lineage (NCBI taxonomy): Bacteria > Pseudomonadati > Pseudomonadota > Gammaproteobacteria > Pseudomonadales > Pseudomonadaceae > Pseudomonas > Pseudomonas sp. IT-P176. The sequence continues at coordinate 2,801 of NZ_CATKPN010000067.1, forward strand.
TGATGCCGAACGCCTGCATCAGCTTGGGGTTCTCGGTGCCGGCGCGCAGGTAGGAACCCAACCGCGTGCGCTCGATCATGAACCAGGTCACCAGGCACACCGCCAGCGCCGCGACAATCACCCACGCGCGGTAAGTCGGCAGGAACATGAAGCCCAGGTTGTAGCCGCCCTTGAGTTGCTCCGGCATCGGGTAGGACGAACCGGACACCCCGAACAGCTTGACGAAAGAACCTTCCAGGATCAGCGCCAGGCCGAAGGTCAGCAGCAAGCCGTAGAGGTGATCTTCACCGGCGATGCGCCGCAGCAGGAAGCGCTCGATTAGCACCCCGACCACCCCCACCAGCAACGGCGCCAGTACCAGCGCCATCCAGTAGTTGACGCCCAGGTAGTTGAGCCCCATCACCGCGGCGAAGGCGCCGAGCATGTACTGCGCGCCGTGGGCGAAGTTGATGATGCGCAGCAGGCCAAAAATGATCGCCAGGCCAAGGCTGAGCAAGGCGTAGAACGCACCGTTGATCAGCCCCAGGAGCAACTGCCCGGACATGACGCTCAGGGGGATACCAAAAATCAAAGTCATGATTCACCACTCGCAGGAAATCCGTGACACCCGGCTGCCAGCAGCCGGGCAACAAGCGTGTGCAGCGCCGCGGTCAGCCTTTGGTCAGCAGCTTGCACTTGCTTTCGGATTCCGGGCGATAGGCCTCATCGCCAGGAATGGTGCGCACGATCTTGTACAAGTCCCACTCGCCCTTGGACTCGGCCGGGGTCTTGACCTGGGCCAGGTACATGTCGTGGACCATGCGGCCATCGGCGCGGACCTTGCCGTTCTTGGCGAACATGTCGTTGACCGGCGTCGCCATCATTTGCTTGCGTACAGCCTGGGCTTCGTCGGTGCCGGTGGCCTTGATCGCATTGAGGTAGTTGGTGGTGGCCGAATAGATGCCCGCCGGTACCATGCCCGGCATTTTGCCGAAGCGTTTGTGGTAGCGCTGCGCCCAGGCACGGCTATCGTCGTTCATGTCCCAGTACCAGCCGGTGGTCAGCATCAGGCCCTTGGTGACATCCAGGCCCATGGCATGGATATCGTTGAGAAACACCACCATGCCGGCCAGCTTCTGCCCAGACTGCGCGACGCCGAATTGGCTGGCGGTCATCAGCGAGTTGACGGTATCGGAGCCGGCGTTGGCGAAGGCGATCACGTCCGCACCGGAGCCCTGGGCCTGGAGAATGTAGGAGGAAAAATCGCTGCTTGGGAACGGGTGGCGGACCTTGCCGACCACCTGGCCGCCATCGGCTTCGACCACCTTGGTGATGTCCGCTTCCATCGCATGGCCGAAGGCATAGTCGGCGGTGAGGATGAACCACTTCTTGCCACCTTCGGCCAGCACCGACTTGGCCGTACCGTTGGCCAGCGCGTAGGAGTCATAGGTCCAGTGGATGTGGTTGGGCGAGCAATATTCATTGGTCAGGCTCGAAGCCGCTGCACCGGAAATCAGCGCCAGCTTGCCGGACTGCTCGACCACCTTGCTGGCAGCCAGCACCACCGAGGACGCCACCATGCCGGTGACCATGTCGACGTTGCGCTCATCGACCCACTGGCGCACGGTGTTGGCGCCGACGTCCGGCTTGTTCAGGTCATCGGCGCTGAACACCACGATCTTCTTGCCGTTGACCTGCCCACCGAAATCCTCGATGGCCATGTTCAGGGCTTCCAGGCCACCGGGGCCGGACAGGTCACGATAGGTGCCCGACATGTCCGCCAGGTAACCGATGCGAATTTCGTCGTCACTGATCTGCGCCTGCGCCGCACCGGCGATCAGGCTGGAAACCAGGATGGCGCTTGCTGTGTGCTGAAAAACCTTCATGTAGTTCACCCACTGTCCGAAGTTATTTTTATTGTTCCAGGCAAAGCGGCCCCGTGCCGTCGAGCCGTGAGACTCGGCGACCTGCGTGATGCGCGGGGTAAAACGGGTTCAGACGCCCAGGCAGCGGTGCAGCAGTTCCTGCTTGGCGTCCAGTTCAGCGGCACTGATCTGCTCGATGATCTGACCGTGCTCCATCAAGTAATGGCGGTCAGCCAACGGCGCAGCAAAACGGAAATTCTGTTCCACCAGGACGATGGTCAGGCCCTTGTTCTTGAGCTTGATCAACACCTCGGCGAGTTTCTGCACGATCACCGGGGCCAGGCCTTCGGTGATCTCGTCCAACAGCAACAGGTTGGCGCCGGTGCGCAGGATCCGCGCCATGGCCAGCATCTGCTGCTCGCCGCCAGACAGGCGCGTGCCCTGGCTGAAACGGCGCTCATAGAGGTTGGGGAACATCTCGTAGATTTCATCGAGGCTCATGCCGTCGCTGCGCACGTTCGGCGGCAACAGCAGGTTTTCCTCGACATTGAGACTGGCGAAAATGCCCCGTTCCTCCGGGCAGAAACCGACACCCAGGCGCGGGATCAAGTGGGCCGACAGGCCGATGGTTTCGGTGCCGTTGACCACGATGGAACCGGTACGGCGCCCGACCATGTTCATGATCGCCCGCAGCGTGGTCGAGCGGCCGGAGCCGTTGCGCCCCAGCAGCGTGACCAACTCGCCACGGCGCACTTGCAGGTCGATGCCATGCAGGATGTGCGACTCGCCGTAGAAAGCATGCAGGTCATTGACCCGCAGTTGTTCGAACTCAGGACTGTGCAGCGCGTTCATGCTTGCGCCCCTTCAACCGCCACCGCCTCGCTGCCCAGGTACGCCTCGCGCACCTGCGGGTTGGCGGAGACACTGGCGTAGTCGCCCTCGGCCAGAATCGCGCCACGGGCCAGCACGGTAATGCGGTCGGACAGCTCACTGACCACGCTCAGGTTGTGCTCGACCATCAACACCGTACGCCCCACCGCTGCGCGCCGCACCAGCTCAATCACCATGTTCACATCCTCGTGCCCCATGCCCTGGGTCGGTTCGTCGAGCAACAGCACACTGGGGTCCAGCGCCAGGGTGGTGGCCAGTTCCAGCGCGCGTTTACGGCCATAAGGCAGTTCGATGGTCTGGGTGTGGGCGTAGTCGAGCAGGCCCACCTCGTCGAGCATTTGCATGGCCCGTTCATTGAGGGAGTCGAGGCTGCTTTCGGCTTTCCAGAAATGGTAGGAGTCGCCGCGCTTGCGTTGCAGGGCCACGCGCACGTTTTCCACCACACTCATGTGGCCGAACACTGCGGAGATCTGGAACGAGCGCACCAGGCCCAGGCGCGCAATCTCGTTGGGCTTGAGGCGGGTGATGGGTTGGCCCAGGTAGAGGATCTCACCGCGGGTCGGCGGGAGAAACTTGGTGAGCAGATTAAACACTGTGGTTTTACCGGCCCCGTTAGGACCGATCAAGGCGTGGATGTGGCCCTTCTGCACACGCAGATCAACTGAGTCTACGGCGGTAAAACCGCGAAACTCCTTGGTCAGGCCGCGTGTTTCCAAGACAAACTCTGGTGACATGTGGAGCCCTCTAACCTTGATTGTTTTTATTGGTTATGGCGCTGCTGGCACACTCTACTGCTTGTTTACGCTTACGTAAACGTTATGGAATATACAAAAGTCCTACAGGGACTACAGAAACAACTTGTGAGCAAATGTATCAGCGCTCCGACAGGTACTGGCCAGAGGCTCAAGCGCGGGCCTCAGCGGGCTGATCGAGGCCCTATAAACGCGTTTATAAAGGCCTTGTACTACGTTCATTTCGCACTTCTTGGCACACGGCCCATCAGGTAGAACTCCGGGTTGGGTGGCGTTCCGGCCAAGGACACCAGGCGGTTGGAAAGGCTGAAAAAGGCCGTCACCGCGCCGATGTCCCAGATGTCCTCGTCACTGAAGCCCACTGCCTGCAGGCGCTCGCGCCAGCTATCGTCGAGCGCGCCGCCAGCGGCGCCGAGGTGAAAGGCAAAATCGAGCATCAGCCGCTGGCGCTCGCCAATCGGCGCGGTGCGATGGTTGATCGCCAACTGATCGGCCAACAGCGGGTCCTTGCTGTAGATGCGCAGGATCGCGCCATGGGCCACCACGCAATACAGGCAACCGTGGCGCGCGCTGGTGGCGACCACGATCATCTCCTTCTCCGCCGCCGTGAGGCTCTCGGACTCACGATCCATCAGGGCATCGTGGTAGGCAAAAAACGCGCGAAATTCCGCCGGCCGGTGGGCCAGCATCAGGAACACGTTTGGCACAAAACCGGCTTTCTCCTGCACCGCGAGAATACGCTCGCGCAGGTCGACAGGGAGTTGCTCGAGGGTATGTGGAACCGGGAAATGACTGATGCCAGAAGACATGGGACGTCCTTGATCGATGACCACGATGAGCGAAAGACTCAGGCGCACAACGAACATCAGAACCCGAGCCGGGTGTTACGCGACATTTACGTTAACGTAAAGGTAACGCAGCCACAACCGGCTTTTTCTTCGGCGCAGGGTTACTCCTCCAGGGTCACCGGCTTGTTCAGTTCGCCGATCTTCTCCAGCCGCGCGCGCACGATGTTGCGGCTGATGTTCAGCAGGCGTCCGGTCTGCAACTGGTTGCCGTGGCAGTAACGGTAAGCGGCGCGAAAGATGGTCTCTTCGATGTGCTCGTAAAGATCAGGGATGTTCTGCTCGAACAGCGCCTGCAAGGCCGACTCCAGGTCCACCGGGCCGCTGAGCGCAGAGTGGGCATGGCTCGCCTGCTCCTGGCGAATGCCCGAAGAGCGCATGTCCACCAGGTGCAGGTCGGCCGGCGCCACGCGCTGGTTGCGGCACACCAGCAAGGCATGGTGGATGGAGTTTTCCAGCTCGCGGATGTTGCCAGGCCAACTGTGATCCAGCAGCTTGCGTTCGGCCTCGATACTCAGGGTCGCGCGGTTGTAGCCCAGGCGCTGGCAGTGCTCCTCGAGGAAAAACTCGGCCAGCGGCAGGATGTCGCCGGGACGTTCGCGCAGCGGTGGCAGGCGGATGGTCGCCACGTGCAACCGGTAGAACAGGTCTTCGCGAAAGTGCCCCGCCACCACCGCGTCCGCGAGGTTGACGTTGGTCGCTGCCACCAGGCGCACATTGATCGGTATCGGTGTGCGCGAGCCCAGGCGCACCACTTCGCGCTCCTGCAATACCCGCAGCAATTTCACCTGCATGTTCAGCGGCAAGTCACCAATCTCGTCGAGAAACAGCGTGCCGCCGTTGGCCGCTTCGAACCAGCCGGCCTTGTTGCTGGTGGCGCCGGTGAACGCGCCCTTTTCATGGCCGAACAGTTCGCTCTCCACCAGGGTTTCGGCAAAGGCACCGCAGTTCACCGCCACGAACGGTTCGCGGCCACGGCGGCTGAGGTTATGGATGTGGCGGGCGACCAACTCCTTGCCGGTGCCAGTCTCGCCGATGATCAGGGTGTTGGCTTCACTGGGCGCCAGGCGCTCGATGCGGCTGAGCAACTCCTGGGAGCGCGGGTCCTTGAAGACCAGCACGGTGGCGCGCACCGACTTGGTCAATTCGCGTGCGTGGGGATGAGTGATCAGCGACATGGTGCATTCCTGGCAGTAAAAGCGCGGGTTCAATAGTGCACGAAGATAGTTAGACTAAAAAATTATTAATTAATCTTTATATATTCCACAAAAGAATATACCGCAGCATTGCTCCTACCCTGCTGCTGGAGCAGCAACAGGCACGCACCGACCTGTTGGTGCATCAGCAACACGCCGGCGCCAGAACCTTGCGCCAAACCGCGAAAGCCTTGCCCAGCAAGGGCTGCAGAGCATTTATCCGACAGTGGCATGCTATCTGCTCTGTCCCTCCAGACATCCGGTCAGCAACCGCCAGGCGCTGTTGCTGGCGCGGTCATTCAGGGGGAAATTCAATGAAACGTTTATGGCGCAACAGCCTGGTCGCCTTGACCGGATTACTACTCACCGCCACGGCCTTGGCCGAACAGGCGCCGGCTTCGGTGAAAATCGCCATCGTCGCGTTCACCCAGGGTGGCAAGCCGGTGTTCGGTGGCATCGCCGGGCGAGTCATCGAGGACGGCTGGCTTGAGCAGCAACTGAGCCAACGCGGGATCAAGCTGGAGTGGATCGCCCTGCCCCACGCCGGCGCCGGCCCGCAGATCAACGAAGGCTTCAGCAACAACAGCATCGACTTCGCCGTGCGCGGTGACCTGCCCTCGGTGATCGCCGGTGCGGGCGGCGTGCCGGGCAAATTGATCGTGCCCGGCGGCAGCGGCAACAACATCTACCTGGTGGTGCCGGCCAACTCGCCCGCCAAGAGCATCGAGGACCTCAAGGGCAAGCGCCTGGCCCTGCATCGTGGCCGTCCGTGGGAGTTCGCCTTCAGCAACTTCCTCGCCAGCCAGGACCTCAAGCTCAACGACTTCAAGATCGCCAACCTCAACCCGCAAGTCGGCGCGGCCGCGGTCTCCGCCGGCAAAGTGGATGCAGCGGTCCTGCTCAGCGAAGCCTATGCCCTGGAAGACAAGGGCGTCGGCAGGATTCTCTGGTCGAGCAAACAAGGCGCCAACGACTGGCGGCTGATCTCCGACCTCTGGGGCACCGAACTGTTCGTGCAGCAGCACCCGGACCTCACCCAACTGCTCGCCACCGCCTGGGTCAAGGCCGCCTGGTGGATCTCCCAGACCCAGAACCAGGACGCCTACTACCAGCTCTCGTCCCGCGCCGGCACTGCCGAAAGTGTGTTGCGCCGCGACGACCAGGACGATCCGGTGGCCTGGAAAGAGCGCTGGGCGCCGAAAAGTGACCAGCAACTCAAGGCCCACTACCAGGCCCTCACCGCCTACGCCCTGGCCAACCAGCTGATTCGCGACAACTACGACATCAGCTCATCGCTGGCCACCGGCTTCACCAACCAGGCGCTGATCGACCTGCAACTCACCGACTACTGGCCAGCGCTGCGCGGCCAGGTCACCCGTAATCCTTGAACCTTCGATAAGGACATCCCGATGAAACTCAGCCACCGCTTCACCTTCGGCCTCAGCGTCCTGGCGCTGTCCATGAGCGCCCTCGCCGCTGGCACCCATGCGCCCAAGCCCGATCCACTGCAAGGCGACGGCCGCGTCTCGGCGTTCTACACCTGGCAGGAAGTGATCCCAGCCACGCCCGGCAAGTTGCTGCGCAGCGAGCCGCTGGAAAAAACCCTGAGCCTGCCCAATGCCGCCAGCGCGCAGCGCATTCTCTACAGCTCCACCGACGGCATCGACAACAAGACCCCGATCGTGGTCTCCGGCACCCTGTTCCTACCCAAGGGCAAGGCTCCGGCCGGTGGTTGGCCGGTGGCCAGTTGGGGCCACGGCACCGTGGGCATCGCCGATGTCTGCGCGCCGTCCTGGCAGGGCCGTTCCTACCGCGATGTGCAATACCTGAGCCGCTGGCTGGATGAGGGCTACGCGATTGTCGCCACCGACTATCAGGGCCTCGGCGTGCCCGGCGGGCATCCGCTGCTGAACAACCGCATGGCCGCCTACGGCATCCTCGACGCCGCCAAAGCGGTGGTCGCCGGCGTGCCGGGGCTGGCCAACAAGGTATTGATCGTCGGCCAATCCCAAGGTGGCGCCGGGGCCTTTGCCTCGGCCGCCTATGCGCCGACCTACGCCCCGGACCTGGGGGTCAAGGGCAGCATCGGTACCGGGGTGATCTACACCGTCGGCGCGAAAAACGTCGGCGAGCAGGACCTCAACAAAGTCGATGCGTCCCTGGCCTACGGCTTCTACACCCTGCTGGCGGCCCAGCAATACGACCCGACCATCAACCCCAAGGACTTCTACACCGACAAGGCCCTGCCGCTGTTCGAACAGGCGCGCACCAGTTGCCTGGCGTCCCTGGTCAGCGACGTGGTCGGCGTCGGCCTGACCCCGGCCAATGCGAAGAAGGACTACCAGGGCGATCAACTCGCCGCCTGGCAAAAGCAAGTGTCCTACCCGACCTTGAAACTGGCCCAGCCGATCTTCATTGGCACCGGCGCCGAGGACAAGACCCCGGCAGCCGCGACCCAGGTGGCACTGATGCAAGACGCCTGCAAGACCGGCTCGGTAGTCGAGGGCCATCTGTACAAGGGCCTGGGCCACAGCGAAACAGTCAACGCGTCGCTCAAGGACTCGGTGCCCTTCGCCCACAAGGTGATCAACGACCAGCCTGTCACCCCGATCTGCAACCCCAGCGTGCAGTAAGCCGGAGCCTTCGTCATGAGCATTGAATTCTTCACCCGCCTGCCCCTGCATGGCGAAACCCAATACCTCCCCGGCGACCCGCGCAACCGTGGCGACTGGCATCGCGGCGGTCCGAGCACCGGTGCCATGTCGGCGTTCAGCGTCGGTGATCACTTCACCTACATCGACTACCTCGGGCAGATCGCCAAGGCCGCCGAGATCAACGGCTTTGGCGGCGCACTGATGGTCAACGCACCGTCCGGCGAAGAGCCATGGACAGTCTGCTCGCTGCTGGCCCGCGAGACCCGTACGTTGAAATTCGTCACCGCGTTCCAGCCCTATCACTACACGCCCTGGGTCGCGGTGCAGCAGGCCGCGACCTACCAGCGCGCCACCGGCAATCGCCTGGTGTGGAACATCATCAATGGCGGCTCGGATGCGATCCAGCGCCAGGTCGGCGACTTCAGCGATCACGATGAGCGTTATGCACGGGCCATCGAGTTCATGGACGTGGTCAAGGGCTATTGGCACAACGAAAACTTCCACTACGACGGGCGCTTCTACAAGGCCGAGGGTGGTGGCCTGCGCGGACCTTTGAAGAAAGCCGAACTGCCGCTGATCTGCACCGCCGGCTCGTCGATTGCCGCGCGCGAATTTGCCGCCAAACACGCGGACTTCTACCTGATGCGGGCCGAGCATCCGGATCAAATCGCCGCGCTGATCGCCGACATTCGCCAGCGCGCACTGCAGTACGGACGCAGCGACATTCGCTTCGGCCTGTCGATCGACGTGATCACCCGCGAGACCGAGGAACTGGCGCGCACCGAGGCCAAGCGCTTCTTCGACGAAGGCCTGGCCAAGGGTGCGGTCAAGGCCGTGGCCGCCCATGCCGGGCTGCGCACCGCGCGCAAGCTGAGCTATGAAAGTGACTTCGCAGAGAAAGCCCAGACCCAGGACTTCGAGGACTTCTTCATTCACCCCAACGTCTGGACCGGCTTTGGCTACATCGGCATCCCGCCGGGCTGCGCGCTGGTCGGCAGCTACGAAAACGTGGTGGCGCGGATCCGCGAGTACCACGCGCTGGGCATCGACCTGTTCTTCCTCGCCGGCTACCCGCACCTGGAAGAAGCCTATCGCCTGGGCGAGCACATCCTGCCGCACTTTCGCAACGAACGCGCCGCCCTGAGCCGCACGCCCGAACCACTGCTGCAACTGCGCTCGGCCAACGGCCCGGCGGGAGCCTGAGGCCATGGACAACGATCATGCATGGCTCAGCCGCCGCGACTTTCTCGGCCACAGCGCCCTGCTCGGCGGCGGTCTGCTGCTGGGCGGTGGCCTGCTGAGCGGCTGCGGCCCGGACAGTCAACCCGCCGCCACAACCACCGCCAGTGACCAACCGCGCTATGGCGGTCGCCTGCGCCTGGGCATTCTCGACGGCAACCAGAGCGGCAATCTCGACGCCCATAAACCCATCGGCAGCGGCATCGTTCGCGGCTTTGCCCTGTACAGCAAGTTGTGGGAGTGGGACGAACAGATGCAGCCACGCCTGGCCCTGGCCGAGTTCGCCGAACCGAATGCCGACGCCAGCAGCTGGACCCTGCGCCTGCGCCCGGGCCTGGAGTTCCACCACGGCAAGACCATCGATGCCGACGACCTGATCTTCTCCATCCGCCGCCTCACCGATCCGCAGCTGGCGTCGCCCTACGCCGCGCTGCTGCACTGGGTCGACCGCGACAACCTGGTCAAGCTCGACCAGCGCACCGTGCGCCTGAACTTTCGTGAAGGCCGCAGCTACATGCCGTTAGCCGAAACCTGGGTCAACTTCGGCGGCATCGTGCCCGTGGACTATCACCCGGTCAGCAACCCGGTGGGCGCCGGCCCCTACAAACTGAAAAGCTTCACCCCCGGCCAGCGCTCGTTGTTCACCCGCTTCGAAAACTACTACAAGGAGGGCAAGCCCTACGCCGACGAACTGGAGATCATCGACTTCAAGGACCAGGTCTCACGCCTGGCGGCCCTGCGTTCCGGGCAGATCGACATGGCCAACGTGATGCCCACCGAACAGTTGCAAGTGCTGCAGCGCGACCCGCGACTCAGGGTGCTGAAATCGGTGACCGGCAACTGGTTGTCGTTCGACATGAACCTCGACAAGCCGCCGTTCAACGACCCCAGGGTGCGCGAGGCGTTTCGCCTGCTGGCCGATCGCGAAGAACTGGTGCGCCGCGCCCTCAACGGACAGGGCCGGGTGGCCAACGACCTGTACGCGCCGAGCGATCCGACCTTCAACCACAGCCTCGGCCCGCGCCCCTACGACCCGCAACGCGCGGCGCAATTGCTCAAGGAAGCCGGCCATGAACACCTGGAACTGGAACTGGTGACCACCCCGGGACCGGGGCTGACCTCGGCACTGGTGCTGGCCGAACAGGCCAAGCGCATAGGCGTCACCTTGAAGGTCCGGCAGGTCGACCTGGCCACCTTCCAGGGGCCCCAGCGCAGCGACTGGACCCTGAGCACCGGCGGCAGCATCGGCGCGCCGTTCCTGGCCAGCGCGATCCACACTGACGCGCCCTTTGCCGTGGCGAACAAGACCCACTTCAACGACCCGCAGTTCAGCGCGCTGTTCCTGCAGGCCATGGCCCAGCCCGACCTGGAGAAGCGCAAGGTCCTGGTGCACCAGGTCCAGCAGATCCAGTACGAGCGTGGCGGCATGCTGATCTGGGGTTATGCCGACCTGCTCGACAGCGTCTCGACCCGGGTCGGTGGCGCCACGCCGGAAGAGTCTCTGTTCAGCACCTGGCGCTTTGAACGGCTGTGGTTGAACGACACCGCTTGACGCCCCCCGCACAAGCCTTGTGGGAGCGGGGCTTGCCCGCGATGGCGTACTCAAGGTCGCTATCGCGAGCAAGCTTTGCTCCTACCACCCCCTTTGGATTTCAATCAGGCTCATTCGCCATGCCCTCTATCGCCTTTCGTTTGCCGGTAAAACGCTCTGCCCTGGCCATCGCGGTGCTGTCGACCCTGTCGATGCCCGCCTTCGCCGCCGACACCCAGTTGCAAACCGTCACCGTGCAGGCCAGCGCCAGTGACCCCGAGGACGATGCCCTGCCCACCCGGCCGTCGACCTCGGTGTACGGTGGCACCGAAACCAAAATCATCGACACCCCGCGCTCGGTCACCCAGATCAACCCCGAGCAACTGGCCAACGACCCGATCCGCAGCGCCGACGACCTGGTCAAGTACGCCCCGGGCATCACCCGCGGTGGCGGGCAGAACGCCGGGATCGCCCCGCAGTTCCGGGCCCAGGGCTCCGAGGTTTTCCAGGACGGCCAGCGCGCCTACGGCGTGCGCCACCCAGCCAACTTCAACGCCTACGAAGGTGCCGACATCGTTGCCGGGCCCTCCTCGGTGACCTACGGCTCGGTGTCCGGCAGCGGGGGCTACGTCAACTACCTGAGCAAAAAACCCAACTTCAACGAATTCAAGACCCGCCTCAGTGGTGAACTGGGCAGTTGGGTGCCGGACGGCGAGTCCCGCGACTCAAGCAAGTTCAGCGTCGACAACACCGGCCCCCTCGCCGACAACCTGGCCTACCGGCTGAGTATCACCAAACAGCGCCAGGAAGATTTCTACGACAACGTCGACAACAATTTCGACGCCTTCTATGGCGCCCTCGCCTGGCGCAACGACAACGTGCGGGTGGACTGGAACGCCAGCTACGACGACTACTACGACTACAACATCACCCACGGCTGGAACCGCGCCAACCAGGCCCTGGTGGACCACGGCAAGTACTCTGCCGGCCGGGCGACGCCGATCATCCAGAACGGCAGCAACCTGTGGTCGCCGGTGCTGGCGTCCGGCGCGGCCGATGCGCCGACCCTCGGCTGGGTCAAGCGCCAGCGTAACGCCCAAGGGCAGTACAACGTGGTCGACGGCAGCTTCCAGGCCGCCTCGCCCAACACCCAGGCCAACCCCGGCAGCCTGCGCGGCTGGGTCTATGACCCGAACCTGGCGGGCAACGGTCGCCAGTCGCTGTCGTCGCAGACCGGTCAACGCGAAGAAGACCAAAGCAGCTCGCGACGCTTCACCACCCAGTTGCATGTCGAGGCCGACCTGTCGCCGACCGTGACCCTGGCCAACAGCAGCTTCTATCAGCGCTCGCGGGACAATACCGATGCCGTCGGCGCGTTCCAGGTGCAATCCAAGGACAACCTGTTCGACAACCGCTTCGAGTTACGCTCGCGCAACGAGCTCAGCCTCGGTGGCTGGACCCTCAGCGACGAGAGCAACAGCGGGCTGATCTACCGCCGCGAGTTCAACCAGTCGATCGCCGCCAACAACAGCTTCGGCTCGACCATCAACGCCTACGACCTGACCCAGGACCCCTCCGGGAAAAACCCCGGCGACCTGCTCGGCCTGGACAACCGCAACCCCGCCGGCGGCAACGCCGCGTGGATCGGCCAGCCGGGGGTAGCGCAGTTCTCCAACTACTACGGCTGGCTCAACCTGCCGCCGATGTACCCGGCCGGGCATGGCCTGTACGCAGAATCGGTGGCGCCCTACACCGCCGAAAGCACCTGGACCACCCAGACCCTGTTCAGCCAGCACAACCTGCGCTTGGGCGACCGCGTGGGCTTGAACATCGGTGCCAGCCGTAGCTGGATCGACGCCGAGATCGACAACCCCTTCGTCCTCGCCGGCGGCAACTCGCGCAAGGACAGCGACAACTACCGGCTGTTCTCGTTCCAGGTCAGCCCCTACGTCAAGCCCACTGAAAACAGCACCCTGTACTACACCTTCGACCGCTCGCTGGCAGTCAACACCGGGTTCTTCTCCAACGGCCTGGGCTGGGGCAGTGGCACCGGGGCCAACCAGCTCAATCCGCTGGCGTTCGAAAGCCTCAGCGTGCTGCATGAAGTGGGGCTGAAAGTCGAGGCCGTGCCCGACCAACTGTTCATGACCCTGGCGGCCTTCAAGCAGGAACGTGACCAGTCCCCCGACAGCAACAACAACATCGCGCGACTGGTGATCAAGGGCGTCGAGTCGACCTTGCGCTACCAGCCGGACGATCACCTGCGCAGCGCCTTGAACCTGACCAAGCTCACCGCCTACAACGAGTTCACCACCCAGACCGGCTTCGCCTCGGCCGGTTTCGTGGCCGACAACGGCACCGTGTTCGGCGACAACAACAGCCTCAACCAGCGGCCGTCCGGGCGTTTCGATGCGGTGCAGATTCCCGAGTACACCGCCAGCGGCTATCTCGACTACCGCTTCGATTCCGGCTTCGGCGCCGAACTGTCCGGCTGGTGGACCAGCAGTTGGTACCTGAACCTGAGCAAGACCGTAAAGATCCCCGACGAATACAACCTCGACCTCGCGGTGTATTACCGCCAGCCGCAATGGAGCACCACGCTACGGGTGCTCAACCTCACCGACGAGTTGAATTTCGTCAGTGGCCTGGCCGGCTCCACCAACACCTTCCTGCAACCGATGCCTGGCCGCACCCTACTGGCCCAGGTCGACTACCAGTTCTGACCTCACCTTGGAGTAACCCTATGTCCATTGAATTTGTCGGCATGATTTTCCCCCGCCAGTGGTCCGAGACCCGCGGCGTGCGCAGTGCCGATTTCGACCTGGAATTCATCCGCCATCACGCCCGCGCCCACGAACACGCGGGGTTTGACCGGGTACTGATCGCCAGCGGACCCGGCAGCGCCGACAGCCTGCAGATCGCCGCCTACGCTGCCGCCCACACTGAGCGCCTGGGGTTCATGATCGCCCACCGCCCCGCCCTGAGCGCCCCCACGGTGGCGGCGCGCGCGTTTGCCACCCTCGACCACACCACCGGTGGCGGGCGCATCCGCCTGCACGCGATCACCGGCATCACCGCCGAGCCCCAGGAAGGCGACACCCTGCTGGACAAGACCGCGCGCTACCGGCGCACCGATGAATACCTGGAGATTGTCCGACGCACCTGGACCTCGGACGAACCCTTCGACTTCGTTGGCGAGTACTTCAACATCCAGGGTGCGTTCTCGCCGGTCAAACCGCTGCAACAGCCACACATTCCGATCTCCTTTGGCGGCTCTTCCGATATCGCCTACCAGATCGCGGTCAAGCATGCGGACTTGTACGCCTTGTGGGGTGAGCCGCTGAGTGGCGTGGCCGAGCAGATTGCCAAATTGAAGGCCGCGGCCCGGGTGGCAGGTGTGACGGCGCCGCGGGTGAGCCTGTCGGTGCGCCTGATTCTCGGCGCCACCGAAGCGCTGGCCTGGCAACGGGCCGAGCAGATCCTGGCGCAGATCAAGGCCAACCCACAGTTCGCCGCCGGCAGCCCCTGGCAAAAGCGCCTCAAGGGCACCGGCTCCGAACGCCTGCTGGCCGCCGCCGCCCTGGGCGACCGCCACGACCGCGCCCTGTGGATGCCCACCGCCACCGCCGTCGGCGCCTACGGCGACACCACCGCCCTGGTCGGCACCCCGGAAACCGTGGCCCAGGCCCTGCTCGACTACGTCGACCTGGGCGTCACCACCTTCCTCAACCGCGGCTACGACCCGCTCTACGACACCGTCGACTACGGCCGCTGGATCATCCCCGCCGTCCGCGAAGCTGCCGCCCGCCGCAATCCAGCAGCGAACAGCGCATAACCCAAGCCCCCCCGTAGCAGCCCTGCTCGCGAAAAGCCTGAGGGCGCTGCTGGGTGTCAGACTGTACGCGTCATCGTTGACGACCATCGCGGGCAAGCCCGCTCCCACAGTAATTTGCAGTGCTTGCAGATCCCGCATGCACCCACAGAACCTGTAGGAGCGAGCCCTGCTCGCGAAAAGCCTGAGGGCGCCGCTGGGCATCAGGCTGGGCGCGTCATCGTTGACGACCATCGCGGGCAAGCCCGCTCCCACAGTAATTTGCAGTGCTTGCAGATCCCGCATGCACCCACAGAACCTGCTCGCGAAAAGCCTGAGGGCGCC
>NZ_CATKPN010000068.1:0-319959 GCF_949767245.1 Pseudomonas sp. IT-P176
ACGTAACTCATTGTTTACCAAGGAGTTTTCCGTTTCGACTGCGCCGGAAGTGGGGCGAATTATAGACATATAGAATCTGCCGTCAACTGCTAATTTGGTTTTTCTATCAAAACACCGAAAACAGCCTGAATAAGCCCTGAAATCAGGTGCCTGGCCGCGACCGGCTTTCAAAACCTCTTCTATATAGAGAAGATGCTGCATCCCCTCCCCCGCAGGACAGCTCGTGCTTATTGTATTCAGCGGCCTACCCGGCACCGGAAAAACCACGATCGCCAAGCTCCTGGCCAATCGACTGCGAGCGGTCTACCTACGGATCGATACCATCGAACAAGCCATCCGCAACGCCTGCGTCCTCGTACAGGACGTAGGCACCAGCGGCTACCTCGTGGCCAACGAGCTTGCCCTGAGCAATCTGCGTCTTGGTCACACCGTCATCGTCGACTGCGTCAACCCGGTATCGGCAAGTCGCAACACCTGGCACGCCACCGCAACCAGCGCCGGCGCAGAGCTACTGGATATAGAGGTGATTTGCTCCGACACAGAAGAACATCGCCGACGCGTCGAGACCCGCACGACCGACATCCCCGGCCTGACACCTCCAACCTGGGCGTCAGTGCTGGCACATGACTATGAACCGTGGAATCCACCGCCCCTCTATATAGATACAGCCCAGCTCTCACCGGACGACGCCGTATCCCAAATCATCAGTCACCTGCACTCCATCTGAAATGAAATGTGAGGGGGCCCTCGGCCACGTTGCCACAGTAACGCCCGCCAACAAGGAGCACGTGCCGAGCGAACCAGCGCAACTACATGGCGCTTCATGACCTATGAGAGCGGGATTGCTCGCGATGCCACTGGTGTACAGAAGAGGTGCTATCGCGAGCACGTACACATTTTCAGCTGGGCGATCGGGCCACCTGAACCCGCTTTCCTGACTCGTACCCCGCTCTTGCCGAGCGAATCAGCATCAGCGTACCGATCAGGGCGGTCGCCGCCAGGAAGTACATCCCCGCGTGGGCGTTATTGAAGTACTGCTCGGCCCAGGTTTTGACCGTTGGCGCCAGGAAGCCGCCTAGATTACCCAATGCGCCAATCACCGCAATCCCGCTGGCCGCTGCGGCACCGCCCAGGAAGCGAGTAGGTAAGGTCCAGAACAGCGGCTGCACGGTGATGAACCCGGCGGCGGCAACGCAGAACGACAGCATCACCAGCGGCAGACTACCGCTCAAGGTCGAGCCCACCATTCCCACTGCTGCCAATGCCAGCATCAAGGCTGCAAAACGAGCCTGCTGGCCTTTTCGGTCGGCGTAACGGGTGACCACATACAGCACGCAAACGGTGGCAATCCAGGGAATGGCGGTCAACATGCCGACTTTCAGGCCGATGCCGGTGGCGAGCAGTTCCGCGATTCGTGTGGGCAGGTAAAACAGTACGCCGTAGACACTGACCTGAATCGTGAAATAGATCAGGGTGAAGTACAGAACCTTAGGGTTGATCAATGCCGCACGCCATGTCGATGGGCCACTATTGGCTTTCAACAGCTGATCTTTTTCCAGTTCGTGCTCAATCGCAGCTTTTTCTTCAGCACTCAACCACTTGGCATCTCGCGGTTTGTCGGTCAGGTAAAAGAACGCAAACACGCCGATGATCGAGGCGGCGAGGCCTTCGGTGACAAACATCCATTGCCAACCGGCCAGACCGAACTGGGCGGTTTCCAGCAGCCATCCCGACACCGGCCCGCCTACAATCAAAGACACTGGCACACCAAAATAGTAGATGCCGTAGGCCGAACCGCGCTGGTTCTGCGGGAACCAATAGGTCAGGTACAGCACCACGCCCGGCGAAAGACCGGCCTCGGCCACGCCCAGCAAAAAGCGGAGGATGTAGAAGCTGGTTTCGTCGTGGGCAAACATCATCGCAGCCGAAACCAACCCCCAGGTGACCATGATCCGGCTCAACCAAATACGCGCGCCGATCTTGTGCAGCATCAGGTTGCTGGGCACCTCAAACACGGCGTAGCCGATAAAGAAAATGCCCGCACCAAGCGCAAAAGCGGCGTTGCTGAGGCCGGTGTCAGCCTGAAAGGCGTGTTTGGCAAAACCGATGTTGGAACGGTCAATGATTGCCATCGCAAACATCAATGCAACAAAGGGCAAGATGCGCCAGCGGATTTTGCTGAGCGCCTGCTTCAACGCGGGGTTAGACATGACGTCCTCCGATTATTGTTTTTGTGGAGTGCAGCAACATCAATACAGCGCTTACAGCTTTTTCAAGGCGCCACGGACATAAGCCGCGACCACCAAGAACGGCCCATCGGCAAAAGATACGCCACAGCTGTGGAGGCGTTATCAGCCACCAGGCCCATCACGTACCCGATAGGCCGTGGCGTCATAGCGACTGGAGTGCTGGTGAGCATTCAGCCGAAGTGGGCGCGAGGATCGCATGGCGGTTAGCCCCGATACTGGTACTGCTCTCGAGAGGCGGCCTTCATCTGGATCGAGAAGCCCGGCGCCTGCGGTGGCATGTAGGCCGCATTACGAATTACGCACGGGTCTACGAAGTGTTCGTGCAGATGGTCGACAAACTCCACTACGCGACCTTCATGGGTGCCGGCGATGCACAGGTAATCGATCATTGACAGGTGCTGTACGTACTCGCACAAGCCCACGCCGCCTGCGTGCGGGCATACCGGCAAGTTGTACTTGGCGGCCATCAGCATCACCGCCAGCACCTCATTGACCCCGCCCAGTCGGCAGGCGTCGATCTGCACCACATCAATTGCTTCACGCATGATCAATTGTTTAAACACGATGCGGTTCTGGCACATCTCCCCCGTGGCGACTTTGACCGGAGCGACACCCAGACGAATCTTGCGATGGCCTTCGACGTCATCCGGGCTGGTGGGCTCTTCAATGAACCATGGATTGGCGAAGGAGAGCTCGCGGACCCAGTTGATGGCCGTGTCGACTTCCCACACCTGGTTGGCGTCGATCATCAACTGACGATCCGGGCCCAGCACTTCACGGGCAATACGCACGCGGCGGATGTCGTCCTTCAGGTCGCGGCCGACTTTGAGTTTGACGTGGGAGAAACCGGCGTCGACCGCTTCCTGACACAAACGGCGCAGCTTGTCGTCGGCATACCCCAGCCACCCGGCTGAAGTGGTGTAGCACGGGTAACCTTGCTCTTCGAGCAGCGCAACGCGCTCGGCTTTACCCCGGGCGCGTTCGCGCAGCAACGTCAGGGCTTCTGCCGGGGTGATGCAATCGGTGATGTAGCGAAAATCAATGCAGCGCACCAACTGCTCGGGGCTCATGTCCGCCACCAGGCGCCAGACCGGCTTGCGCTCCGCCTTGGCCCACAAGTCCCAGGCAGCGTTGACCACCGCTCCGGTGGCCAGGTGAATGGCGCCTTTATCCGGGCCGATCCAGCGCAATTGGCTGTCACTGGTGACGTGATGCCAGAAACGGCCCATGTCTTGGGCAATCCATTCCAGCTTCAACCCCACCAGCAGACCGGCCAACGCCTTGATCGAGGCGCAGCAAATCTCGTTGCCGCGGCCGATGGTAAAGGTCAGCCCATGGCCTTCCAGGCCCGGGGTATCGGTTTCGAGAATGACATAGGCCGCAGAGTAATCCGGGTCCGGGTTCATCGCATCCGAACCATCGAGAGATTGCGAAGTAGGGAAGCGGATGTCTTCAACGCGTACAGCGGTAATCGTGGTCATGGCGTAGCTACCTGTCACTGGGCATTCACGGTGCGTTGGTTTTGTTCGCCGAGGCCGGCGATGCCCAGACGGATTTGTTGACCTGCGCGCAGGTACACCGGCTCAGGCTTGATACCCAGGCCGACGCCCGGGGGAGTACCGGTGGAGATCACATCACCGGGTTGCAGGCTCATGAATTGGCTGAGGTAGCTGATGATTTTTGGGATCTGGAAAATCATCGTCCGGGTGTTGCCGTTCTGGTAACGCTTGCCGTCGACTTCCAGCCACAGATCGAGCTGATGCGGGTCAGCGACTTCATCGCGGGTCACCAGCCAAGGGCCGAGCGGGCCGAAAGTGTCACAGCCCTTGCCTTTGTCCCAAGTGCCGCCCAGTTCCAGCTGGAACTCGCGCTCGGACACGTCATTGATTACGCAATAACCGGCCACGTGTTCGAGAGCATCGCTTTCGCTGATGTAGCGGCCGCCTTTGCCGATGACCACGCCAAGCTCGACTTCCCAGTCGGTTTTGCGTGAGTTGCGCGGTATCTCGATGTCGTCATTCGGGCCGACAATGGCGCTGGTCCACTTGCTGAACACCACCGGTTCGGCCGGGATTGCGGCGCCAGTTTCGGCGGCGTGATCGGCATAGTTGAGGCCGATGCAGATGAACTTGCCGACTTCACCAACGCAAGCGCCGAGGCGTGGCGAGCCTTCAACCAGCGGCAAGCTGGACGGGTCGAGATCTTGCAGGCGGGCGATGCTTTGCGGGCTCAGCGCGTCGCCCGTGATATCAACGACCACTTCGGACAAGTCGCGCAATTGACCGTTGTTATCAAGCAACGCAGGACGTTCCTGGCCTTTTTCGCCGTAGCGCAGCAGCTTCATATTATTTCCTTTGTTAGTTAGAGCTAAGGGGCACGCAGGTCTAATGGCGGCGCGGGAGTCAGTTACTCCAGCCACCATCAATAATTTGCGCAGTTCCGGTGGTGAACCCGCTGGCACTTGAGCCCAGGTACAGCGCCAGGTGTGCTATTTCCTCAGCGGTGCCGATGCGGCCCATCGGTTGGCGGGCAGCGAAGGCGGCGTAGACCTCAGCGATGCTGCGACCTTCACTTTGGGCTTGTTCACTGATGCGTTGACGCAAGGAGGGGGAGTCAACGGTGCCGGGGCAAATGGCATTGCAGCGGATGTTCTGACTGACGAAATCAGCCGCCACTGAACGTGTCAGGCCAATTACCGCACCTTTGCTGGCGCAGTAGGCAAAACGATTGGGAACGCCTTTAACGCTGGAAGCCACCGAGGCCATATTGATGATCGAGCCGCCACCGTTCGCCAACATGCCCGGTAAGAAAGCTCGGATCATGCGGTACATGGCGGTAACGTTTAGGTCCAGGGCGAAGGCCCAGTCGTTTTCGCTGCACTCAAGAATGTTGCCGCTGTGAACCACACCTGCGCAGTTGAACAGAACATCTAGCGGACCAAGCTCTTGGGCTAGGTGCTGGATGGCGCTTGCATCGGTGACATCTAGGATATGGGTATGTGCACCTTCAAGTGCTTCGAGGGCGCCAGCATTGATGTCGGCGGCGAAGACTTCAGCGCCAGCAGCGAGATACGCCTGGACACTGGCTAGGCCAATACCCTGAGCGCCCGCCGTGATCAGCACGCGTTTGCCGGAAAGATTCATAAATGCTCCGTGACGCTAATTTTTTATTGTTTTCGCGAAGACTGGCCCAATGGTCAGGCCATTGGAGGCGCATCAATTGGCAAACCGACTCAAGCGCCAGAATAAAGTTTGCTATGATCACTTCACGTTATGGGTTCAATGGTCAGACCATTAGGCCTTTTATAGCATTCGCCCCGACCATCAACAAGCGTCTTTTCCACCGGCGTGCTTGTCGAATGCTGTCCAAACCAGAGTTTAATTTTCAATGCCATTTCAAGTTATTGATAACCAAAGACTTTACCGGCAGATCGCCGACCAGCTGCGAGCCTTGATCGACAGCGGAGAATTTCCGCCGGGCAGCCGTTTGCCGGCCGAGCGAGAGCTGGCCAAGTTGCTAGGTGTGAGCCGAGCCTCTGTGCGTGAGGCAATGATTGCGCTAGAAGTGATCGGCTTGGTGGATGTGCGCGTCGGTAACGGGGTGCTGGTCTGCGAACCTTCAGTGCAAGCGGTATCGAATGAGCCAGTCATGGCTCAAGTCACGCGCAATCAATGGAAAGAGCTGGACCCTGAGCTGGGGATCGAGATTGATTTCAGCGCTGAAATCCCGCCCTTCGCCTTGCTTCAGGCCCGCCGTCTGATCGAGCCCGAAGCCGCCGCGCTGGCGGCCGTGAACGCTAGCGATGAAGAACTGGCAGGCATCCGCGAGGCATTCGAGCGCAACGTGCAGGACAACCGTGAAGATTCACACACCCACCCCGGCGACCGCCTATTCCATATCCGCATCGCCCAGGCCTCGGACAACCCGGCCTACGCGCTGATGATTCAACACCTGTTAGGCCATCGATACGGCAGCATGTTCCAGCGTCTACAAAGCCATTACAGCTCGGGCGACATGCCCCATCGTTCGGAAGATGAACACCGGCGTGTGCTGCAAGCGTTGGAACAACACGACCCCGACGCAGCGCGTCAGGCAATGGCCGAGCATCTGAGTGAAGTGATCAGGATTTTCAGCCGTAGCGCCCAGTAAGCATCTATTCGTAGCCGGGACGCTTAGGGGAGTGGCTGATGGATGAACGATGACAGTTCTGTTACGGGGGCGTTCTTATTTAAGGAGGCCGTGTAAAGCGGGCTTGCAAGATGTCTGGAGAATCCGGGGCGCATCAATCCCAGAGTTTGAGAGGGTCGGCCGCGGCGCGCCCAAGATGGCAACGTTTTAATTTCTTCCCTGAGCCACACCAGCAAAGTTCGTTTCTACCCGTCGTCATAAAGCCTGCTGCTTTCGTTATTAATTATTTCAGCCAAAAAAAACCCCGCAAGACTGACCTATGCGGGGTTTATTTTCGCCTTTTGCTGCCACCCTGCTGTCACGGAAAAAGTGAGCTGTCAGGATGACGGGTTAAAAGGCTCTATTTATATGGTGTCCCAGGCGGGGTTCGAACCTGCAACCTTCCCCTTAGGAGGGGGATGCTCTATCCAATTGAGCTACTGAGACACAGACCGGCCGCAAGGAGCTGCGGCGCGATGGACGGCGAGCATGTTAACGGGCAGCCCCGCGTTTGTCATGTCGTCTGTACGGCTTATTAAGTGTAGGCAATGGCCCGCTCACGCCGAACGGGGTTTTTCCACGATACCTTCATTGCCAAGCAACGCCAGCAAGCGAGCCAGGGTTGTCGACAACTCGGCGGAATTATCCAGTAGGAAAATACCGCCAGACTCGTCCTCCGCCGTACCACGGGCAAACAAGGCATTACGCGCCAACCTGGTCTCGATCTCTTTGCTGCTTTCACGCCCCCTGCGCTGAAGGCGCTCACGCAGGACATCGGTATTCACCGTCAACAGGATGGGCAACAACTGCGGGTAGCGCTCTTTCACTAGAGGCAAGTGCCCCCTGGAACCGTTGACTAGCACATGCAGCCCTTGCGCCAGCCACTGATCGATCTGCACCGGAATTCCGTAATCCAGCCCGTTGGCATGCCAACTCAGGGCAAAACCGCCCTCACGCGCCAATTCGGCAAATGCCTGGGGCGTGAGCCCCAGGGCAGCCTCCCCGACTGACTCTGCCGAGCGGGTAATTACCCGGCGCGCCACCACGCAGTCGAGTTGCGCCAGAGCATCGCGGGCCGCATCGATCAGGCTGTCCTTGCCAGAGCCCGAGGGGCCCATGAGATAAACCAGTCTGCCACTCACCCGCAATATCCCCTCATGATGTATTCACCCCTAGTAAATCGGCCATTTGCCACTACGCTGTATACGTAGAGGAGTGGCGTGCAAGCGTACACGGCTTGCACACAAGGACGCGCAGCCCCCTGTCCACTGGGCAAAAGGGCGAGGCCATGCACCCGGAGCGGATTTAAGTTTTCAAACCAGTCCGCATTTCTGATAATTGGTGCTGGCATAACGCCTGCCTCAGGCTCAATATTTGTCACAGAATTGGCGCCAAGGATCTGGCTTGCTTGAGGCATGATGCGGGCCTCTTATCAATTCAGGTTGAACATTTGGCTGCCTTGCTTGTCCTAAAGACATCCTGCGGCCAATTCCGAGAACCGCTCCCCTGAACTAACCGGTTAAATATATGCGCCCATTGAAACAGGCAATTTATTCCAGCCGTACGGCTGACAAGTTCGTCGTACGCCTGCCAGACGGAATGCGTGAACGCATTGCCGAGGTGGCACGCAACCATCATCGCAGCATGAACTCCGAAATCATCGCGCGCCTGGAGCAGAGTCTTATTCAGGAAGGCGCGCTGGGCGAAGAGTTGAGCATGCGCCTGGACAGTCCCGAGCTGTCGCTGCACGAACGTGAATTGCTGCAACGCTTCCGCCAGCTATCCCACCGCCAGCAAAATGCACTGGTGTCGTTGATTGCCCATGACGCTGAAATGGCCGCAAACCCGTCCTGATTACACCCCGAAAGTTCAAGCCAGCCTCGCGCTGGCTTTTTTTTGCCTGAAAAACCACCCAGGCATCTTCGCGATGATTCGCACGCAGGCCATCGACGTCAGACAGTTTGATTAATCCCAGGTGCGCGACGCGGTCATTGGGCCAGGTCGCGCAGCACAGGCCTAGAGCAGGAAGATCGTGGCGAGGCCAAGGAAGATGAAGAAACCGCCGCTATCGGTTACGGCCGTGATCATCACGCTCGCACCCATTGCCGGGTCACGCCCGACGCGCGCCAGGGTCATCGGGATCAGCACCCCCATCAGCGCCGCCAGCAGCAGGTTCAGGGTCATGGCGGCCGTCATCACTACGCCGAGCGACCAACTGCCATACAGCAGGAAGGCCACTACGCCAATCACTCCACCCCACACCAGGCCATTGATCAGGCCCACGGCCAGCTCCTTGCGCATCAGGCGCGAGGTATTGCCGGTACTGACCTGGTCCAGCGCCATGGCGCGCACGATCATGGTGATGGTCTGGTTACCGGAGTTGCCACCAATGCCGGCAACAATCGGCATCAGCGCCGCCAGGGCCACCAGCTTCTCGATAGACCCTTCGAACAGGCCGATCACCCGCGAGGCAACGAAGGCGGTAATCAGGTTGATGGCCAACCACGCCCAACGGTTACGCAGGGACTTCCACACCGAAGCGAAAATATCTTCCTCTTCACGCAGACCCGCCATGTTGAGGACTTCGTTTTCGCTCTCTTCACGAATCAGGTCGACCATCTCGTCGATGGTCAGACGGCCGATGAGCTTGTCGTTCTTGTCGACCACCGGGGCCGAGATCAAGTCGTAACGCTCGAACGCCTGCGCCGCGTCATAGGCATCTTCGTCCGGGTGAAAGCTCACCGGGTCGCTGGCCATGACTTCCGAGACCTGCTTGTCCGGATCGTTGACCAACAGGCGCTTGATCGGCAGGACGCCCTTGAGCACACCGTCGTAGTCGACCACGAACAATTTGTCGGTATGGCCCGGCAGCTCCTTGAGGCGCCGCAGGTAGCGCAAGACCACCTCGAGGCTGACGTCCTCACGGATCGTCACCATCTCGAAGTCCATCAATGCACCGACCTGCTCCTCGTCATAGGACAACGCGGAGCGCACGCGCTCACGCTGCTGGCCATCGAGGGTCTCCATCAGCTCATGGACGACGTCTCGCGGCAGCTCAGGGGCCAGGTCAGCAAGTTCGTCGGCGTCCATCTCCTTGGCGGCTGCCAGGAGCTCGTGATCGTCCATGTCGGCGATCAGGGTTTCACGGACGGAGTCAGACACTTCAAGCAGGATGTCGCCGTCACGCTCGGCCTTGACCAACTGCCAGACCGTCAGGCGATCGTTCAGCGGCAATGCTTCAAGGATGTAGGCAACGTCAGCGGAGTGCAGGTCATCGAGCTTGCGTTGCAACTCGACGAGGTTCTGCCGGTGGACCAGGTTCTCGACCCGGTCGTGATGAGGACCTTCCTGACGGTGAGTCAGGTCTTCGACCACCCGCTGGCGCTGCAGCAGCTCAATGACTTGAGCAAGGCGGTCCTGCAAGCTTTCTTGAGTCTTTTTTACTTCTACTTCAGTCATAGGCGAACTCCACTCCCAGCAGCGGGGCACGCCGGAAGGATCAATCAGTCAATTCATGATTGGAAAAACGGGGTACTGAGTAACTACTGGGTAAGTCCATGGAGGTATTCCACAAGCCCCGGCGGGGCTGACGGGCGCAATGATACACCGCCTGACGCTTTTAAACGTTAAAAATCGCGGCTGAAACAAGCGCTTGCACGACAAACCTGAGCGCTGTCCTGATCCATGAGAGTGCGACGACTTATCCCGAAAAGAAAACACAGGGCCATCGCAAAATGTCCGACTAACCTTCAAATGGATCGCCAGGGAGGGCGCTGAATGCCATCGCGGATACGCTGTTTGTTACTGACCACCCTGCTCTGCCCAGCGGCCAGCGCGCAAGTAATGACTGTGCAGCGTTGTGAGGCAGCCAACGGTCGCATCACATTCACCAGCACGGCCTGCAAGACCGGAGAGCGTCCGAGCCTGCAGCAAGTCCGCACCTACCTGCCCGGTAGCAACACCGAGGTATACGCCGACACGGCAGTCCTGCCCGAAGCCGAACACCTGCAAGCAGCCGACCGGGCAATCAAGGCAAAGAAGATGAAAAGCGCGCCGAGCAGATTTGACGAGCAAAGACGGGTTCGGCAGAAAGCCAAATCCCAGACAGCAAAAAGCCCGCGTTAGACGCAGGCTTTTTGGTGTTTGGTGCACTCGACAGGATTCGAACCTGTGACCGCTCGGTTCGTAGCCGAGTACTCTATCCAGCTGAGCTACGAGTGCAATTGTACTTTTAGACCAGATCACAACTGGTTGAAGCCAGGTTACCTGCATAACTGCAAACAACCCTTAAATGGTGCACTCGACAGGATTCGAACCTGTGACCGCTCGGTTCGTAGCCGAGTACTCTATCCAGCTGAGCTACGAGTGCAATGTGTGCTTTTAAACCAGATCACAACTGATTGAAACAAGGTTGCTTGAATCACTTCAAACAACCCTTAATTGGTGCACTCGACAGGATTCGAACCTGTGACCGCTCGGTTCGTAGCCGAGTACTCTATCCAGCTGAGCTACGAGTGCATTTGTTGCCGCGCATTATAGTTCGTCGAATCTTTTTTCCAAGCACTTTTTCTAGTAATTTCAACCACTTACCGAAAAAGCCTGATTACAACGCTCTACACAAATAATGGCGGAGAACGGGGGATTCGAACCCCCGACACCCTTTTGAGGTGTACTCCCTTAGCAGGGGAGCGCCTTCGGCCACTCGGCCAGCTCTCCGCAACACGGGGCGTATCTTAACCAACCTTTTCCCCGTTTGCAAACATAAAAAGCGATAAAAATTAATGGCTTGGTTCTTCGTCCTTCTCTTTCTTTATACGCAGGTAGATTTCCTCACGGTGTACAGCTACCTCCTTGGGTGCGTTAACGCCTATGCGCACCTGATTTCCTTTGACGCCGAGCACGGTTACGGTGATTTCGCCATCACCGATAATCAGGCTTTCTGCACACCGACGAGTCAGAATCAGCATACCTTTCTCCTTACGCATTTCAGTTCAGGGACAACAGTCTGCAAAAAAAAAGCGCTCGAACGGCGACCGGAACGATCGCAGTTCTACACGCTTAAGTATTGACCAGCGCATGCAAAAGAACAGCCTTGCCCACGCCACTCAAAAAATAAAGGGCGCGGTCAGACCGCGCCCCTCGGGACCACATCACTCGCCTTGGCGAGCCGGTGCGTCCAGTTCGAACGCCGTGTGCAGTGCGCGCACAGCCAGTTCCAGGTACTTCTCTTCGATCACCACCGACACCTTGATCTCCGAAGTGGAGATCATCTGGATATTGATGGTTTCCTTGGCCAGGGCTTCGAACATGCGGCTGGCAACACCTGCGTGAGAACGCATGCCAACGCCGACGATCGAAACCTTGGCGATCTTGGTGTCACCCACCACCTCACGGGCACCGATCTCGCGAGCGGTGTTTTCCAGCACTGTCTGGGCCGCCTGGTAGTCATTGCGGTGCACGGTGAAGGTGAAGTCGGTGGTGTTATCGTGCGCAACGTTCTGCACGATCATGTCGACTTCGATATTGCCGGCACTGATCGGGCCGAGAATCTTGAATGCCACGCCCGGGGTGTCTGGCACGCCACGGATGGTCAGCTTGGCTTCATCGCGATTGAAAGCGATGCCGGAAATGATCGGCTGTTCCATGGTTTCCTCTTCATCAATAGTAATGAGGGTGCCTGGCCCCTCCTTGAAGCTGTGCAGTACGCGCAGCGGGACGTTGTACTTGCCGGCGAACTCGACCGCACGGATCTGCAGCACCTTGGAACCGAGGCTGGCCATTTCCAGCATCTCTTCGAAGGTGATCTTGTCCAGGCGCTGGGCCACGGACACCACGCGCGGGTCGGTGGTGTACACCCCGTCCACGTCGGTATAGATCTGACATTCATCGGCCTTCAGGGCCGCTGCCAGCGCCACGCCAGTGGTGTCGGAGCCGCCACGGCCCAGGGTGGTGATGTTGCCGTGCTCGTCGACGCCCTGGAAACCGGCCACCACAACCACGCGGCCAGCCTTCAGGTCACCGCGAATCTTCTGGTCATCGATCTGCAGGATACGCGCTTTATTGTGCGCGCTGTCCGTCAGGATCCGCACCTGGTTGCCGGTGTACGACACCGCAGGCACGCCGCGCTTGATCAACGCCATGGCCAGCAATGCAATCGTCACCTGCTCGCCGGTGGAGACAATCACATCCAGTTCACGCGGAACCGGTTGCTCATCGCCACTGATTTGCTTGGCCAGATCGATCAGACGGTTGGTTTCGCCGCTCATTGCAGACAGCACGACCACCAGGTCATCGCCGGCATCGCGGAATTTCTTAACCTTGTCGGCGACCTGCTCGATTCTCTCGACAGTGCCGACCGAGGTGCCTCCAAATTTCTGTACGATCAAAGCCATTTCAAAGCCGCCTCTGCCCATGAAGGGCGCCCATTAGTCACTCAAACAGCAGCCGGACCCACCACTAGACGAGAGGCCCGGCATACAGCCTTAAATACCCTGTTCGACAAACGGTACGGTCAGGGCCAGGGCCGCGTCCAGTGCGCCAGCGTCAATACCACCGCCTTGCGCCATGTCCGGACGACCACCGCCCTTCCCGCCCACTGCCGCAGCGGCTTGCTTCATCAAATCACCGGCTTTGAGTTGGCCAGTCAGGTCTTTGGTCACACCGGCAACCAGCACGACCTTTTCCTCATGGACACTGCCGAGCAGGATCACTGCGCGGCCGAGTTTGTTCTTCAACTGATCGACCAGCGCCAGCAGCGCCTTGCCATCCTGACCGTCGAGACGCACGGCCAGCACCTTCACGCCCTTGACGTCCTGGGCCTGGGCCGACAGGTCGTCACCCGCCGCACTGGCAGCCTTGGCTTGCAACTGCTCGAGTTGCTTTTCCAGCAGACGGTTGCGCTCAAGCACAGCCGACAACTTGTCGATCAGGTTGTCGCGGCTGCCCTTGACCAGGCTGGCCGCTTCCTTGAGTTGCTCTTCTGCCGCGTTCAGGTAGGCCAGCGCAGCTGCGCCAGTCACTGCCTCGATACGCCGCACGCCCGAAGCCACACCGCCTTCGCTGATGATCTTCAGCAGGCCGATGTCGCCAGTACGGTTGGCGTGGATACCGCCGCACAGCTCGACGGAGAAATCACCGCCCATGCTCAGCACGCGCACATTGTCGCCATACTTCTCGCCGAACAGCGCCATGGCGCCTTTTTGCTTGGCGGTGTCGATGTCGGTTTCTTCAGTCTCTACCGCCGAGTTCTGGCGAATCTGCGCGTTGACGATTTCTTCCAACGCCTTGATCTGCTCAGGCTTGATGGCTTCGAAGTGGCTGAAGTCAAAGCGCAGGCGCTGACTGTCGACCAACGAACCCTTCTGCTGGACGTGCTCGCCCAGCACCTGGCGCAAGGCTGCGTGCAGCAAGTGGGTCGCCGAGTGGTTCAACGCAGTAGCGTGACGCACCTCGGCATCCACCTGGGCCTCAACCGGCGCACCAACGATCAGGCTACCCGATGCCAGCACACCGTGGTGCAGGAAGGCACCACCGGTCTTGGTGGTATCGCGCACGTCGAAACGTGCAGCACCGGCCTGCAGGTAACCGCAGTCACCGACCTGGCCACCGGACTCGGCGTAGAACGGGGTCTGGTTGAGAACGATCACGCCCTCGTCGCCTTCGCTCAATACGTCGACCGACTGGCCGTTCTTGTACAGGGCAACGATTTTCGCCGAACCGCGGGTATCGGTGTAGCCGGTGAACTCGGTGGCCACGTCGACTTTGACCAGGGTGTTGTAGTCCAGGCCAAACGAACTGGCCGAACGTGCACGCACGCGCTGGGCTTCCATTTCGCGCTCGAAACCGGCTTCGTCGATGGTCAGCTCGCGCTCGCGGGCGATGTCGGCGGTCAGGTCCATCGGGAAACCGTAGGTGTCATACAGCTTGAACACCACGTCGCCCGGCACTACGGTGCCTTTGAGTTCGGCCAGGTCCTGCTCGAGAATCTTCAGGCCGTGCTCCAGGGTCTTGGAGAACTGCTCTTCCTCGGCCTTGAGCACGCGCTCGATATTGGCCTGCTGCTGCTTGAGTTCCGGGAAGGCTTCACCCATCTCGGCCACCAGCGCCGCGACGATCTTGTAGAAGAAGCTGCCAGTGGCGCCCAGCTTGTTACCGTGGCGGCAGGCGCGACGGATGATCCGGCGCAGCACGTAGCCACGGCCTTCGTTGGACGGCAGCACGCCATCGGCAATCAGGAAACCGCAGGAACGGATGTGATCGGAAACCACTTTGAGTGAAGACTGATCGCCATTTTCGCAGCCGATTGCTTCAGCCGAGGCTTTGAGCAGGTTCTTGAACAGGTCGATGTCATAGTTGGAGTTGACGTGCTGCATCACCGCACTGATCCGCTCCAGGCCCATGCCGGTATCCACCGACGGCGCTGGCAACGGATGCAACACGCCATCGGCGGTGCGGTTGAACTGCATGAAGACGTTGTTCCAGATCTCGATGTAACGGTCGCCGTCTTCTTCCGGCGAACCCGGT
Organism: Pseudomonas sp. IT-P176; assembly: GCF_949767245.1. Classification (NCBI taxonomy): domain Bacteria; kingdom Pseudomonadati; phylum Pseudomonadota; class Gammaproteobacteria; order Pseudomonadales; family Pseudomonadaceae; genus Pseudomonas; species Pseudomonas sp. IT-P176. The sequence goes on from NZ_CATKPN010000068.1 coordinate 14,940, forward strand.
GGGCCGCCCCAGATGTGGTCGCCGTGATCGTAGAAAATCTCGGTGCATGGGCCGCACGGGCCGGTATCGCCCATGGTCCAGAAGTTGTCGGAAGCGTAAGGCGCGCCCTTGTTGTCGCCGATGCGGATCATGCGCTCGACCGGCACACCGATCTGCTGGGTCCAGATGTCATACGCTTCATCGTCGGAGGCGTAGACGGTAACCCAGAGTTTTTCCTTCGGCAGCTGCAGGACACCGGTCAGGAAGGTCCAGGCGAAAGTAATTGCGTCGTGCTTGAAATAGTCGCCGAAGCTGAAGTTACCCAGCATCTCGAAGAACGTGTGGTGACGGGCGGTGTAACCGACGTTTTCCAGGTCGCTGTTCTTGCCGCCGGCGCGTACGCACTTCTGGCTGCTGGTGGCGCGGGTATACGCGCGCTTTTCCTGGCCCAGGAAGCAGTCCTTGAACTGGTTCATCCCCGCGTTAGTGAACAGCAGGGTTGGGTCGTTGCCCGGAATCAAAGAGCTGGAGGCTACACGGGTGTGGCCTTGCTCTTCGAAGAAGCGAAGGAAGGCTTCACGGATTTCTGCGCTTTTCATTAGGTTCTTCCACGGAGGCTGCGGCCAAAGGCCTGTGCGATTCGTCAACGGACGAAGCGACGGCAAAGGGCCGCATTATATCGGCCCTGCGCGCGCGGTACAGCGTGTTTATACGATAGAAACCGTCAATTGGACGGCCTGCAAGATCATTTAGCGGAAAACTCGACGAATGTCGCGATTACCTGGTCGATCTGGGCCCGACCGACATCCATGTGGGTAACCATGCGCAAACGGGCAGCGGCGCTGAGCTTGACGCCCCGCTCTGCAGCAAAAGCCTTGATTGCGTCGGCTTTGTCGCCGATCTGCAGGTAAACCATGTTGGTATGCACCGGCTCGACAGTAAAACCCGCCGCTCGCAGACCTTGCGCCAGGTACTCGGCGTTGGCATGGTCCTCGGCCAGGCGTTGCACGTGATGATCCAGCGCATACAGGCCGGCCGCCGCCAGATAGCCGGCTTGGCGCATGCCGCCACCGACCATCTTGCGCAATCGTCGAGCCTTGGCGATCAACTCCACCGAACCACAGAGCACCGAGCCCACTGGCGCGCCCAGGCCTTTGGACAGGCACACTGACACCGAGTCGAAATGCTTGGTGATCACCCGTGCATCCACCCCCAGCTTGACCGCCGCGTTGTACAGCCGCGCGCCATCCAGGTGCAACTGCAAGCCATGCGCCTGGGTAAAGCTTCGCGCCTGGGCCAGGTACTCCAGCGGCAGCACTTTGCCTTGCATGGTGTTTTCCAGGGCCAGCAGGCGAGTACGGGCGAAGTGGAAGTCATCCGGCTTGATCGCCGCCGCCACCTGCGCCAGGTCCAGCGAACCGTCAGCCTGGACCTCCAGTGGCTGCGGCTGGATCGAGCCCAGCACCGCGGCGCCACCGCCTTCGTATTTGTAGGTGTGCGCCTGTTGGCCGACGATGTACTCCTCACCGCGCTCGCAGTGGGCCATCAAGCCCAGCAGGTTGCTCATGGTGCCCGTCGGCACGAACAGTGCAGCGGCAAATCCCAGGCGCCCGGCCAGCTCGGCCTCGAGTCGATTGACCGTAGGATCCTCACCATAGACATCGTCACCGGTGGCCGCCCTGGCCATTGCGTCGAGCATCCCTGCGGTTGGTTGGGTGACGGTGTCGCTGCGAAGATCGATAACACTCATGAATCAGGCCTCGGTAGACAGGGGAGAATCCCTTACAGGTGTGAATTACTGCGGGCATGCCGGGCAATAATCAACCCTTGCGCCAGGAAAAGGCGGCAGGCGCCCGATAAAAAGTCGATGACAATCAGCAGATAGCAGCAATGCACAGCTGTGAAATATGTGTTAAAAACGCTGCGCCGCCAGACAATCTGTCGGCAAAACGTTCTCAGGGCGGGGTGCAACTCCCCACCGGCGGTAATTGCGCGCAATGCGCATAGCCCGCGAGCGCTTGGTGTCACCGCAGCCGCTGGCTGTGAATGATGGCAAGGTCAGCAGACCCGGTGTGATCCCGGGGCCGACGGTCATAGTCCGGATGAAGAGAGAACGGGATTGGCGCCAAAGGGCCGTCCACGGGAGAGGTGCAGTCAATGCACGCTTACCCGTTGCGTACCCTTAAATCCCATTCGATTCATAACGCCCTGTTTTTCACACAAACAGGAGTCAGAACAGATGCAACCCACCGCAATCGACAGCAAAAGCAAAAACCATCAGGGCGAGCGCGTAGCGTTTATCCAGGCCTGCTGGCACAAGGATATTGTTGACCAGAGCCGTAAGGGCTTCGTCAGCGAGATGATCGCCCAGGGCTATCAGGAATCGGAGATCGACTTTTTTGAAGTCGGCGGTGCCTTTGAAATCCCGCTGCACGCCAAGCTGCTGGCCAAGTCCGGCCGTTATGCCGGCATCGTCGCGGCCGCCTTGGTGGTCGATGGCGGCATCTACCGTCACGAGTTCGTCGCCCAAGCAGTTGTCAGTGGCCTGATGCAGGTCCAGCTCGAAACAGAAGTGCCGGTGTTCTCGGTCTCCCTGACGCCCCATCACTTCCATGCCGGCGAAGAACACCAGAAGTTCTTCTTCGAGCACTTTGTGCACAAGGGCCAGGAAGCGGCGAAGACCTGTGCCGATACCCTGCACAAGATCCGCGCGCTGCGTCGTAACGAGCCTCGCGCGGTAGCCGTTTAAGCCAGGCAAAAACCTGTGGGGGTAGCGTTGCTTCCACAGGTTTTAGAAGTTGAATCAGGCCAGGTTTTCACCCGTGGTTGGCACAATCAAGATGCCGGCCCGCAAGCCATTCTTCACCTTGGGGTTGGGGAAGATGATTCTCGCGCCCTCCTCCTCGATGACCCAGCGCGTCTGCGCGATGTCTTCAGCCAGCACATAACCCACGTCCAGCGGTGAGAAGTTCTCGATGTCCGCCGGCAGGTTCAGCGTGAAGCTGTCGCTGTGCTTGATGATTTCCCGCGCCACACTGAACAGTTGCAGGCCGTCCAGGCCGGCGTCTGCCAAGGGCGGCTCGCTGCCCTCGATGATCTGCTTCAGGCGGGTTTCCAGGCGTGAAACATTCACCCCATCGTTCTGCCCAAATGGCCGAGCCTTGCCCAGCTCCAGGGTGAAGGCCTCAGCGCCCAGCTTGTCGTAGGTGTAGGAACTGAACACGATCGACGGCTTGCTCTGCAACAGCACCGCCTCCATGCCTGCCGCCCGTAGCCGGGCCAGTTCGCGACGCGAGTGCTGGCGGCCTTCTTTCCAGGGGTACAGGGCAAACTGTTCGATCTTCGAACCACGAATAGCGGTATGCAGGTCGTAGTGCAGGCGCTCACGGTCCGGCAAGCTGAAAAAACTCGCCGCCAGGCGCTCCAGCTCACAGGCGCGCAGCGCCTCGCAGCCACTGCTCAATTCATGCCGGCCGTTGAACAGCCGATTGACATCCTGCTCGATAAAACGCTCACCGCGGCGCATGGCCTCGGGGTTGCCGAACAGGAACAGAATGCGTGCGCACGGCTTCAAGTCACCGCGAGCAATGTCGTGCAACAGGCGATCGAGCAACTCGATCGGCGCTGTTTCGTTGCCGTGGATGCCGGCCGACAACAGCAAGTCCAGGCCGTTGTCGCGAGCTTGCGGTGGCCGGACTTCCAGCGCACCTTCACTCAGCCAGCGCATCCGCACGCCTTCGACAGTCAGTTGAGTCTTCTCCGCCGGTTCACGGCCGGCGAGGGTCAGTTCAAGCAGTTTGCCGAGGGCGAGCATAGAACGATTTCCTTAATGGTCGTGATTGCAATCCGGGCCATGCACGTGGTCTTCGTCGCCGACTTCAGCCGGTTCCATTTCCAGTTGCAGGCTTACCAGATTAGTCGCCAATGGGCGCAGCAGCAGGTTGGCGTATTCGGCATCGCCTTCTTCGACGTCAACGCCGATCAGCAGTTGGCCGCGGCCGTCGTGCTGGATCCACAGTTCCTTGCCCTGCCAGATCACCGCTACGCGGGTGCAGGAGGTTTCCAGTTGAGTGCCGTCGGTGTCTTCAAGGATCAGCTGCAGGGTATCGCTCATTTTTTCGCTCTCATCTGGAGATAAAGCAGCGCGCCCGACTCATCAGGAGCCGGTCGCGGGCTTTCAATTGATCTGGAATGGATAAACCGCGCCCAGTTTAAGGATTTGCGTCAGTTCATCCAGTGCCGCCCGGCACTCAAGCAACAATTGTGGGTCCGCCAGATCGTTTTCGGTCATGCGGTCACGGTAGTGCTTTTCAACCCACTGGGTCAGCGTGCCATACAACGGCGCGGTCATGATAACCCCTGGATTGACAGCCGCCAGCTCGGTTTCATTCAACGCCACGCGCAGACGCAGGCACGCCGGGCCACCACCGTTCTGCATGCTCTGCTTGAGGTCGAAGACTTTGACCTCGCGGATCAGCCCACCGGAACTGGTCAGGGTCTGCAGGTACTGCCAGACGCGTTCGTTGTTCTGGCACTCTTGCGGCACGATCAGCAACATCGAACCGTCCGCCTGCGACAGCAGTTGGCTGTTGAACAGGTAGGAACGCACGGCGTCCTCGACCGAAACCTGCGCACGCGGCACGCAGATCGCCTTGAACTGACCACCCCGCTTGGCGAGCTTGGCCGACAGTTCAGCCAGCATCTGCTCGGTGTCGAGGAAGGCGTCCTCGTGATAGAACAGCGCCTCACCGTTACCCACCGCAATCACGTCGTTGTGGAACACGCCCTGATCGATCACCGCAGGGTTCTGCTGAGCATAGACCACGCCGTCATCACTCAGGCCGTGCAAACGTGCGACCGCTTGCGAGGCTTCCAGGGTCTGGCGCGCCGGGTACTTCTGGGGCGCCGGGTAACGGGGGTCGAACGCACTGCGACCGAACACAAAGAACTCGACCCCGGCTTCGCCGTAGTCACGGCAGAAACGGGTGTGGTTGGCCGCGCCTTCGTCACCGAACTGCGCCACGGCCGGCAAGGCCGCGTGATGGGCGAAGTGCTTCTGGTCGGCGAACATCGCCCCCAGCACGCGGCTGGTGGTCGGGTGCTCGATGCTGCGGTGGTACTTGCAGTTGAGGTTGGCGGCGGTGAAGTGCACACGGCCGTCGGCGGTGTCGGCGCTCGGGCTGACAGTGGCGGCGTTGGCCACCCACATGCTCGACGCCGAGCAACTGGCGACCAACAGTGGCATGGCCTCTTTGGCGGCCTGCTCGATCACTTGGGCATCGGTGCCGCTAAAGCCCAGGCTGCGCAATGCGCCGACATCCGGACGTTCCTGGGGCGCCAGCACGCCCTGGACAAAACCCATGTCCATCAGCGCTTTCATTTTCGCCAGGCCTTGCAGCGCCGCTTCCTTGGGGTTGGAAGACTGCTGGCTGTTGCTCTGGGACGCAACGTTGCCGAAGGACAGACCGCCGTAGTTATGGGTCGGCCCCACTAGACCGTCGAAATTGACTTCATAGGATTTCATCAGCGAGGCTCCACGAGAATCTGTTGTTATAGGCTCAGGTAACAATTCTTTTAGGCTGCGGTGCGGCCATCGCGGGCAAGCCCGCTCCCACAGGCGCAGCAGTGATCACAAGTTTTTGTGATCGACGCAGTACCCTGTGGGAGCTGGCTTGCCAGCGATAGGCATCACGCCATCTTCACGCCCGGCGTCAGGGCCGCAGGCATGGTCAGGCTCGGTGTTTCCAGCGAGGCCACCGGGTACGCGCAGTAATCTGCTGCGTAGTAAGCGCTGGCGCGGTGGTTGCCCGATGCGCCGACGCCGCCGAAGGGCGCGCTGCTCGCAGCACCTGTCAGTTGCTTGTTCCAGTTGACGATACCGGCACGGCTCTGCAGCCAGAACTGCTGGTAGCGCGCCTCGGAGTCCGACAGCAAGCCGGCGGCCAGGCCGTACTGGGTGTTGTTGGCCTCGCTGATCGCCGACTCGAAATCGGTGTAGCGAATCACTTGCAGCAGTGGCCCGAACAGCTCTTCGTCAGGACGATCCGCCACGGCGCTGACATCCAGGATGCCCGGGGTGAGCAATGCCGCATTGGCCTGTGGCTGGGTCATCTCCAGCAAGCTCACCGCGCCATTGGCCAGCAGGTGTTCCTGGGCGTCCATCAAGGCTTTGGCGGCGGCCAGGGAAACCACCGAGCCCATGAACGGTGCCGGCTGTTGATCGAACGCGCCGACCTCGATGGTCGCGCTGACCGCCACCAGGCGCGCCAGCAGCGTGTCGCCCCAGGCGCCTTGCGGCACCAGCAGGCGGCGCGCGCAAGTGCAGCGTTGACCGGCAGAAATGAAGGCCGACTGAATAATGGTGTAGACCGCCGCGTCGAGGTCGGCGACCTGATCGACCACCAGCGGGTTGTTGCCGCCCATTTCCAGCGCGAGAATCTTGTCCGGGCGCCCGGAGAACTGCGCATGCAGGTGGTTGCCGGTGCGGCTGGAACCGGTGAAGAACAGACCGTCGATCCCCGGGTTGGCGGCCAGCGCGATCCCGGTTTCACGGGCGCCTTGCAGCAGGTTCAACACACCCGCCGGCAGGCCGGCTTCGATCCAGCAACGGACCGTCAATTCGGCGACTTTCGGGGTCAGTTCGCTAGGCTTGAACAGCACGCTGTTACCGGCCAGCAGGGCCGGAACGATGTGCCCATTGGGCAAGTGACCGGGGAAGTTGTAAGGCCCGAAGACCGCAACCACGCCATGGGGCTTGTGCCGCAATACGGCGGTGGCGTCGCCCAGCGGGCCGCTCTTTTCGCCGGTACGCTCGCGGTAGCTCTGCACCGAGATGGCGATCTTGTTGACCATGCTGGTCACTTCAGTCGCCGCTTCCCACAGCGGTTTGCCGGTTTCTTCACCGATGCAGTGCGCCAACTCGTCGGCGTGGGACTTGAGGCTGGCGGCAAAGGCCTCCAGCACGCTGATGCGCTCTTCCAGGGTACGCTGGGCCCAGGCCGGGAACGCCTGGCGCGCAGCCTGCACGGCGCTTTCAACCTGGGCGGTGGTAGCGCCCTGCCCCGACCACAGCACGTGCTGGGTCACCGGATTCAGCGATTCAAAGGCATCGCCCTGACCCGCCAGCCACTCACCTGCGATGTATAGCGAATTCATTATTTCGACTCCCGGGCAGCAGACAACGGCACGGCGCGCACTTGATCACCGGCATTGAGTTGAAGACGTTTGGCGGTCAGTGGATCGACCACCAGGGTACCGGCGGCAAAACGTGCGGGCGCAGCAGTGATGCGGCAGTCTTCGCGCTTACGGTTGTGAATCAGGAACGGCGTGGCGTCATCCCCCGGGGTGCCGATGGCCAGCACCAGCGCCTGGCTGTCACGCACTGCGCGGATCTTGCCGGTTTCGCATTCCACTGCCGGGCCGGCGTCGAAAATATCGACGTAGCCCTGGTAGCTGAAACCCTCGCTCTTGAGCATCGCCAGCGCCGGCTCGGTGTCCGGGTGAACCTGGCCGATGACATTGCGCGCGTCTTCGGAAAGGAAGCAGGTGTAGAGCGGAAACTTGGGCATCAACTCGGCAATGAACGCCTTGTTGCCCACGCCAGTCAGGTAATCGGCCTGACTGAACTCCATCTTGAAGAAGTGCCGGCCCAGGCTTTCCCAGAACGGCGAACGGCCAGCCGTGTCGGAGACGCCACGCATCTCGGCGATGATCTTGTTGCCAAACAGCTGCGGGAATTCGGCGATGAACAACATCCGCGCCTTGGCCAGCATGCGGCCGTTGAGGCCGGTGCGATAATCGGCATGCAGGAACAACGAGCACAGCTCGGAGTTGCCGGTCAGGTCGTTGGCCAGGAACAGCGTCGGAATTTCGCGGTAGATGTTCAGCTCTTGCGAAGCGCTGACCGTCAAGCCAACCCGGAAGTTGTACCAGGGCTCACGCAGACCCACGGCGCCGGCAATTGCGGAAATTCCCACCACGCGGCCGTCGTCATCCTCGAGCACGAACAGGTAATCGGCGTCGCCGCGCCCCGCTTCGCCACGGAAGGTCTTTTCGGCCCAGCCAACCCGGTGCGACAGGCGCTCTTCGTTGGCCGGCAAGGTGGTCAGGCCGGTGCCAGTGCTGCGGGCCAGCTCGATCAGAGCGGGTAAATCGCTGCTGCGTACGGGACGAACGATCATGCTATCTCCTCAAACGGACGGCCGGTAACGGCCCCCCGCAAAACTCGCTGCTCTGCAGCCTTTATCAGGCGTAAAAGCGTTAAACCGCCACCAGGCGCACGCTGGCACCCTCGCCGACGCCCAGGGCCTCGGCGGCTTCCAGATCCAGGACCACCGGTTTGCCCGGCGCGTAGTCCAGCTCCAGCATGACCGCGCGGTAATCCTGCAACTGGGCATTGGCCACCAGGTACTGCCGGCCTGCGCCCTTGACCGGCTCGCCGATCTTCACCGGCACCACACGGCTCTGGGCAATCGAGCGGATCCCCGAGACACGCGCGTGCAGGGTCGGGCCACCGTCGAAGATGTCGATGTAATGATCGGTCTCGAAGCCTTCGCGCATCAGGATGTCGAAGGTGATCTGCGCCCGCGGGTGCACCTGGCCCATCGCTTCTTGAGCGGAGTCCGGCAGCAGGGGGACATAGATCGGGTAATGCGGCATCAGCTCGGCCAGGAACGTGCGGCTCTTGAGCCCGCACAGGCGTTCGGCGGCGGCGTAGTTGAGGTCAAAGAAATTACGGCCGATGGCGTCCCAGAACGGTGAGTCACCCTGTTCATCGCTGTAGCCGACGATCTCGGTCACCACCGAATCGGCGAACCGCTCGGGGTGGCTGGCGACGAACAGCAAGCGTCCGCGGGAGTTGAGCTCCGACCAGGCCGAACCCACCAGCTCCGGCAGCACGTAGAAGCTGGTCAGCAAGCTGTTGCCGGTCAGGTCATGGCACTGGGAGAGCACGTGGATCTTGTTGTGGATCTTCAGCTCGCGGGAGGCGTGGACGAAGGTTTCATTGCGAAAGCTGTAGAAAGGTTCCGAATAACCGGCCGAGGCAACGATGGCCGAGCAGCCCACCAGCTTGCCGGTGGTGCTGTCTTCGAGCACGAAGAAATAGCTCTCCTCACCGTTGAAGCTGACTTCGGCGGCGAACGAGGCTTCGCTCGCGGCGATCTTGTCGCTCAGGCGTTCAACGTCATCCGGCAGGGAAGTGACACCAATCGGGCTGTCCGCAGCCAGACGCTGTACCTCGCCCAGATCAGCCATTTGCGCAGGGCGCATCACCAGCATGGTGTCACTCCTTTCTTGAAAACTCTTTGAGGAAAATAGCCGGCCCCTTGTAGGAGCGAGCCTGCTCGCGATGGTGGTTCAGCAACAATGATGTCGCCTGACACATCATCGCGAGCAGGCTCGCTCCTACAGAAAAGCAGGACCGGAACAAAAATTGGGTTCGACACCTGAATGATCAGGCGCCGAAGGGTCTATCAGGCTTGTGTCAGTTTCGCGGCAGCGCGTTCGAAGCGGTCCAGACCGGCATCGATATCAGCGTCTTCAACCACCAGGCTCGGCGCAAAACGAATCACGTCCGGGCCGGCTTGCAGGATCATCAGGCCTTCTTTTTCAGCGGCGTTGAAGATGTCCTTGGCCTTGCCTTTCCAGGCATCGCTCAGCACGCAACCGATCAGCAGACCCAAACCACGGACCTGAGTGAACAGACCATACTTCTCGCCGATCTGCTCCAGGCGCGCCTTGAACTTGTCGTGCTTGGCATTCACCCCATTGAGCACTTCAGGGGTGTTGATCACGTCGATCACCGCTTCGGCCACTGCACACGCCAGCGGGTTGCCACCGTAAGTGGTGCCGTGGGTGCCGACGACCAGGTGCTTGGCCAGGTCTTCGGTGGTCAGCATGGCGGCGATCGGGAAACCACCGCCCAGGCTCTTGGCGCTGGTCAGGATGTCCGGCGTCACACCGTAGTGCTGGTAGGCGAACAGCTTGCCGCTGCGGCCCATACCGGTTTGCACTTCGTCGAACACCAGCAGGGCGTTGTGCGCGTTGCACAGTTCACGGGCCCCTTGCAGGTACGCCAGCTCGGCCGGCAATACCCCGCCCTCGCCCTGGATCGGCTCCAGCACGACGGCGCAGGTCTTGTCGGAAATCGCGGCTTTCAGCGCGGCCAGGTCGTTGTACGGCACGTGGCTGATGCCGGTGATCTTCGGACCAAAACCGTCGGAGTACTTGGACTGGCCGCCAACGTTGACGGTAAACAGCGTACGGCCGTGGAAGCTGTTGAGCGCGGCGATGATTTCGTACTTCTCAGGACCGAAACGATCATGGGCGACCCGACGGGCCAGCTTGAAGGCGGCCTCGTTGGCTTCAGCGCCGGAGTTGCAGAAGAACACGCGCTCGGCAAAGGTCGCGTCGATCAGCTTATGGGCCAGGCGCAGGGCCGGCTCATTGGTGAACACGTTGGACACGTGCCACAGCTTGTTCGCTTGCTCGGTCAAGGCACCGACCAGTGCCGGGTGGGCGTGACCCAATACGTTGACGGCAATCCCGCCGGCGAAGTCGATCAGCTCGCGACCGGACTGGTCCCAAACGCGGGAACCTTCACCACGCACTGGGATGAAAGCGGCAGGCGCATAGTTGGGAACCATAACCTGGTCAAAATCGGCGCGTTGTACCGCAGCGTGCTCAACGGACATCGGAGTCTCCTGATGAGAAACACCCGCCTGGAACTGGCGAGCTTGGTGAGGATTGTAAGGACAGTTTCCGGCTTGGCCTTGCCGCCAAGCGACAACTTCTTATAGCGCAAAACCCGCTTTTGACCGGGTTTACGGCAATGCGACAAATAGCGTCGCAAAGGCGCAGTTTAAACTGCCTGCGCAGGTTAGAGGCAGGATTACCGGGATTTGATTTCGAGCCGTGTGTCCGCCCGTAATTATGTAGCGCACCCTGGCCGTTGCCCTCTGATCTGCTTGGCACTCTTTAGACAGCCAAGGATGAACACGATGTCATTACCTGAAGGACACCCCCCCGCAACCACACTCAACACCCACCACTCAGAACACCCCGACAGCCACTATCTGCCCCTCAGAAACGCCGTTCCCGACTGGCTCGCCAAGGCATCACCCGCCAGGCGCCAGGCCCTCAAACGCACACGACCACAGTTGCCCGACCGCTTGACCACGGCACCGGCCGACCAGCATACCGAGCTCAACACTCTCAACGCCGCTCACTGGAGCGCACAAAATGCTGTGGACCAGGCGCTGGAACGCCTGCAAGACGTCAACAGCTTCACCGAACCCTTACTCAGGAATGCGCTGAAAACCCGCTTCAACCTGGAGGTGGACGTCAAGAAAACCTTCTTGCGTCTGTATATCCCCGCGACAATCCCCTGGCTCCCGATTAAGTCTGGAGCCGCCCGGACCTGGACGGTTTCGTTGCTGGACGCGGCGCTGCACAACTTTGAAAGCAAAGAAACCGAAGCCGACGCCTACGAACCTGACTCAACTTTCATCACTGAACCCTCGGCCATCGGGCAATTCACCATCCTGCCCGCACTCAAGGCAACGATCGGTATCCCGGCATTTACCCGACTGTGTCGGGAACTGGATATTGGCGCCCAATACAAGACTTACCTCGAAGACAACCTGGGCGTCTCCAACCCGGTTGTCACCACCCTCCTCCAGCCCAAAGTCATCCAGAGCCAGAAAGCCGCACTAAAGGCGGCGCTGAAATTTGCACAGATGAACGGCAATATTCAGGCAGATTATTTTCTGTTGATTCAGGGGCTGCTCGAGGGCTTGCAAGGCATGAGGCTGGACGGTGAAACGTTGCTTTGTCACGACCTCAGCATCATGTCCTCCGAGCTCACCGGCATCGTGCTGTTTGCCCCGAACCTTGAGCAGAGCCGCAGGCCGGTGCGAGTGGTGGCCTATGTCCCGGATGATCCCAATCACCCGATCAGGGAGTACCCGTCGACCGCTGATTTCATGTGTACGCTGACTGAACAACTGCGCGATGCCAACTATCAGACATTCTTCAGCCGGTTCGTTGCCCACGAATATCGAGGCTATTTCTTTAGCAATCTCGCCAATCGGCTCACGCAAGTCACATGGCATCAACACCAACAGGGTGACCCGCTGGCTTCATGGCGCGAATCCGCCATCGACAACCCCGACCTGCAGTTCTCTTCTACCCCCATCAGACGCACGCTGTGGCAGCACCTCTACCAGGAAAAACTGAACAAAATCCTCAATGATGCACGGGTCATCGCCGTATCGACCGCAACAGCTGATCAGAACGCCCGCTGGGCGCTGTGGGACTCTTTCGTCAACATCGCGACATCGATCCTCGAGATCGCGGTGCTCGTGATAACCCCCTTCGTACCTTTTGCCGGGGAATTGATGATGGCCTACATGGCCTATCAGTTACTGGACGAGACATTCGAAAGTATCGTTGACTTGGCCCAAGGCCTGAAAAGTGAAGCCTTTGAGCATTTCATGGGCGCGGTCGAGTCGGTCATCCAAATGGGCACCTTTGCCGCCGGTGGCATGGTCGCGGCGAGCGAATTCCGCAATCTGCTGCCCAAGGAAATTGTCGCCTTCATCGATCAATTCAAAACGGTCTCGGCACACGGTGGCAAAACCCGGTACTGGCAACCGGACCTCAGCGCCTACGAGCAGAAAGTCGAGTTGCCAGCAGGCTTCAAGCCCGACGCCCAGGGCATCTATCGGCATCAAGGCAAACGCATTGTGCAGATCGAGGACAAATACTACGCCGTACAGACAGCGAGCAGCGCGGACAGCCATTACCTGCAACACCCCAACCGACCTGACGCCTATCAGTCACCGCTGAAACACAATGGCTCAGGCGCATGGAAAACCGAGCTTGACCAACCGCTGCATTGGGACAAGACAAAGTTGGCGCGCCGTCTCGGCTACAAGGTTGATGCCTTCACCGATCTTGAACTTGACCAGGCCCTGCACATCAGCAACACCCATGAAGACGTTCTGCGCAAGATGCATGTCCATAGCGAGTCTGAACCGCCCCTGCTGACAGACACCCTTGAACGTATGCGAATTGAAAAAGATATTCAGAACCTGATCGATCAGCTCAACAGCGACGACCCTCTGGAATATCGCAAAGCCGATCCGCAAGCCCAGTTGCAATTGCTGACGAGCTACGGTCTTTGGCCAGAAACCAAAGCGCTACGCTTTCTCAATACAGAGGGAGAGTCGGTCTGGGAATTCTCCGCGAAGGAACACCTGCCAGTCGTACAGATACACGAGGCCCAACTGCGTAATGGCGATTTGCTTAAAACCATACTGGAGACCCTTGACCAGAGTGAGATCAAGACCGTATTCGGTGAAAGCTTCGGCGATCCGACAATCAACATCGATGTTCGCGTCAGAAACCTGAGCAAAAAACTCGGGCAAATCGCCGAAGACAAACGCGCCTCGCTTTTCGAGTCACGCTATAGCGGACAGGCGGCCACACAGCCGCCTCATGTCCAGACAATCATCAAGGCGGCACCGGAGCTTCCCCTGAGCGTTGCCCGGGAACTACTGAGCCGGGCCAGCGGCGATGAGCTTAAAGAAATCGATCGCGGGCATCTGCCAAAGCGTCTGGTGGACCTTGCACACCAGGCCAATGAAGAGGTGCGAGTGACGCGCGCGTATGAAGGGCTTTATCTGGATTCGCCAGACTCGGCAGACACCAAAACGCTGGCGCTGCGCTCGCTCGAACGATTACCCGGCTGGTCTACCGAGGTGCGGATCGACGTTCATGACCAAACCTTTGACGGCCCACAGGTCGACAGCATAGGTGACGTCCAGGCCCCAATCCGCAAAGTACTGGTGCTGACCAGCGATGGCCGCTACCAGGCCTACGACACCGAAGGCCTGGAACTGTCTGGTGCCATCGACCTTTACTCCGCCACATTGCAAGCCTTGCCGGACGCCCAGCGAAACAGCCTGAGCATTCATATTGGCCAAAACACCAAACTGAAGCAGGCAATCCGAGACAATCCCCTGGAACGAGCCGAATTTCGAACAGTCCTTTCACTCCCGCCCGCACCCGAACCGATCATTGAAACCCTGCGCTTGCTAGGGGCCGAAGGGTATAGCCGCAGTTCCGGCGGGCAGCCACGCACACTTGAAGATCGAGCACGGGAGCTTTATCCCAACCTTTCCCCAGAAGCTATCCAGACCCTGCTTCAACGACTGCAAAGCCACCCCAATGGCCCGCGCGCGGAACTCTCACGCCTGCGCAACGAGTATTACCAACTACAGGATGACCTGCATATCTGGGCCAATAACCCGCCCGCCGTGCACCCGATAACCAACGTTGCACTCAGTGAACAGGAATTACTGATAGAAACACAAAACCGCCGATTGCTCAGGGAGCAAATACTCCGCTGCTGGCGCCGGGAGACTGCGCTCTTTGATGACGCATTGGGAGCCGAGGGCGGGCATGTCTTCGAGTTTTCCCAGCCGATCATCGGCGATCTCCCCATCCTGAGCGCCGACTTCAGCCATGTTTCCTCCATTTCGCTCCAGAACAGCGCGAGCGCACACTCCATTGGCCCTTTCCTGGAACGCTTCCCGGGTCTGCGCCAGCTGGAACTGCGCAACTTTACCCTGCTGGAACTACCGCAGCCGATCAATGCGCTGCCGGAACTCGAGGAACTGGTACTGAGCGATTGCGGCCTTGTACTCACCGCCGAAAGCCAGGCAACACTGTCATCGCTGAGCAAGCTTTCCGTTCTGGACCTGTACAACAATCCATTGGGGCTCACACCCAATCTGGCCACCATGCCTGAGCTGACCTACATCGACCTTTCCAACACCGGAATTTCCAGCATTCCAGACGGGCTGGTGAATCACCCTCACATTCGAACAGCCATTTTCAATAACAACCAGATCACCGAATTACCCGCTGCCCTCTTCGACCTTCCCGGCAACATCAGTGAGGGATTTGATTTTGGCAACAACCCACTGTCCCCGCTCACCCGTGAACGTGTAAAGATTCACTACAGCCGGACCGAGAAAGACTTTGGGGTCTATGCCGAACAGGCCGATATCGATCGAGCCAAAGCCCTGTATCCCAGCCTGGACAATGAAGAAGCCAGTGATTTCATCTATCGCTTACCCGGAACACTGACAGACGGTCGAGCCGACCTGACACGCCGCGAAGTTGAGCTCACCAGACTCCGTAACGACCTGAGTCTATGGACGGCCAATGTGCCCGACAACCACGCCGTTACTGGCGCCCCCATGACGGCCGACGAGCTGTTTGCCGAGCACGTCAAAAGAGATGAATTCAAGCAAAAGCTGGAACAGTGCTGGCGCCAGATACCAATCGAGAGCGTAGCCGTCAGCGAATATG
The DNA here is from genome assembly GCF_949767245.1 of Pseudomonas sp. IT-P176. Classification (NCBI taxonomy): domain Bacteria; kingdom Pseudomonadati; phylum Pseudomonadota; class Gammaproteobacteria; order Pseudomonadales; family Pseudomonadaceae; genus Pseudomonas; species Pseudomonas sp. IT-P176. The sequence continues at coordinate 30,300 of NZ_CATKPN010000068.1, forward strand.
GTTTCACCTCACACCTGACAATCATGGGCGACTTGCCGGTGCTAACAGCGGACTTCGGACATGTACCAGAAATATACCTGACGAGCGCAGGAGGCATTGCCCCGCGAATCAGCCGATTCCTGGAAGCTTTTCCGAACCTGGACAGCCTGACCGTGCGCGGATACCAGCTGGATAATATCCCCGATAGCGTCTTCAGAATGAGCAGGCTGACGGCACTGATCCTGCCTGAGTGCAGGATCACCCTGACCCAGGAAACCGTCGATGCATTGGCGAGCATGAATCGTCTTGACCACTTGAATCTGCGGGACAATCCGCTAGGCCTTAGCCCCGACCTCAGCCAGATGACGGATATCTCCTCATTGGACCTTAGCCATACAGGCATCACCGAGATCCCTAGAGGAGTGTTGAGCATCAACTCCTGGACGGATGTCGACCTGAGCTACAACGCCATTACCGAGATGCCCGTCGAGCTCATGGAGGTCGATCCCGATGTCGGTGAAAGCTTTGACTTCAGTGGCAATCCATTCACCGAGCAAAGCATGCAACGCATCGCCGCTTACTACCACGCAACCGAAAATGACCTGGGGTTCGAGCAAACCGACCTACCCGCCCCCATTGATCCGGCGCCTGATACAGATATTGAAACCTGAGTACTCGCTATTGAGTCAGGCCATGGGGAGCTCGCGCTCCCTGTGGCCAACCGCGGTCTAGCCGCGTTCCGACGGCACGGACGATAGTTCGAACGGGCTGCTGCTGCGCCGCTGGTTACGGTCTTCACGCGGCGTGGCGCCGAAGAAGTTACGGTAGGCGCTGGAGAAGTGCGGGCCCGAGGAGAAACCACAGGACAGGCCGATCTGGATGATCGACTTGCTGGTCTGCATCAACATCTGCCGCGCCTTGTTCAGGCGCAGCTCGAGGTAATACTGGCTCGGCACGCGGTTGAGGTACTGCTTGAAGATCCGCTCCAACTGCCGACGGGACACGCACACATGCTGGGCGATTTCGTCGGTGGTCAGCGGCTCTTCGATGTTGGCTTCCATCAGCAACACGGCTTGCGTGAGTTTTGGATGGCTGGAGCCGAGGCGATTCTGCAAGGGAATGCGCTGACGCTCACCTCCTTCACGAATCCGCTCGACCACCAACTCTTCCGACACTGCTCCGGCCAGCTCGGCCCCATGGTCTCGCGCCAAAACTGCCAGCAACAGGTCAAGCACCGACATCCCGCCGCACGCCGTCAGGCGATCGCGATCCCAATCGAACAGATGACTGGTGGCAATCACCTTGGGGAAGCGCTCGGCAAAATCGTCCTGCCAACGCCAGTGCACCGCGGCGCGGTAACCGTCGAGCAGACCCAGTTGCGCCAGGGGATAGACACCAGCCGACAGACCGCCAATCACACAACCGGCGCGCACCAACTGCTTGAGCGCACTGCTCAGGGCCGGTGCCAGCGCGGAGGGAGGCTCGTCGGCGAGCAGGAACAGCTTCTGGAAGTTTTCCAGCTTGCCGCTCCAGGCCTCACCCGGCAATTGCCAGGCCCCCTCGCTCGGGGGTTCGGCCTGCAGGAACACCAGCTCGTAAACCACTTCCGGATGCACGCGCTGAGCAACACGCAAGGCCTCCTCGGCCAGCGCCAGCGTCAAGGCTTTAGTGCTGGGCCAAATCAGGAAACCAATTTTGTGGGCGGTCATGGAATGCTATCCGAAGCCAGTAACAGTAATGAAGACAAAGGCCAATGCTAGCCCGTAAACCAACACAAATCTCAAAAAACGATGAAGACCCGCTCCTCTGTAGGAGCGAGCCTGCTCGCGAAAAACCTGAGAACGCCACGGAGCATCAGGCTTCCCGCGTTATCGTTGACGATCTTCGCGAGCAAGCTCGCTCCTACAGGGCGAGACAGCAGCCTTGACTATTTCAAGCTGCCGGAGAGGAATTGCTGCAGGCGTTCGGACTGTGGATTGACCAGCACTTCGCGCGGGTTGCCACTTTCCTCGACCACACCTTTGTGCAGGAACACCAACTGGTTCGAGACTTCCCGGGCAAAACCCATTTCGTGGGTCACCACCACCATGGTCCGGCCTTCCTGGGCCAGGGCCTGCATGACCTTGAGCACGTCGCCAACCAGCTCCGGGTCGAGCGCCGACGTCGGTTCGTCGAACAGCATCACCTCAGGCTCCATCGCCAGCGCCCGGGCAATCGCCACGCGCTGTTGCTCGCCACCGGACATGTGGCCCGGGTAGGCGTCCTTGCGATGGGACACGCCGACCTTGGCCAGGTACATCTCGGCCTTTTCCCGCGCCTGGGCCTTGGACATGCCCAGCACGTGCACGGGCGCTTCCATGATGTTTTCCAGCGCGGTCATGTGCGACCACAGGTTGAAATGCTGGAACACCATCGACAGGCGCGAACGCATGCGCTGCAGTTGCTTGGGGTCGGCCGCCTTCATCGCGCCGTCCTTGCCGGCCACCAGCTTCAACTCTTCGTTGTTGAGCAGGATCTTGCCCGCGTGCGGCTGCTCCAGCAGGTTGATGCAGCGCAGGAAGGTACTTTTGCCGGAGCCACTGGAGCCGATGATGCTGATCACATCGCCTGCCGCTGCCTTCAGGGACACGCCCTTGAGCACTTCGTGACTGCCATAGCGTTTATGCAGGTCTTGGACTTCAAGTTTGTACATGCTGTCGGTTCTCACAAAAACAGTCAGTCGTTGAGCAAGCGCCCGTGACGCAGCGCTTCGCGCCCCGCCACCTTGGCCAGCCAGAAACCGGGTTGGGCATACCGCAGCCGTTCAACGGCAAACAGCACGCCGGCCGTACCAGCACACACGGTGCTGACCCGATCAGCCAAAGGATCAATCACTTCAAAAATCTGCTCACCGGCCTCGACCCACTCGCCCGGCTCACGCAAGAAACTCACCACGCCCGGATGCGGCGCAAACAGCAGCTCGGTGCCTTCGAACGGCAGCCCTTCGCAGGCTTCGTGCAACGGGGCCGGCCATTGACCCTTGATCAGGCCCTGCTCGGCAAGGAACGCCAGGATGCCCTCGGCGTGACCTTCGGCCTGGGCACGCCCAGTGTCTGCCTGACCGCCCAGCTCGATGGTGGTCGCCAGGCATGCCAGGGGAATCTGCGCCTGGGGAAACTGCCGGGCCAAACGCAGCCACGGCAACGAGCAGGCTTCATCAAAGGAGCTGCCGCCGGAGTCTTCTGCCAGCAACCCGACCCGCACATTCAAGTGCGCGGCCAACGAACGCCACTGCGGCCAGTGCTGCGGCAAGGCATACATGTGCAGCGCGGCTTCGGCGTCGCAATGCAGGTCCAGCACCACGTCGGCGGTGCAGGCATGGCTCAGCAAGATCCGCTGCATGCCCTGCAATTGACTGCTGGGCGCGGGCAATGCGGCCAGCGCATCACTCATGGCCTGGCGGATCAACTGGACATTGGCGTGCGGATCATCCCCCAGGCGACCTTCGAGCTGCGCGGCCACCGGCGCACTCAACTCGACGAAATCACGGTTGAAATTCTTGCCGCTGCCCGCCTCGAAACGACCTTGGTGGTTGCCCTGGAGCAACTGCCCAAGGCCCAGCGGGTTGGCCACCGGTACCAGCTCGATCACCCCGTTGAGGGCACCTTGGGCTTCGAGTTCGCCCAAGCGCTTTTTCAGCTCCCAGGCCGTGCGCATCCCCGGCAATTCGTCGGCGTGCAGGCTGGCCTGGATATAGGCCTTGCGCTCGCCAGCGCCGAAGCGGAACACCGAAACATGGCGCTCGCTACCCAGGTGGCTCCACGGCAACTGATGGTCAATACGTTCCATATCAGTGCTTCCGTGGGGCCATGTAGCCCAGCCAGCGGCGCTCGGCCATCTTGAACAGGCGCACCAGGATAAACGTCAGGCACAGGTAGAACACGCCGGCGGTGATGTAGGCTTCGAACGGCAGGTAGTACTGGGCGTTGACGGTACGCGCGGCACCGGTGATGTCGATCAGGGTGACGATGGACGCCAGACTGGTGGTCTGCAGCATCATGATCACTTCGTTGCTGTACTGCGGCAGCGCCCGGCGCAAGGCCGATGGCAGCAGGATGCGCTTGTACATCTTGAAGCGCGACATGCCCATGGCCTTGGCCGCCTCGATCTCGCCATTGGGCGTGGCCCGCAGGCTGCCGGCGATGATTTCGGCGGTGTAGGCACTGGTGTTGACGGCAAAGGCCAGGCACGCGCAGAAGGTCGCGCTCGACAACCATGGCCAGAGGAAGCTCTCGCGCACGGCTTCGAACTGGGCCAGGCCGTAGTAGATCAGGAACAGCTGCACCAGCATCGGCGTGCCGCGGATCACGTAGGTGTAGAGCCAGGCGGTCATGTTGATGACCGGCTGCTTGGACACCCGCATCAAGCCCAGGGGCAAGGCGCACAGCAGGCCGAAGAACAGCGACAGCCCGAGCAGTTTCAAAGTGGTCAGCAGACCGCCGAGGTACAGCGGCAGTGCCTCCCAGATGACGTTGTAGTCGAAGATCATAGATCAGCCGCCCTTACGCCTACCGAGTAGCGCTTCTCAAGGTGACGCAATGCCAGCAACGAGACACTGGTGATCACCAGGTACATTGCCGCCACCGCGAGGAAGAAGGTGAAAGGCTCGCGGGTGGCATCTGCCGCCTGCTTGGCCTTGAACATCATGTCTTGCAGACCCACCACCGAAATCAGCGCAGTGGCCTTGGTCAATACCAGCCAGTTGTTGGTGAAGCCGGGAATCGCCAGGCGAATCATCTGTGGTACCAGGACTCGGAAGAACACCTGGAAGCTGCTCATGCCGTAGGCCATGCCCGCTTCGGCCTGCCCCTTGGGGATCGCCATGAAGGCACCGCGAAAGGTTTCCGACAGGTACGCGCCGAAGATGAAGCCCAGGGTGCCGATACCGGCGACCAGCGGATTCAGGTCGATGTAGTCGTCATAACCAAGCAACGGCGCTACGCGGTTGAGCAGGTCCTGACCGCCGTAGAAAATCAGCAGGATCAGTACCAGGTCGGGAATACCGCGGATTACCGTGGAGTACAGATCGCCCAGCCAGGCCAGCCAGCGTACCGGCGACAGGCGCAACGCGACCCCGATCAGACCCAGAACAATGGCCAAGGCCATGGACGACAAGGCGAGCTGAAGCGTCAGCCATGCGCCATCGAGGATGACAGCCCCGTAGCCTTTCAACATGATTCAGGTCCTCGAAAATTGGGATGAAAAAATGGCGCAAACCTCAGAGATCCTGTTGCTTGCGCCATTTCGGACTTGTCGCTGCGACGATTTACTTGCCGTAAATGTCGAAGTCGAAGTACTTGTCCTGGATTTGCTTGTACTTGCCATTCTCGCGAATGCCAGTGATCGCGGTGTTGATCTTGTCTTTCAACGCATCACCCTTGCGTACTGCGATACCCACGCCGTCGCCGAAGTATTTGACGTCGGTGAAGGCCGGGCCAACAAACGCGAAGCCTTTGCCAGCGTCGGTTTTCAGGAAGCCATCATTCAACAGGGTAGCGTCTGCCACGGTGCCGTCGAGGCGACCGGCAGCCACGTCCAGGTAGATCTCGTTCTGCGAACCGTATGGCTTGATTTCCGCACCCAGCGGGGCCAGGACTTCACGAGCGAAACGCTCGTGAATCGAACCACGCTGCACACCGATGTTCTTGCCCTTGAGCTCGGCCAGGTTGTCGCCAACCTGAGTGCCGGCCTTCATCACCAGGCGTGCCGGGGTGTTGTAGTACTTGTTGGTGAAGTCCACGGACTTCTTGCGATCTTCGGTGATCGACATGGACGACAGGATGGCGTCGATCTTGCGCACCTTGAGTGCCGGGATCAGGCCGTCGAACTCTTGCTCGACCCAAACGCACTTGACCTTCATCTCTTCGCACAAGGCGTTGCCGATGTCGTAGTCGAAACCAACGATGCTGCCGTCCGGCGATTTGGACGCGAACGGAGGGTAAGCCGCCTCGATACCAATTTTCAGAGGCTTTTCATCGGCGAACGTTGGCAGGGACAGCACGGACAGTGCCAGGGCGCCAAGAAGCACGAGTTTCTTCATCTTAGGACTCCATCGGTAAAGGGCGAAAACGGCAGAGTGAGCATCAGCCCAATATGCGAATGGGTTAAACGTAAAAAACGTTGCTGCGTCCTGGTCGGCGCGCGTTGTTTTCAACGCGGACAACGACGAGCGAGTGATCGGCATTCTAACGACAGGCCCGAAGTCGATATTTCTTCAATGCGACAACAAATTACAGAAGCACCGAGAAACAGGTTTGAGCACATTGACAGCCCTTGAAGTTTATGCAAGAGCAAAAGACATTGAACCGATCTATGCTGCAAATTGCGGGCCTATTATTGGCAAACCCTTCTAATCCGGCAAGCGCAGCGTAATGTCATATTTTTCATACCCGCTTCAAAGGCCCTAAAACGGGGCCTTTCGTTTCCCATCGCCCCGAAATTCAGCCAACGGTTACACATTTCAGCGCCGGGGTAACGCCCGGAAACGCCCCACAGGCTGGTCGATATTTATTCGCCCGGTGTTTGCACAGGCGTTTATCGGTCGAGCGCTCCGCGCTCACAACACAAAGGTGTAACCGCCCGGCTCTCCCACAGGGAATGCAACACCAGAGAAAGCCAGGCAGGCCGGCCGCCAGGTCGCCGCGCTCTTGATCTTGATCGACCTGCACCGTCGGCAAATTGAGCGAAGGGCGGCGAGGACTGCGTCCTCGAACGCAGCCTCGCGGGCTCGACAGCTACGGGGGATTGGGCATTTCCCAGCAAACGGCGAGCACTACGAAAAAGCCCCGCTCGGCGCAATGCCGGCGGGGCTTTTGGTGAATCGAGAACCGCGCTTACGCGACGTTCATGGTCTTGTGAGTATCGATCAAATGCTGCACCACACCCGGGTCGGCCAGGGTCGAGATGTCACCCAAGCCATCGTACTCAGCCGTGGCAATCTTGCGCAGGATGCGGCGCATGATTTTCCCCGAACGGGTTTTCGGCAGCCCTGGCGCCCACTGGATGACATCCGGCGAGGCGATCGGACCGATCTCCTTGCGCACCCAGTTCTTCAGTTCCAGGCGCAACGCTTCGTTCGGCTCTTCGCCACCGTTGAGGGTGACGTAGACATAGATCCCCTGGCCCTTGATGTCGTGCGGCACGCCGACTACCGCGGCCTCGGCGACTTTCGGGTGGGCGACCATCGCGCTCTCGATCTCGGCGGTGCCCATGCGGTGGCCGGAGACGTTGAGCACGTCATCCACCCGGCCGGTGATCCACCAGTAGCCGTCTTCATCGCGACGAGCACCGTCGCCGGTGAAGTACATGCCGCGGAAGGTCTTGAAGTAGGTGTCGACAAAACGGTCATGGTCGCCGTACAGGGTACGGGCCTGGCCTGGCCACGAGTCGAGGATCACCAGGTTGCCCTCGGCCGCACCTTCGATGATGTTGCCCAGGTTATCCACCAGCGCCGGCACCACGCCGAAGAACGGACGCGCCGCAGAGCCTGGCTTGAGGGCGTGAGCGCCCGGCAGTGGGCTCATCAGGGTGGCGCCGGTTTCGGTCTGCCACCAGGTGTCGACGATCGGGCAACGCGATTGTCCGACGTTCTTGTAGTACCAGTCCCAAGCTTCTGGGTTGATCGGCTCACCCACCGAACCCAACAGACGCAGGCTGCTGCCATCGGTGCCTTCGCAGGCCGCAGTGCCGGAGGCCATCATCGCGCGGATCGCGGTCGGCGCGGTGTAGAGGATATTGACCTGGTGCTTGTCGACGATTTTCCCCACCCGGGTGATGTCCGGGTAGTTCGGCACACCTTCGAACAGCAGGGTGGTCGCGCCATTGGCCAGCGGGCCGTAGACGATGTAGGTGTGGCCAGTGACCCAGCCGACGTCGGCGGTGCACCAGTAGATTTCGCCCGGACGGTAGTCGAACACGCGCTCATGGGTCAGCGCCGCGTACAGCAGGTAGCCGCCGGTGGTGTGCTGAACGCCCTTTGGCTTGCCGGTGGAACCGGAGGTGTAGAGGATGAACAGCGCTTCTTCGGCGCCCATTTCTTTCGGCGCGCAGACGGTGCCCGCGACTTTCATCAGGTCTTCGTACCAGATGTCGCGATGCTGGTTCCACTTGATGTCGCCACCGGTGCGCTTGCACACGATGACTTTCTGGATGCTGCTGGTTTCCGGGTTGGTCAGCGCGTCGTCGACGTTGGCCTTGAGGGAAATTTTCTTACCGGCACGCAGGCCTTCGTCAGCGGTGATCACCACTTTCGATTTGCAGTCGATGATCCGTCCGGCCAGGGCTTCGGGCGAGAAGCCGCCGAACACCACCGAGTGAATCGCGCCGATCCGAGTGCAGGCCAGCATGGCGACCACGGCTTCGGGGATCATCGGCATATAGATAGTCACCACGTCGCCGCGGTGCACATCCTGGCCACGCAGGGCGTTGGCAAACTTGCAGACTTGTTCGTGCAGCTCGCGGTAGGTGATGTTGCGGCTCTCGGCAGGGTCATCGCCTTCCCAGATGATCGCGATCTGCTCGCCGCGCTCGGCCAGGTGGCGGTCGAGGCAGTTGTAGGAAACGTTGAGGGTGCCGTCGGCGAACCACTTGATGTCGACATGGTGGTCGTCGAACGAGGTCTGCTTCACCGTGGTGAAAGGCTTGATCCAGTCGAGGCGCTTGGCTTGTTCGCGCCAGAAGCCGTCCGGGTTGACGACCGACTGCTGGTACATGGCCTTGTAGGTCGCCTCGTCAGTCAGGGTATTGGCCGCAACCTCGGGACGAACGGGATACAGAGAAGCCGCACTCATCTTTCTTTACCTCGGTGAAATAGTTGTTTTTGTATGACCCCGTTGTAGCCCGAGGCGGGCCTATAGAACCATTCGACGATGGTAGTAACAAGCCCCTACAAATCGTCCAGATTTCCCGGCGCATAGCCGTACGGACGTCCCAGGTAGCTGATGTTTCGGGGATTGTTACAAGATCTGTCAACAGTGTTTATCAAAAGCGCGGCTATATGAATCCGCGCCCCACGCCTAAAATCCGCCTCGCCAACTCGGCAATGTGATTAACCCAGTTGCAGCCCCCACGAAGGCAGTTAATCCACAGTAACTAAACCCAGATATACACGCAGCCCCACAAAGGCTGCGTGACCCCTCTCGACCTCAGAAAGGTAAATTTCAAATGAAAGCTTTATTGGTTCTGGCCCTCAGCAGTCTGTGCGTTACCGCCATGGCAGACGAGGTCCCGACTGATGTTGCAGGCAATACAGTAGCGGTAGAGGAATACACTTACTCCACCCACCTGGATATCGCCAAAGTTATCTCCATGAGCGAAATACCCAGTGTTTGCGAAGTTGTGCCAGCGCGCATGGAATATGAAGACTCGAGCGGTCAACGGCATATCCTGCGTTACAGCGTCATGGGCAATGGTTGCTCTAACGGCTGATCCACCCCGCACTTAAAAGTGCTTTCGAATATCGGCCGCAGGAAATCGTTCTTGCGGCAAAAACGCCCGCCGCACCAGATCTGGAGCCTGCGGCCCCACCCTCTACCGCCTGTATTGCTTGAATAGGCCCGAAGGCAGTCACATCTAATAATTCGATTTGTTTGAGCATTTATTTGCGCTTTTTAATCAAATTCATCCGAGTAGTATCAGCTTCAACCCCACACAACATCCTCAACACCTCGGAGTCACCACCATGAAAACCCAACTGATCCTCGCCCTGACCCTCTCCGTCCTGGCCGCCAACACCTTCGCCGCCGACGGTTATGACCGCACGATTGCCGCTGATGGTTTTGATCGCACCGGGTCCGCTACCCTCGCTGCTGATGGCTTCGATCGCACCGGGTCCGCCACTCTCGCCGCTGATGGCTTCGATCGCACCGGTTCCGCTACCCTCGCTGCTGATGGCTTCGATCGCACCGGTTCGGCCAACCTCAGCTAAGTGCTGAATCTCTGCTCACAGCCCGGCCTCGGCCGGGCTTAGTTGTTTTTAGCCCGCGATAAAACTGACCCGAACCTTCAGCCCCGCCTGTGCACCGTCGTGCAGGGTAATGTGGGCCAGGTGCGCGCGGCAGATTTCCCCGACAATCGCCAACCCCAAGCCAGACCCTGCGACTTGCTGGTTGCGGCGGTAGAAACGTTCGAACACCCGGTCACGCTCCTCCAGCGGAATCCCCGGCCCGTCATCTTCAACCTCCAGCACTGCCGGCGCGCTGACGCGCAAGATCACGTTGCCACCTGCTGGCGTGTGGGCCAGGGCGTTGTCCACCAGGTTGCTCAGCAACTCGTTGAGCAGTGTCGGCTCACCGCGCAACCACACCGGTTCGTCAGCTTCCAGCGCCAGGGCAACCCCCCGGGCATGGGCCAGAGGTGCCATGGCCATGCCGAGTTCGCGTGCCAGTTGGCTCAGGTCGAGCAACTGCGCCCCGCCCTCGGCAATCGCCCGTGCGCCATTCTCGACACGGGCCAGCGACAGCAGTTGATTGGCCAGGTGCGTCAGGCGATCGGTGCCTTGGGCGGCGCTTTCCAGGGTGCTGCGCCAGGTCTGCGGCTCAGTGGCGCGCAAGCCCAGTTCAAGGCGCGCCTTGAGCGCCGCCAGTGGAGTGCGCAACTCATGGGCCGCGTCGGCAATGAATTGCGCCTGGCGCTCGAACTGGCCGCGCAGGCGCTCAGTGAAATGGTTGAGGGCCCGCACCAAAGGCCACAATTCACGCTGTACCTGGACCAACGGCAGCGGCCGCAAGTCATCCGGTTGGCGCTCTTCCACCGCGGTGCGCAAGCGCTCCAGCGGACGCAACGCGGCACTCACGGCAAACCACACCAGGAGCAAGGCGCCTCCGGCGAGCATGCCCAGGCGCAGCAAGGTATCGGCCATCAGGCTGCGGGCCATGCTGACCCGCGCCTCGTCGGTTTCCGCCACGCGAATTTCCGCCATGCCGTTCATGTTCGGTTCGCTCACTGCCTTGAGCAGGCTGACCACCCGCACGTTCTGGCCCAGGTAAGTGGCGTTGTAGAAGCGTGCCAGCGCCGGATAGTCGTCGGTGCGCGGGGTGCCGGGCGGCGGGCCCGGGAGGTTTTCGTAACCGGAAATCAGCTTCTGGTGGATGTCGTTGACCTGGTAATAGATGCGCCCGGCACTGTCGTAGGCGAAGGTGTCCAGCGCCACGTACGGCACATCGGCACTGAGGCTGCCGTCACGCTGGGACAGGCCGGCGGCGATGGTCCGCGCCGAAGCCAGCAAGGTCCGGTCATAGGCGGTGTCGGCCGCTTCCCGGCCATTCCAGTAGGCGCTCAGGCCGCTGGCGATCATCAGCACCACCAGCAACAGCGCGAGGTTGCCCAGCAACCCCCAACGCAGACTCCTGGGCTTATGCATCACGGCTTTCCAACAGGTAGCCCAACCCCCTGAACGTGACGATGGCCACTGAGTGCCCGTCGAGTTTCTTGCGCAGGCGGTGCACGTAGATTTCGATGGCGTCGGGGCTGGCCTCCTCGTCGAGACCGAACACCTGGGAGGCCAGTTGCTCCTTGCTCATCACCCGGCCAGGACGGGCAATCAGCGCCTCGAGCACGGCCTGCTCGCGGGAGGTCAGGGTCAGCAGTTCGTCACCGAGGCTGAAGCGCCGGGTGTCGAGGTCATACACCAGCCCCCCGCAACGCTGCTGGCGTTCGCCACCCAACACGCTGCGGCGCAGCAGAGCCTTGACCCGCGCTTCAAGCTCGGTCAATTCGAAAGGCTTGGCCAGGTAGTCGTCGGCACCGAGGTTGAGCCCATGGACCCGATCCTTGACGTCGCTGCGGGCGGTCAGCATCAGCACCGGGAGGTTTTTGCCACGGCTGCGCAAGCGCGCCAGTACTTCAAAACCGTCCATGCGCGGCAGGCCCACATCGAGGATCGCCACCGCGTAGTCCTCGCTGCTCAAGGCCAGGTCAGCCGCCACCCCATCGTGCAGCACATCCACGGTCAGCCCTGTGCTCTTGAGCGCCTGGGCGACACTTTCGGCCAGCTGCAGATGGTCTTCGACGAGAAGCACGCGCATGGATCTTTACCTCAGGTGGGGATGGTCGACGCCATTCTTCGGCGCGGAGTTTACAGCCGCATCCGCCGCTGTGAAGCCCGTAACCGGTGAAAGTATTCTGAAAGGTTAGCGAAAGGTTGGCCCGCTAGAGTCCAGCCACGGACAGTTTCGACTGCCGTGTCCTTGAGAGTAGTGAACGAAAAACGCCCCGATGCGTTTTCGCCCCAATAAGAACAATAAATGGAGTGCTTCACGATGCTGTCTACGCAGCCCCAGGCTTACCTGCCTGTTCGTTTTTCCCGCCTTGGTACCACCGCCCTTGCCAGCGCCGCCGCCCTAGCCGGCTTCACGCCTGCCAGTCATGCCGCCTTCTTCGAAGACAGCAGCGCGACCCTGGAAACCCGCAACATGTACTTCAACCGCGACTTTCGCAGTGGCACCAGCGCCCAGCAATCCAAGCGTGACGAGTGGGCCCAGGGCTTCATGCTCAACCTCGAGTCGGGCTACACCGACGGCACCGTAGGGTTCGGGGTCGACGCGCTGGGGATGCTCGGGATCAAGCTCGACTCCAGCCCCGACCGTACCGGTACTGGCCTGTTGCCAACCCATGACGACGGGCGCGCGGCCGACGAATATTCCAAGCTAGGCCTCACCGGCAAGGTGAAGATTTCCGCCACCGAGCTGAAGATCGGCAGCCTGATTCCCGAGTTGCCGATCCTCAAGGCCAACGACGGACGCATCCTGCCCCAGACCTTCGAAGGCGGCCTGCTGACTTCCAAGGAGATCAAGAACCTGACCTTCACCGGCGGGCGCCTGGACAAAGCCAAGGACCGCGACAGCACCAACTTCGAAGACGTCGCCCTGAACAACAAGAACAGCCGTTTCGCCGGCACCGTCGCTGGCAGCCATTTCGATTTCGGCGGCCTGGACTACAAGTTCACCGACAAGATCACCGGCAGCTACCACTTCGCTCAATTGGGTGAGGTCTACAACCAGCACTTCCTCGGTTTGCTGGCATCACAGCCGGCAGGTCCGGGGACGTTCGCCGCCGACCTGCGCCTGGCGGTCAGCGACGATTCCGGTCAGGCCCGCGGCGGCAAGATCGACAACAACTCCCTCAACGGCCTGTTGAGCTACGCCTTGAGCGGGCATAAATTCAGCGCCGGTTACCAGCACATGTCGGGCGACAGCGCCTTCCCCTATGTCGACGGCTCCGATCCCTACCTGGTCAACTTCGTGCAGATCAACGACTTCGCCGGCGCCGAAGAACGTTCCTGGCAGGCCCGTTACGACTACGACTTCGCCAAGTTGGGCGTGCCCGGCCTGAGCTTCATGAGCCGTTACCTGAGCGGTGACAACATCAAGCTCAACAATGGCGAGACCGGCAAGGAATGGGAACGCAACACCGAGATCAAGTACGTGGTGCAAAGCGGCGCCCTCAAGGACGTCGCCCTGCGCCTGCGCAATGCCACCTATCGTTCGAACTATTCGGCCCGCGACGCTGATGAAGTGCGGGTGCTGGTGAGCTACAGCGTTGCCCTCTGGTAATGGACTCAAGCCGCAACCGTGCCACTCCAATAACAACTCCTGTGGAGACGACCGATGAATTTTTCGCTGCGTAACCTTGCTCTCGCCGCCAGTTGCCTGCTGGTCACCGCCCCCCTGCTCGCCGCCGACAGCACTGAGCCCAAGCGTCCGGAATGCATTGCCCCGGCGTCGCCCGGCGGTGGTTTCGACCTGACCTGCAAGCTGGTGCAGAGCGCGCTGGTCAACGAAAAACTGCTGTCCAAGCCGATGCGCGTGACCTACATGCCCGGCGGTGTCGGCGCCGTGGCGTACAACGCGGTGGTCGCCCAACGCCCCGCCGATGCCGGGACCCTGGTGGCCTGGTCCAGCGGTTCGCTGTTGAACCTGGCCCAGGGCAAGTTCGGCCGTTTTGATGAAAACGCCGTGCGTTGGTTGGCGGCAGTCGGCACCAGCTATGGCGCCATCGCCGTGAAAAACGATTCGCCCTACAAGAACCTCGACGACCTGGTGCAGGCGCTGAAGAAAGACCCGAGCAAAGTGGTAATAGGTTCCGGCGGCACGGTGGGCAGCCAGGATTGGATGCAAACCGCCCTGATCGCCAAGGCTGCCGGGATCAACCCTCGTGACCTGCGGTACGTGGCACTCGAAGGCGGTGGCGAAATTGCCACTGCCCTGCTCGGTGGTCACATCCAGGTCGGCAGTACCGACATCTCCGACTCCATGCCGCACATCCAGAGCGGTGACATGCGCCTGCTCGCCGTGTTCGCCAACGAGCGCCTGGACGAGCCGGAAATGAAGGATATCCCTACCGCCAAGGAGCAAGGCTACGACATCGTCTGGCCGGTGGTACGCGGCTTCTACCTTGGGCCAAAGGTCAGCGATGCCGAATACGCCTGGTGGAAAAACGCCTTCGACAAACTGCTGGCTTCCGAAGAGTTCGCCAAGCTGCGTGACCAGCGTGAACTGTTCCCGTTCGCCATGACCGGGGTCGAGCTGGACACCTACGTGAAGAAACAGGTCGCGGACTACAAGCTGCTGGCCAAAGAGTTCGGCCTGATCCAGTAATCGCCTCGTTCTCACGGCCACCGCCCTGGCACCAATCGGGGCGTGGCCCAGGAGTTTGTCATGCTGTTACAACGCATTTTTGCTTCGGTGCTGTTGCTGGCCTGCCTGTGCCTGATCCTTATGGCCTGGCCTTACCAGGCAGCCTTTTCCTACGAACCGATCGGACCACGCGCCTTCCCCCTGCTGATGCTGGGACTGATGGCGCTGGGCCTGATCTACATGGTGTACCGGCCCTCACCGATCAAGCACAGCGAAGAAGACCCGCCACTGGACCGCGAGACCCTGAGCAAGATCGGCCGCTGCGTGCTGTTGCTGCTGGTGTTCGCCGGGCTCTTCGAGCCCCTGGGGTTCATCCTCAGCAGCATCCTGGTGGGTATCCCGATGGCGCGCCTGTATGGCGGACGCTGGCTGCCCGGCACGCTGATCATCTGCCTGCTGAGCGTGGGTCTGTACCTGTTGTTCGACAAAGTCATGGACGTGCCGCTGCCCCTGGGCCTGCTCGACGTCCTGGAGAACTGATATGGATACTCTTGGTTATTTGAGCCATGGTTTTGGGGTTGCCCTGACGCCCTACAACCTGGTCACGGCGTTGAGCGGAACCTTGATCGGGACCGTCGTCGGCCTGCTGCCGGGGCTGGGTCCGATCAACGGCGTGGCCCTGTTGATTCCCATCGCCTTCGCCCTGGGCCTGCCACCGGAGTCGGCGCTGATTCTGTTGGCGGCGGTATACCTGGGATGCGAGTACGGCGGGCGGATCAGCTCGATCCTGCTGAACATTCCCGGCGAAGCCTCAACCGTCATGACCACCCTCGACGGCTACCCGATGGCCCGCCAGGGCATGGCCGGGGTGGCCTTGTCGTTGTCGGCCTGGAGCTCGTTCATCGGCGCGTTCATTGCGACCTGCGGCATGGTGGTGTTTGCGCCGATACTGGCCAAGTGGGCAATCGCCTTCGGCCCAGCGGAATATTTCGTACTGATGGTATTCGCGATTGTCTGCCTGGGCGGCATGGCCGGCGACCGGCCGCTGAAAACCTTTATCGCGGCCCTGATCGGCCTGTTCCTGTCCACGGTCGGCATCGACGCCAACAGCGGCGTGTACCGCTTCACCGGGGACAACATCCACCTCACCGACGGCATTCAATTCGTGGTGCTGGTGCTGGGCCTGTTCTCCATCAGCGAGATCCTGCTGTTGCTGGAGAAAACCCACCGGGGCCAGGAAGCGTTCAAGGCCACCGGGCGCATGATGTTCAACTTCAAGGAAGCCGCCTCGGTGTTCTGGGTGAACATCCGCTGTGGCGTACTGGGTTTCATCATGGGGGTATTGCCGGGTGCCGGTGCAACCCTCGCCAGCGCCGTGGCCTACATGACCGAGAAAAAGATCGCCGGTCCTGGCGGCAAGTTCGGCCAGGGCGACAAGCGCGGCCTGGCGGCACCGGAAACCGCGATTGGCGCCGAAGCCTGTGGCGCCCTGGTACCGATGCTGACCCTCGGGGTCCCGGGCTCGGGCACTACGGCGGTGATGATCGGCGCCCTGTCGCTGTACAACATCACCCCAGGCCCGCTGTTGTTCCAGCAGCAGCCTGACATCGTCTGGGGCCTGATTGCCTCGCTGTTCATCGCCAACGTCATGCTGGTGATCCTCAACATCCCGATGATCCGTATCTTCACCCGCATCCTCGCCGTGCCGAACTGGGCGCTGGTGCCCATGATCGCGATCATTACCGCGATCGGTGTCTACGCGGTGCACGCCACCACCTTCGACCTGTTCCTGATGATCGGCATCGGCATCTTCGGCTATATCCTGCGCAAGTTGGACTTCCCGTTGTCGCCCGTCCTGCTGGGTTTCATCCTCGGCGGCCTGATGGAGCAGAACCTGCGTCGTGCGCTGTCGATTTCCAACGGTTCGCTGGAGATCCTCTGGTCGAGCGGGATCACCAACACCGTGTGGGCGCTGATCGTGCTGATGCTGCTGGTGCCAATCCTGCGCATCTGGCGCAAGCGCGCCGTGGCCCGTCGCGCAATTGCCGATGTCTGATCGCCGGTCCTGGAAAACCTGGTGGGGAACACCGCTGGTCGGTCTGCTGGGCGGTTACCTCGCCAGTCAGATCGGCTGGCCGCTGCCGTGGATGGTCGGCTCGTTGCTGGCGATCATCCTGGTACGCTGCCTGACCCCTTGGCAATTGGCCGAGATCCCGGGCGGACGCAAGTGCGGCCAGTGGATCGTCGGCATCGGCATTGGCCTGCACTTCACTCCCGTGGTGATGGAGCAGGTCATGAGTCATTTCGGGCTGATCTTCTTCGGCGCGCTGGTGACCAGTCTTTCGGCCGTGGTCGGGGTCTGGCTGCTGCGGCGCACCGGCGAGGATCGCGCCACCGCATTTTTCTCCAGCATGCCGGGCGGCTCCGGTGAAATGGTCAACCTCGGCGCTCGCAACGGCGCCGTACTGAGCCGAGTGGCGGCCGGGCAAAGCCTGCGGGTGCTGGTGGTGGTGCTGTGTGTGCCAGCCGCCTTCAAGTACCTGCTGGGCGAAGGCGTGCCGGCCTTGCATCCGACCAGCGTCGACTGGCGTTGGCTGGCCCTGCTGTTCCCGGCGGGCGCGCTGTGTGCCTGGCTCTGGCAGCGCTTGTGCCAACCCAATCCGTGGCTGTTCGGTCCCTTGCTGGTGAGTGCCGCCGTGAGTATCAGCCTGGACCTGCACATCGGCCTGCCCGATGGCGGCAGCCAGGTCGGTCAATGGCTGATCGGCAGTGGCCTGGGCTGTCACTTCAACCGGCAGTTCTTCCGCCGCGCGCCCTCCTTCATGGGCCGCACCCTGATCGGCACGGCACTGACCATGCTGATCGCCACCCTGGCCGCGTTGTGCCTGAGCGCCCTGACCCAGTTGGACCTGCGCTCATTGACCCTGGGCATGATGCCCGGCGGCATCGCTGAAATGAGCCTGACCGCCGAAACCCTGCAACTGTCGGTGCCACTGGTGACAGCGATGCAGGTGATGCGCTTGCTGTTCGTGCTGTTTCTGGCCGAACCGTTGTTCCGGCACTGGGACCGGCAACCGGATTCAGAGCAGTAGACCGTGTCGCGCCCGATCGGGCGCGCGGGGTTATGGCGTCAGACTGGCGGCAATCGCCATTCGATCGGCGTCTCGCCATTCTGCTCAAGGTACTTGTTGGTACGACTGAAGTGCCCACAGCCGAGGAAGCCGCGATAGGCAGACAGTGGCGAGGGGTGCACCGAGGTCAACACCAGGTGCTTGGTGGCGTCGATCAGTTTCTGTTTGCTCTGCGCATGGGCGCCCCACAACAGAAACACCAGGTGGGGCTGATGCTCGCTCACCACTTCGATTATCCGGTCAGTAAAGAACTGCCAGCCTTTGCCCGCATGGGCGTTGGCAGTGGCCCGCTCTACGGTCATGGTGGTGTTGATCATCAGCACGCCCTGGTCGGCCCAGCTTTGCAGGCAGCCGTGACTGGGGATGTCGATGTTCAGGTCGCGTTTCAATTCCTTATAGATGTTAACCAGCGACGGCGGCGCCGGCACGCCCGGCTGCACCGAGAAACACAGGCCATGGGCCTGGCCTGGCCCGTGGTAGGGGTCCTGGCCGAGGATCACCACCTTGACCTTGTCCAACGGCGTGGAGTTGAGCGCGTTGAAAATCATCGGGCCGGGTGGATAGATCTCCTTGCCTGCCGCACGTTCCTGTTGCAGGAAGTTGCGCAACTCTGCCATGTAGGGCTGGTCGAATTCGGCACGCAGTGCCTCCTTCCAGCTCGGTTCGAGTTTGATACGGTCGTCAGCAGTCATGGTTACATCCGGCAAAAACAATGGGGCGAACCCTAGGAAAGCCCGTCACGCTTGTCAATTGATCTGACGCAGATCCGGCACTTTCCTGCACAACGCTCATAATGAACCCTTGAATCCGCAATCGAGGTCACGATGAATCTGCACTTCGAAGAACTCACCGGCACAGATGGCGCACGTATCGGCATCGCCAGCCTGGATGCCGAAAGCACCCTCAATGCCCTGTCCCTGCCGATGATCCGCGCCCTGACCGAGCAATTGGACAGCTGGGCCAAAGAACCGCAGGTGGTCTGCGTCCTGCTGCGCGGCAACGGCACCAAGGCATTTTGCGCCGGCGGCGAAGTGCGCAGCCTGGCCCAGGCCTGTCGCACCCAACCCGGCGAAGTACCGCCGCTGGCCGCGCAATTTTTCGCTGCGGAATACCGCCTGGATTTCCGCCTGCACACCTACCCCAAGCCGCTGATCTGCTGGGGCCATGGTTATGTGCTCGGCGGTGGCATGGGCTTGTTGCAGGGCGCGAGCACCCGCATCGTCACCCCCAGCAGCCGCCTGGCCATGCCCGAGATCAGTATCGGCCTGTACCCGGATGTCGGCGCCAGTTGGTTCCTCTCGCGCCTGCCCGGCAAGCTGGGGCTGTTCCTTGGTTTGACCGGCGCCCAGATAAACGCCCGCGATGCCCTCGACCTGGATCTGGCTGACCGCTTCCTGCTCGATGAGCAGCAGGAGCAATTGATCGAAGGCCTGCTGCAACTCAATTGGCAGGAGCAGACCGCGATGCAACTCAACAGCCTGTTCAAAGCCCTGCAGCAAGAAGCCATCGAGCAAATGCCCGAGGCGCAATGGTTGCCGCGCCGCCAGCAGATCGACGAGCTGCTGGACGTCAGCGATGTGCGCTGTGCCTGGCGCGCCATCAGCCTATTGCGTGATCACCCTGACCTGCTGCTGGCCCGCGCTGCGAAAAACCTGCACGACGGCTGCCCGTTGACCGCCCATCTGGTCTGGGAGCAGATTCAGCGCGCCCGCCACCTGTCATTGGCCGCAGTGTTCCAGATGGAATACACCCTGAGCCTCAATTGCTGCCGCCATCCGGAGTTCAGCGAGGGCGTCAGGGCGCGCCTGATCGACAAAGACCACAAGCCTCGCTGGCACTGGCCGGACGTCAATACGATCCCCCAGGCGGTGGTCGATGCGCACTTTCACAAGGCCTGGGAAGGCCGGCACCCGCTGGCGGACCTGTCGGACTACTGAATCCCCGGGCATAAAAAAGCGGCGCTGGATGCGCCGCTTGCCGGTTGCCGGATCTAACGGTTGCGCCCGCCGCGCTCACCACGACCATTGTGCTCGCCATGCCGATCACCACGTCGATCGCCGCGCCGGTCAGCGTGATCGCGCCCGCCCCGCCCACCCTGTTCCCAGCGCTGGTTGCTCTGGCCGTAGTTATTGCCCCACCCCTGGTTGCGATGACCGTCCCAGCCATGGCTGGGGGTTGGGCGGTAGGCCCGGGACGGGGCCTGGTAATAACGGGGTGAAGGTTGGTAGTAACGCGGCGCCGCCTGGTAATAACGCGCCGAAGGGTAATACCGCGAGGGCTGCGAGTAGTAACTGCGTGGGTAGGAATAATAAGAACCGCCCCCGTAGTAGACCGGCGCCGGCGAAGAATAGATGTCTGAACGGTAGTAGCTGGAACCTCCGTCGTAATAAGGAACGCACGCGGCAAGACTCAAACTCATCGAAGTAATCAGAACA
Organism: Pseudomonas sp. IT-P176; assembly: GCF_949767245.1. Taxonomy (NCBI): domain Bacteria; kingdom Pseudomonadati; phylum Pseudomonadota; class Gammaproteobacteria; order Pseudomonadales; family Pseudomonadaceae; genus Pseudomonas; species Pseudomonas sp. IT-P176. Next base: position 50,457 of record NZ_CATKPN010000068.1, read on the forward strand.
AGTCGGCGATACATGGCGGCCTCCTGGACCGCTAAAGAGCCACACCAGCGACGCGGGCGGGCATCAGCCAAATAATCTGCCTGACGTGATATCTGACAGCGAATTGGCAATCTGGTGCGCAGCGGCAACAGATTGATACATGTCATTCGTCGACTGGCTTGCCGCGTAACGGCGCAAATGCCCGCGTCATTTCCCCTAAGTCCCACTAGAATGCTCTGACTCAACATCGATCAACGGACTCGTCATGCCGCTTCGCTCTGCGCTGTTTTCGCAACGTTCGTTGGTCCTCACCTTGATCGCCCTGCTGGGTGCCGGCTTCCTGGCCACTTCCCTGCTCAGTTACTACGCCTCGCGCGCCTCGATTCGCGACAGCATCGTCAACACCGAACTGCCGCTGACCTCCGACACCGTCTACTCGGAGATCCAGAAAGACCTGGTCCGGCCAATCCTGATTTCCTCGATGATGTCGCGCGACACCTTCCTGCGCGACTGGGTGGTGGCCGGCGAGCGCGATCCCGGGCAAATGACCCGTTACCTCAACGAGGTCATGACCCACTACGGCGCCTACACCGCCTTCTTCGTGTCCAACAACAGCCTGACCTACTACCAGGCCAAGGGCGTGCTGAAAAAAGTCAGCCTTAGCGAACCGCGCGACACCTGGTACTTCCGCGTCCGCGACATGGCCCCGCCCTACGAGATCAACGTGGACGTGGACATGGCCAACCAGGACAGCCTGACCTTCTTCATCAACTACAAGGTCTACGACTACCAGGACAACTTCATTGGCGCGGCGGGCGTCGGCCTGACCGTCGATGCCGTGATCAAGCTGATCGACACCTACCAGCAGCGTTACCAGCGCAGCGTGTATTTCGTCGACACCGAGGGTCGCATCGTCCTCACCGGTGCCGACGGCGGCCCGCAAGGCGCGCGGGTCGGCACGGCGCTGAGCGAGCTGGACAGCATGCGCGATCTTCTGGCCACGCTGCCCAAACCCCACAGCGGCAGCTACGAATATATGACCCAAGGCCAGGGGCATTTCCTCAACGTACGGTTTATCCCGGAACTGAACTGGTACCTGTTCGTCGACAAACGTGAAGGCAGCGCCCTGCACGAGGTGCGCCAGTCGCTCTACCTGAACCTGCTGATCTGCCTGATCGTCACCCTGAGCGTGCTGGCCCTGCTCCATCGGGTGATCACGCGTTTCCAGGGCCGCATCGAAGCCCAGGCCACCCTCGACAGCCTCACCGGCCTGCCCAACCGCCGCGGCTTCGACCTGCTGGCAGCGCAAGCCATGCAGGAAGCCCAGCGCGAACCCAAGCCGCTGACCGCCTTGCTGCTGGACCTGGACCATTTCAAGCGCCTGAACGACAGCCATGGTCACCTCGCCGGCGACCTGGTGCTGGCCGGTTTCGCCCGTGACCTGGAAAGCTGCCTGCGCCAGTCCGACATCGTCTGTCGCTGGGGTGGCGAGGAGTTCATCGTCTTGCTCAAGGACACCGACGCCAGCACCGGCCTGAAGATCGCCGAGAAAATTCGCCAGATGATCGAGCGCAAGCACTACCCCTATGAAGGCAAATCCCTGCAAATTACCCTGAGCATCGGCTTGACCACCCTGCAGCCGGATGACACCTTGCACGACCTGCTGTCGCGCGCCGACCAGGCGATGTATCGAGCCAAACAACTTGGCCGCAACCGGACCTGTACCCAGATGCCTCACTCCAGCTATGCATAAACCCGACCTCTGCCCGGCCTGCGGCGCCAGCAACGCTTGCAGCCTGGCCGACCCGCGCACCGCCCAGCACAGTTGCTGGTGCTACACCGTGACCATCGACCCGGCGGTGCTGGCGGCCTTGCCCGCCGAACTGCGCGACCTGTCGTGCCTGTGCCCCGGCTGCGCCCAGGTCGAGGCACAACTGCAGGCAAGCGGCGTCTGTGTCGCGTAAGATGCGCGCCCCTTGCCGACCTGCCGACTCCCATGCGCGTTGACCGTTTCCTCAGCAACTTGCCGCGTTTCAACCGCCAACAGGTGCGCCTGGCGCTGGTCGAGCGGCGGATCAAGGTCGACGGGCAGATCGTCAGCGACCCGCACACCGAGGTGCGCGAGTTCAGCCGCGTCGAATGCGACGACGAGGTGCTGCAAGCCGGCAAGGCCGCGCGCTACTTCATGCTGCACAAACCCGCCGGTTGCATCAGTGCCACCCGTGACCCCGAGCACCCGACCGTCCTCGACCTGATCCATGAACCCGACAAGCTCGACCTGCACATCGCCGGCCGCCTGGATTTCAACACCACCGGCTTGATGCTGATCACCAACGACGGCAACTGGTCACGCCGCCTGACCCAACCACAGACCAAGCTGGCGAAGATCTACTACGTCGAAACCGAGCAATTGATTACGCCCCAGTATGCCGAAACCTTTGCCCGCGGCCTGTACTTCGCCTTCGAAGACCTCACCACCCAACCCGCCGACCTGCAGTTGCTGGCGCCCCGGGCTGCGCGCCTGGCCATCATCGAGGGCCGCTACCACCAGGTGAAACGGATGTTCGGCCACTTCGACAACAAGGTCATGCGTTTGCATCGCGAACAGATGGGCCCGTTGACACTGGACAGCCGCTTGAAGCCGGGCGAATACCGCCCACTGAGCGCTGCCGAGATCGCCTTGATCTGATTGCGCGACCGCCGGGCAGACATTGTCGAACAATTCGCCAACGGCACTTGCGCGATAGCCAGCACCCTGCTTGAATCAAACCGTCGGCCGAAATGTGACCGCCAAGTCATACCATACCTCTAAGAAACTTTTTGTCGGTTGAGCGCCTCCCGTCTCCACCTCTCCCGACAGACTGCCCGCCTATAACAACACCCGTCGACCAGACATTAACGGATCGACATGGGCCCTCACCTTCCAGGCGTATGCCTACCTGTCATAAAGCCCGTGCACACTCAGTTGCGCGCCTACACGCTTGCCAGGAGTCTTACGACATGAGGCCAGAAATCGCTGTGCTGGACATACAAGGTCAGTATCGGGTCTACACGGAGTTCTATCGCGCAGATGCCGCAGAGAAGACCATCATTTTGGTCAACGGCTCGATGGCCACCACGGCGTCGTTTGCACAGACCGTGAAAAACCTCCATCCACAGTTCAACGTGGTGCTCTACGACCAACCCTACGCGGGCCGGTCAAAAGCCCACAACCAGCATGAGAAAATGCTCACCAAGGAAGTCGAGGGGCAGATCCTCCTGGAGCTGATCGACCACTTCGCCGCCGAGCACGTGATGTCATTTTCGTGGGGTGGCGCCGCCACGATGATCGCGCTCGCGCATCGCCCGCGACGCATCGAAAAGGCCGTGATCAGCTCGTTCTCGCCAGTGATCAACGAACCAATGCGCGACTACCTGGAACGGGGTGTCGACTACCTCGGCAACCTCGATCGCGACCGCGTCGGGCACCTGGTCAACGACACCATCGGCAAGCACTTGCCGTCGTTGTTCAAGCGCTTCAACTACCGCCACGTCAGCACCCTGGCCGAACATGAATACGGGCAGATGCACTTTCACATCAGCCACGTCCTCAACAGCGACCGCCTGTGCTACCTCAAGGCCGCCAAGCAGATCGATGTGCCCGTACTGTTCATGAACGGTGAATGGGACGAGTACACCGCCGCCAGCGATGCCCGGTTGTTTGGCAACCACGTGCAACACAGCACCTTCAGCACCATCCAGGCCACCGGGCACTTTCTCGACATGGAGCACAAAGCCGCCTGCCGAGACAGCCGCCAGGTACTGCTGGGCTTCCTGAAACCGGCGCCCCACGAAGGCCGGACGCGTTCCCACGTAACCCAGGACCACCATGCACTGGCCATTTGAAACAGCGTCCTCGCGAGCAGCCTCGCCACCTTAGGTAATCCTCTACCTGTAGGAGCAGGCTTGCCCGCGACAGACCGCGCCTTGCGTGTAAAAAACTACGTAAATGCAGATCCAGCAAAGAAAAACTTCAAATCCGTCGCCACATCTGGTACAAAGTCAGCCGTTCCGAGCGGGTGTCGTATAATGGCATTACTCCAGCTTCCCAAGCTGATAACGAGGGTTCGATTCCCTTCACCCGCTCCACTAATTTCAGTCTTGCGCCAGGTAGCTTCCTGACGGGAGACGACAAAAAACCGGTCCACAGTGACCGGTTTTTTTATGCCTGCAATTCCGTAGGGCTCCGCACAAATGCCTCCTGCACCATCGCGCAATACTTTCGCCGGTAACGTGCCTCCCTGTTCCGGCGGGGGTTTCTACACTGATCCCAACCGCTCATCACCTGACCCATCCAAATTGGTGGTTATAGTGTTGATAAGATCATTTCGGTAGGTATAGTAACCACCTACACAGCACAGGGACGTGATGTGAACAGTCGATATTTGATCAGCCAAATCGTTGCAGACGGCTGGTACCTGGTGCGGGTCCGGGGCAGTCACCATCATTTCAAACATCCAACCAAACCTGGATTGGTGACGGTTCCGCACCCGAAGAAGGATCTGCTGACCAAGACGGCAGTGAGCATCCTGCAACAGGCCCTGTTGTCATGAGTTGGCGCACTAAAACCAGAGGACAATCAACATGCTTTATCCAATTGCCATTTCAGAAGGCGATGACCAGCACGCCTGGGGCGTGGAAGTGCCGGATATTCCGGGGTGCTTCTCGGCCGGTGATGACCTGGACGATGCCATCGCCATGGCGCGTGAAGCCATCGAGGGGCACTTCGAGATCCTGGCCGAGGACGGTTCGGCGATTCCGCCAGCCAACAGGGTGACCCACCATGCGCGCAACCCACAATATGCCGGCGTGACCTGGGCCTTGGTCGACATCGACGTCAGCAAATACCTGGGCAAGGCGCAAAAACTCAACATCACCCTGCCCGCCTATCTGCTGACTCGCATCGACGAATACGTGCTGCACCACCCGGAAGAAAAAAGCCGCTCCGGCTTTCTGGCCTCGGCGGCGTTGAAGGTGTTGCAGCAGGCTTGATCCCGTTAGCGCGTAGCGACGATGAACAGTCGCGGGAACGGCAATAGCACCGAGCCGTTGGCCAGTACCGGGAAGTAGGGTTCGATGGCTTCCAGGTACTGCGCCAGGTATTGGGCTTGCTCCACCTCGTTCAGTGGCTGCAGAAACGGCCGCAGGCCACTGCCCTTGAACCACTCGACCACCGCCGCCGGGCCGCCCGCCAGCGGGTGATGGTAGGTGGTGCGCCACACATCCACCCGTGCGCTGCAGGTACACAGCATCTGGTAATACGTATTGGCGTCGTCCAGTGTCGTGCGCTGCCCGGCGACCGGGGCCAACTTGTCTGCCCAAGGGCCATTGGCCGCGACTTCGCGCATCATCCGATGGGGCGGCTGTTCGAGGTTGTCCGGCATCTGGATCGCCAGGCTGCCGCCTACCGTGAGCTTGTCGACCAGCGCGGGCAACAGCGTGGCATGCTCGGGCAACCACTGCAGCACTGCGTTGGCGAAGATCACGTCGAACGGCCCGGGTTCGTTCCAGGCGCCAATATCGCTGGTGTCGAAACGTACGCCCGGCAGGCATTTGCGGGCGGCGTCGATCATGTCGGCGGAGCTGTCGATACCGCGTACCGCGGCACCTGCAAAACGCTGTACCAGCAACTCGGTGGAGTTGCCCGGGCCGCAGCCGATGTCGATCACCGAACGTGCATCAATCGCGGGGATCGCGGCCAATAAGTCACGCGCCGGGCGGGTGCGCTCATCTTCGAATGCCACATACTGTTGGGCAGACCAGCTCATCGCATACTCCTATAACCAATCAGGATGGGAGCGCCACGCTAGACTGTGCGTTTCGCTCGTGGGGCGCCAGTAAGCGACGAGCCTGGGGACTGCGTCAAGACGCGGTCACGGGTTGAAACATCTACCCCCTGCCCAGGTTGATCGAGGAGAAGTGTCGATGACTCAGAACATCTACGACGACCCTGGTTTTTTCCAGGGCTACAGCCAGTTGGGGCGCTCCATCGGCGGCCTCGACGCCGCGCCGGAATGGCCCGCGCTGCAAGCCTTGCTGCCGCCCATGGCAAACTTGCAGGTGGTAGACCTCGGCTGCGGCTACGGCTGGTTTTGCCGCTGGGCCAGCGAGCAAGGTGCGCAACAAGTACTGGGACTGGATGTCTCGCATAAGATGCTCGAACGCGCCAGGACAACGACCGATGCTGGCAACATCAGCTACCGCCACGCGGACCTCGAACACCTTGATCTTCCTGCCGACAGTTTCGACCTGGCCTACAGCTCCCTGGCCCTGCACTACATCAAGGACCTGCCCGGCCTGTTCACCCAACTGCACGCCGCGTTGCGGCCCGGCGGGCGTTTGGTATTTTCCATCGAGCACCCGATCTTCATGGCCCCGCGCAACCCCGGCTGGATCATCGACGCCCAAGGCCGCAAGAGCTGGCCGCTGGACAGTTATCAGCGCGAAGGCGAACGGGTGACCCACTGGCTGGCCGACGGCGTGATCAAACAGCACCGCACGCTGGGAACCTTGTTGAACCAATTGATCGCCGCCGGCTTGCGGATCACCCATGTCAATGAATGGGGACCCACTGCGAAACAGGTGGAAGCGCAACCGGCACTCGCCGAAGAACGGGAGCGACCGATGATGTTGCTGGTGGCAGTGGAACGCTGAGGCGTGTGTTCAGGATAAATCGTCGTCCTTGGCATCGCGAAAAAGCGCAACGCCACCCGGCTCTCTTGGGTGGCAGGCATTCCCTCAATGCCTGCACTGACCAACACAGGCGCTTTTTAACTGGCAGTTGAGCCCACGGCGCTGAGGGCTCAACCGTCAGAACTAACGTTACTCGTAGTATCCAACTGTCTTTTTCAGGCGATCTGAATACTCATAGATATCATCGACCGAGTTGATCGGATGCCGCGTTTCGTTTTTCTCTTCGTCGAAGATACCGATGTACTTCTGCGAGCGGTTGAAGTGCAGGCGGCAGATTGGCTTACGGTTATTGTCGTCCAACAGGATGCCGAAGTAGCTCTGTGTATCACGTTGCACAATACGTTTGGCATCAACGACAGATCTCACCACTGCACGGACGATGTGATACCCCTCAAGCTCCTCCAGAGTGGTCAACACCTTGTCATCTGACTCATCGCGATCATCCACAACATCAGGACTTGAGCCTGCCGATGGCAGGGACAGCAGGCTGGGCTGAATAGCCCCACTCATTGCAGACTTGAGTCGATCATTGATTTGATCATTGAGAAATTGCACAACGGCCTTTCTGGTCAACTCCTGGAATTGCTCCCGGACTTTTTGCGTGATCACTCCGTCGTAGACCCGGGAGGCGAACACTTTGACGAAATCGTCGTCGGGTTTACTGACCTGCGCGGCAATGACTTTTTTGATCTGGCTGACGTATTTCAGCTCACCGGCTGCATTGATGATCGAATCTACATCGAATGCTGACTTGGTCAGCTTTGTCAGTTCCGGAACCGAATACTCGTCGATGTCGAGTAGATCGAGTTCCAGGAAGGGTTTTTCATCCATTTTGTTGGGAGCGTCCAAGTCGGTAAAAAACTTATAGACCTGGCCGTTAGTCAGAATCGAAATTCGCGCGCTCGTGACATGAAAATAGCGAAACAGTTGCGATGCATGATTGATGTGCAGAGGCTCGCCGATTCTCTTGCACTCGATGAGGATCTGGACCTCGCCGTCTTTCATGATCGCATAGTCGATTTTCTCCCCCTTCTTTGTGCCAACATCACAAACAAATTCCGGGATCACCTCGGACGGATCAAAAACGTCGTACCCCAGGACAGTGCTGATAAATGGCATGACGAAAGCATTTTTGGTGGCTTCTTCTGTCTGGATGGTGGCGCCTTGCAGCCGGACTTTGGCCGAGAGACTTGAAAGCTTTTCGATAAATTCCATGAGTGACCTCTTCCCCGTTTCAGATCCGTGTTTGTACATGCTGGCAAATTGATTGCCATTGATACTAGTCACAAACCGGCACAAAGAAAGAAGAGCCGCAGGCGATCCCGGCAGGGAATGAACCAGAGTCGGCAAAAGCAATTCCTGCGCACCGTCGCGGTCTGAACTTCAGGTCCATCCCTTAGAAGGTAAACGGCAATGAAATTCGCGAAGGTGTCACAGAAGCTGGCGTTGTGGGCCGGGAGTCCGCGGACGTTCCTGTTGGCCATTGTGCTGATTGTTGCCTGGGCGCTGACCGGGCCGCTGTTTGATTTCAACGATACCTGGCAATTGATCGTCAACACCTCGACCACCATCATCACCTTCCTGATGGTGTTCCTGATCCAGAACACGCAGAACCGGGACACCGACATCCTGCACCTGAAGATCGACGAATTGCTGCGGGTGACCAAAGATGCGCAAAACGCCATGCTTGGCCTCGAAGCACTCGATCTCAAGCAACTCGAAGCCCTGAGAAAGCAGTACCGCAGCCTGGGTGAAGGTGAGTCGATTGTGCTAGAGGGTACGCCTGCTGCCGACGGGCAGCAGCAGGACTTGAATCAATGCTGAAGCCGGTCAACGACTGGCTTGCAGGGCCCTGGCCATTTGCAGGTGTTGTTCGAGCTTGGGCAGGGTCTCTTCGGCGAATGCCTTGAGCTCGGGCACGTCGGTGGTCCGGGCCTCCTGCTGCAATTGCTCGATGGCCTGCTCGGTGGTTTTTACCTGGCTGGCGGCATAGGCCGAGTCGAAGGACTCGCCATCCGCGACGGCGGGTATCAGGGTCTTGGCCTTGTTCATCACCTCTTCCCGAGGGGCGACGGGCAGGTCGAGCTTCTTGGCGATTTTCGCCAGGTGCTGGTTGGCCGTGGTGCGGTCGTTGATCACCACGATGGTGTAGTCCTTGACCGCCTTGGACTCGGTCTTCTGGTGTGCCAGGCGGCTGGCTTCGATGTCCGCCATGCCTTTGGCCGAGGCGTCGTTGATGAAGTCGGCCGGCGACTGGGCAAAAGCGCTGCTGGCGCCAAGGCTCAGCAACACGGCAAAGCTGATGGTCGATAATCGGCTGGCCACAGGTTTCATGGTCGCGCCCTCCTTGAACAGACAAATGAATGCAACGGTACGTCCCGCCTGTCATTCGAAGGCCAAAGCGCGCAAAGGTTTAAAAAAGCTGTCCAAACATCGACGAGTGGTGCCCCGGCTCACGCCCGGTCCAGGCGTCCACTCAGGCGCTTGGCGGCATACATGGCTTCATCGGCGTGCTTGAACAGCTGCTTTTCCTCGAGGCCGTGCTCCGGGTACAAGGCCACGCCAATGCTCGGCAGAATGCTCAGGTTGTGGCTGTCCAGCCGGATGGGCTGGCCCAGCACCTGGCGGATTTTCAGTGCCACCCGCGCCGCGTCTTCTGCGGCCTGGATACTGTCGAGCAATACCACAAACTCATCGCCACCAATCCGCGCGACGGTATCGCTCTCGCGCACGCAACCTTGCAGCCGATTGGCCACGGCTTGCAGCAGCATGTCGCCGATGCCGTGGCCGTAGGTATCGTTGACCTGCTTGAAATGGTCCAGGTCCACGTACAGCAGGGCCATGCGCCCGTTGTCCCGGCGGGCCTTGAGCAAGGCTGCGCTCAGGCGCTCTCGGAGTAATTCGCGATTGGGCAGGCGAGTCAGGTAGTCATGCTGCGCCATGTACTGCAGGCGACTGTGCAATTGCCGGCGCTCGATCGCTGCCGCCACCTGGGCGCAGACGTATTGCAGCAGCTCCTTGTCGCGTTCGGTGTAGCGCTCGCCGCCAGGCATGCTCTTGACGATCAGCGCCCCGATGGTGCCCCGTTGCGAATTGAGCGGCACCCCCAGCCAGCAAGGGCAATCCTGCGCGTCGATCAGCCCGGCCAGCCCCGGCAAGGCATACGGCTGGTCGGGGGTCAGCAGCACCGGCTGCCCGCTACGGACCACTTCGGCACACAGCCGGCCAGTCACGCTGAACTCGGGATCACGCTCGTGATCGTCGACGTGGTACGGGAAGTTCAGTTGCTCGCAGTGCTCATCGTACAGCGCCACCGAGAAATTCAGCGCCGGCAGCCATTCGCCGATCAGTTGGTGAATGCGCTTGAACAAGGCCAGCAGGTCCTCGGCGGCATGGGCCGCTTCGGAAATCGCATAGAGCGCAGCCTGGCGCGATTCGGCCTGTTTACGTTCGGTGATGTCGCGGGCCACGGCGATCCGCAACTGGTCGACCTCGGACCAGCGCGCCGACCAGAGGATATGCACCACCTGGCCATCCTTGCGCAGGTAGCGATTCTCGAAGTTCGGGTTGGGTTTGCCGCGCATGATTTCCCGGGCGGCGTCCAGGGTCCGCTCGCGATCGGCCGGGTGCACCATTTCGATCATCGGCTGGCCAATCAGCTCATCCGGGGTGTAGCCGAACACTTGTTCGCAGGACGCGCTGACAAACACGAACCGTCCCTGTCCGTCGACGGCACAGACGACGTCGAGCAGCAGATCGATGTAGCTGGCCAATGGCGCGGAGTTTGCGGTGCTCATCGTGGATGGATACTGTCAAAAAATACCGCCGTGAGTAGCTATCCATGGACCTGGCCTGCGCGCTACACCGCGCTAGCCTCAAGCCGCTGCCGCAGCCCTGCAAGCAGCCTCAACTCTTGTTGGCCAGCAACCCCGGCACCGCGTGCAGCAAGGCGTTGATGGCGAAACCGATGAACATTACCCCGCAAATCCGGGTAATAGCCAGCTCATGGCGCTGATACAACGTGCGCACCCGACGAGCGCCCACAATGCCAATCAGAATAGCGTATGCCAAAACGCCACCAAGGAAGCTCAGAAAGATCAACCAGGGCAGCATCGACCACTGCAGCAACTCGGCGCGACTGGACAACAGGGCGGTAAAGGTCGCCACCGCCACCGGATAAGCCTTGGGGTTGGTCAGGCCAAACATGATCCCGTGCCAGAACGGTTGCCGCGCCGCGCCCTGAGGTGCGTCGCCGCTGCTGCGACGGCTGCGGATCGCCCGCATGCCCAGCCAGAACAGGTACAGGCCGCTGAGCACGCCGAGCACATCAAAGGCACTGCTGCCAATTTCCCGCGCGCCGACGATGGCAATCAATGCGGTGCTGCACCAGACCACATCCCCTAACAGGTGCCCACACAGAAAACCCGCCCCGGCCCGCCGCCCGCGGGCTGCGCCAATGCCAAACACCGCGAGCACGCCCGGGCCCGGGGTGATGCCGTAGATAAAACCGGAGGCAAGGACGGCCAGCAATAAAGATGAGGTCATGCGGTAAAGCTCCATGTCGGGCTGCCAGGCCCTATCGTCAGACTGCGGTGGGCTTTTGTATCACAAGGTTTTGCGATGACTGTAACCATAAATGTGCAGAGCCGCATGACTGCAGGTCATGCCTGGCGTTGGCCCGGCTTACACGCCCTGCAGCTCTTTGGGCACCACGTACTGGCGCCCGTCGTAACGCAAAGTCGTCGACACCGTATTGCCCACGACGTCCTTGGACTGGCAATCATCTTTGCCCACGCTGCTCTGCGTGTCGGTGGTCACCGATCTGACAATCAGGTCGGCGAAGCCGTGGCTGCTGGTCTTGGCCAAGTCCAGGGTACGTTTGGTGTGGCTGAATTCGCCGGTGCAGTTGGTATCCCATTCACCATTGCTGGATTCGATCACCAACTGCTCGAGCACCGGACGCAAGGTGTTGCCTTCGCGCACGTACAGCGACAGCACCGCCTGTTCGAACGGATTGGCTCGCGATGAACCGGTGAAGCCGGCACGTACGCCGAATGCGCGCAGGTCGGAGGTGAGTTTGTAGCGGGCGGTGTCGATGCTCAGGCCATCGAAGCGCACGGCGTCGGAGCTGTACACCGAGGCCTGGGCGTAACGGGCCAGGGGCTTGCCATCGATGTTGGAGACCACCGCCAGTTTCAGGTCGTACATGCCGGTGCCATCGGGGGCATCGCTCAAGGTCGGGTCCGGCTCGATCTGCGACAGCGCGGTAATGGTCTGGCCATCGTAGGCCGGCCAGTCCTTGCACACCGAGTACCCCGGCACGCCCTCGGGCAGCGGCGGCTGTGCGCACGCGCCATAGGCCTGGGTCGCGCCCAGCGCGCCACTCATTGCCACACATCCCAGCCAGCGGTATTTCAAGGTCATTCCGTGTTCCTTGTGTCCATCGAAGTGAAAAACTCAGCCGTGCACTATCGCCTGAGCGATCTGCCGATTCAACCAGTTCAACGCCTGGTCACCGCCCCGACGCACATGCCAGGCCAGGACGAAGTTGAACGAGGGGATAGGAAATGGCGGTGGCACAACGCTTAACTGCGGTTGATCGACACCCTGCAAGCCGCGGGCCGCCACGGTGAGAATCAGGTCGGTACCGGCGATCAACTGCGGGGCCACGCTCCAGTGCGGCAGGCTGACTGCCACGTGGCGACGCTGGCCAATGGCGGTCAGCGCCCGCTCGATCTCCGGGGTGCCGCTGCCGCGCATCTCCAGCAATACGTGGGGCCGGGCCAGGTAAGTCGGCAAATCCAGCACGCCACTGGCCGGCAAACGCCGGGCGTCCACCAGGCACACGAACTGCTCTTCGAACAGCGGCGTGCAGCGCAGCTCATGGGGCAGTTCGGGAAAGACCCCGGCCGCCAGGTCGATGTCGCCGTTGAGCACGCCTTCCAGCATGCCTTCGCGGCTCGCGTGGCTGATCTGCAGGTCGATCCCCGGCGCCTCCTGGCGCAAGCACGCGATCAAGCCGGGCAAGACAATCGCCGCGCCGTAGTCGGACATCGCCAGGCGGAACCGGCGCTTGGCCGAGGCTGGGTCGAAGGTATTGGGCGCCAGCAAGGCCTGGACACTGGCCAGTGCTTCAGTCAGGGGCGCCATCAGTTCCTGCGCGCGCGCAGTGGCGACCAGGCCGGCACCGGCGCGCACCAGCAGCGGATCGCCGAGCATCTCGCGCAGGCGCGCCAGGGCATGGCTGACAGCCGGTTGGCTGAGGTGCAGGCGCTCGGCCGCACGGGTCACGTGCTGCTCGCTGAGCAAGGCGTCGAGGATTACCAGCAGGTTCAAATCGATACGGCGCAGATCATTCATCTGATGCATGTTCTGGATGATTAATCGGAATTTCAATCTGCGCGACGAATGACCTAGAGTCCAGTAAAACCTCTTGGAGAGAGACTTATGAGTACCTTGCAGTGGGCCGGTTTGTCGGTGCTGGCCGTAGTCGCCGGCGCCGTGGTGCCCTTTCAGAGCGCAATCAACGCCAACCTGAGTCGCGGCCTCGGTCACCCGTTATGGGCCACCCTCGCCTCGCTGCTGGTGAGTGTGCTGGTATTGCTGCCGGTGATTATCAGCCTGCGCCTGCCATTGCCGTCGCTGGGGTTTATCAGCAAGGCGCCGCTGTGGATGTGGGCCGGTGGCGCCTTTGGCGTGTGTTTTATCGCCCTGGCCCTGATGCTGCTGCCCAGGCTCGGCGCCTCAGGCTTTATCGCCCTGGCCCTGGCCGGGCAGGTAGTGGCATCGCTGGTGCTCGACCACTTCGGGCTGTTCGGGCTGGTGGAGCGGCACCTGACGTTACCGCGCCTGCTCGGTGCCGTGCTGTTGATCGCCGGGGTCGCGTTGATTCAATTCAGCGCCGCCCCGGGCCGGTCCCTGGTGACTTCCGGCTAAGGGCGCGCGGGATCAGAACGCGTTACGAAAGATCTCCTCGATCTGCTGCTGGTCTGCCGCCCGCGGGTTGGTCAGGCCACAGGCATCCTTGAGGGCGTTGGCGGCGAGGATCGGGATGTCCTGCAGCTTGGCTCCGAGGTCACGCAAACCGGCGGGAATTTCCACGTCCGCGGCCAGCGTGCGGATCGCCGCGATCGCCGCCTCGGCCCCCTCCTCCGGGCTGCACCCCTGGATGTCCACGCCCAGCGCCTGCGCCACTACTGTCAGGCGTTCGGCACAGACCTTGGCGTTGAAGCTTTGCACATGGGGCAGCAGCACCGCATTGCACACGCCGTGGGGCAAGTCGTAGAAACCACCCAACTGATGCGCCATGGCATGCACAAACCCCAGGGACGCGTTGTTGAACGCCATGCCGGCCAGGAACTGCGCATAGGCCATGTTTTCCCGGGCCAGCAGGTCACTGCCATCACGCACCGCCACGCGCAGGTTGAGGCTGATCAGCTCGATGGCTTTCAGGGCGCAGGCGTCGGTGATTGGGTTGGCAGCGGTGGAGACGTAGGCCTCGATTGCATGCGTCAGCGCATCCATGCCGGTGGCGGCGGTCAGCGACTTGGGCATGGCCACCATCAAGGCCGGATCGTTGACCGACAACAGCGGCGTGACGTTGCGGTCGACGATGGCCATTTTCACGTGCCGCGCTTCGTCGGTAATGATGCAGAAGCGGGTCATCTCGCTGGCAGTACCGGCCGTGGTGTTGATCGCAATCAGCGGCAGTTGCGGCTTGGGCGACTGATCGACGCCTTCGTAGTCGCCAATCTGCCCGCCATTGGTGGCGCACAGGGCGATGCCCTTGGCGCAGTCATGGGGCGAACCACCGCCCAGGGACACCACAAAATCACACCCGCTGCGCTGCAACAGCACCAGGCCAGCCTGCACGTTGGCGATGCTGGGGTTGGGCTTGGCCCCGTCAAAAATCACCGACTCGATGTCCTGCAGCGCCAGTTTTTCCGCGATCATTGCCGCCACGCCGGCCTTGGCCAACCCGCTGTCCGTGACAATCAACGCCTTGGCAAAGCCGTATTTACCGATGGCGTCCATGGCTTCGTCGAGACAGCCGATGCCCATGATGTTGACGGCAGGAATGAAGAATGTGCTGGTCATGGCGAGTCCTCTGCAATGGGGCCGAACCGACCCTTGGCGTCGGCGGATAACCCAAGGATCACCCCATCGCGCCGCGTGCATCTTGATCTGGCTCAACAGCCGGTCGTGATAAAGTCTGCGCCCTGTACCCCACCTGCTTGAGATGACTGACGCAATGAGCGATTTCCAGGATGTTGATGCCCACTTAGAAGACTGGAACGCGTTGCGCGCAACCACCCCGTTCAGCGCCCTGCTGCTGGGTAACGGCGCCAGCCGCGCGGTGTGGGATGACTTTGGCTACGACTCGCTGTTCGAGAACGCCCGCAGTGTCGAAGAAAAACCCTTGAGCCAGTCCGAGCTGAGCGTGTTCGACGCCCTGCACACCCGCAGTTTCGAGCAGGTGCTCAGCGCCCTGAAAACCACCAGCCGGGTCAACAAGGCCTTGGCGGTAAGCTCGGCG
Organism: Pseudomonas sp. IT-P176; assembly: GCF_949767245.1. Taxonomy (NCBI): domain Bacteria; kingdom Pseudomonadati; phylum Pseudomonadota; class Gammaproteobacteria; order Pseudomonadales; family Pseudomonadaceae; genus Pseudomonas; species Pseudomonas sp. IT-P176. The sequence goes on from NZ_CATKPN010000068.1 coordinate 65,704, forward strand.
GCACCACGCAATCGCTACTATGCGATCAAGGAAGCGTTGATCAACACCGTACACGCGGTGCACATCCCCTGGCGTCTGGTGCAAGCCACCAGCCTGGCGAGCATCAGCCAGGAGCTGGGCCGTTATCGGACGGTCTTCACCAGTAACTACGACCTGCTCAACTACTGGGCGGTCCAGCACCAGGGCACGGTCATCGACGACCTGTTCCAGGGCAGCGAACCGCGCTTCGAGCTGAGCGCCAGCGCCACCGACAAAACCCGCCTGCTGTACCTGCACGGTGGCCTGCACCTGGTGCGCAACCAGGACGGCACCGCCCGTAAGCTGACCTCTACCGAGGGTACGCTGCTGGGCAGTTTTGCCATCAACAACACGCTCAAGACCCTGGACGACGTGCCGTTGTTCGTCAACGAAGGCAGCAGCGAAGACAAGCTCAAGACCATCCGCAGCTCGGACTACCTGTCGTTCTGCTACGACCAGTTGCTGCAGCAACACGACGCCTTGTGCATCTTCGGCCACAGCCTCGGCAAGCAGGATGCGCACCTGGTCCATGCACTGTGCCAGGCCAAGCCAAAAACCCTGGCGATCTCGATTTATCCGCGCAGTGCGGCGTTCATCCAGAGCCAGAAGCGCCACTACGCAAAGCTGTTTGCAGACACCGGGGTGGCACTGCGCTTTTTTGATTCCAAGACCCATGCCCTGGGCAGTTCGAGTCTTTCGGTGCCGGTCGAGGTTTAGGTCTGGGCTGAAAGCATCGCGAGCAGGCTCACTCCCACAGGGGCGGTTTCGGTAGACCTTGCTCACGATGCTCTGGCGCCGACTCATTCCTCGCTGCTGTGTACCACCACCAGCAACTGCGCCTGCACCTCGCCCACCGAGCGCAGGCGATGGGGTTTCTGGGCGTTGAAGTGCAGCGCATCCCCGCGATCGAGGATCACCCGCTCGTTCATGAAATCGACCTCGACCTGGCCTTCGTGGACGAACAGGAATTCCTCCCCCAGGTGCTCCTTGAAGGTCTTGTCGCTGAACTCCCTGGGCGGGTAAATGATGAACGGCAGCAGGCTGCGCTCGCTGACCTGATGAGCCAACACCGCGTAGCCGGGGGCCTGGTCGTTGGCGGCCAGCGACTGGCGCTCGTGGGCGCGCACCAAGCTATAGCTGTCCAGGCTGATAGCGTCCTCGGCAAACAGCTCCTCAACCTTGACGTTCAGCGCCTTGGCCAGTTTCAGCGCGGCCGCGATCGACGGCGTGTTGAGGCCACGCTCGACTTTCGACAGATAGCTCTTGGTCATGCCGGATTTCTCGGCCAGCGCCTCAAGCGTCACACCAAGTTTTTTTCGCAGTAATTTCAAACGGATAGACATGTGCAGCGGTTAATCCATCAAGGAGGCAACGATTAGTCCTTGCCAATGACACAAAGTGTCATATAGGCTCTTAAGTGTCATGTGATTACCCCCGACGACCTTGCGAGCAGCGGGAGAACCACATCCGACGTCCATTGAGCTTTACAGGGACACCGATATGGCCAAGACATTAGCACTACCCAAAGACCAACTCATCAAGCAGGCGCTGACGCAGATGCAAAGCAGCCTGGCGGATAATACGTGGACTGACCGGCAAAAGCTGGCACTGACCTGCCGCATCCTGTTCGAAAACGGCCACGATTCCGGTCTGGCGGGGCAAATCACCGCCCGCGGCCCGCAGCCGGGCACCTATTACACCCAGCAACTGGGCCTGGGTTTCGACGAAATCACCGCGAGCAATCTGCTGCTGGTCAACGAAGACCTGGAAGTCCTGGAAGGCCACGGCATGGCCAATCCGGCCAATCGTTTCCACAGTTGGGTATACCGTGCCCGGCCGGATGTGAACTGCATCATCCACACCCACCCGACTCACGTCGCGGCGCTGTCGATGCTCGAGGTGCCGTTGGAAATTTCCCACATGGACCTCTGCCCGCTGTACGAAGACTGCGCGTTTCTCGAAGCCTGGCCGGGGGTACCGGTGGGTAACGAAGAAGGCGAAATCATCGCCGCGGCCCTGGGCGACAAGCGCGCCATCCTGCTGTCCCACCACGGCCAGTTGTCGACCGGGCGCAACATCGAGGAAGCCTGCGTGATCGCTCAATTGATCGAACGTGCGGCCAAACTGCAGTTGCTGGCGATGGCCGCCGGCACCCTCAAGCCAATCCTGCCGGCACTCGGCCGCGAGGCCCATGACTGGATCTCCAAACCCAAGCGCCACGGCGCTGCGTTCAACTACTACGCTCGGCAGAACCTGCGCCAACACGCCGATTGCCTGAACTGAAGCGACTTTTTTGCCTAATTGGAGAGACAGCATGTCCAGCCCGAACATTCACGGCATCATCGGCTACACCATCACCCCCTTCACCGCCAACGGCGAAGCGGTCGACCTGCCTGCCCTGGGGCGTTCCATCGACCGCCTGATCGACGGCGGTGTCCACGCGATCGCCCCGCTCGGCAGCACCGGCGAAGGCGCTTACCTGAGCGACGCAGAGTGGGATCAGGTCAGTGAGTTCAGCATCCAGCATGTGGCCAAGCGCGTGCCAACCGTGGTCAGCGTCTCCGACCTGACCACCGCCAAGGCCGTGCGCCGCGCGCGGTTTGCCGAGGCCCATGGCGCCGACGTGGTGATGGTGCTGCCGGCGTCGTACTGGAAACTCAGCGAAGCGGAAATCCTTGCCCACTACCGCGCCATTGGCGACAGCATCGGCGTGCCGATCATGCTCTACAACAACCCGGCCACCAGCGGCACCGACATGTCCGTGGAGTTGATCCTGCGGATCTTCCATGCCGTGGCCAACGTGACCATGGTCAAGGAAAGCACCGGCGATATTCAGCGCATGCACAAGCTGCAAATACTGGGTGAAGGCCAGGTGCCGTTCTACAACGGTTGCAATCCGCTGGCGCTGGAGGCGTTTGCCGCCGGAGCCAAAGGCTGGTGCACGGCGGCGCCAAACCTGATCCCGCAACTCAACGGCGCGCTGTATCAGGCGGTGCTGGCCAATGACCTGGACCAAGCGCGGCAATTGTTCTATCGCCAACTGCCACTGCTGGACTTCATCCTCAAGGGCGGACTGCCGGCGACCATCAAGGCCGGCCTGCGCATGACCGGCCTGGAAGCGGGCGACCCGCGCCTGCCGGTGTTCCCATTGGCTGAGGCGGGGTGCAGTCAGTTGCAGGGGTTGATCGATACGCTACGCTGACAGAGCGCAAATGTGTAGGCGCTGGCTTGCCAGCGCCTACACAGGTTTCACAGCACCGGCAGGGTCTTGTCCTTGATGACCGTGGTCGGGCCATTGGTCTTGACGCTGGCGATGCCTTTGTCCCGCGCCGCCTCCGAGGAATAGGCCTCGCTGCTGCCGATGACCTGATGGTTGGCAGCCTTGAGGTTGAAGTAAGGATGGCCGTCCTTGGTGGACTTTTTCTCGTAGCGCTCATCCAGCGGGCTATTGCTCTGGACCGAGGCAATGCCACCCTCGGCGGCCGCTCGGGTGGTGTACAGCTCGCTGGTGAGAATGGTTTCGGCGTTGGCCGCTTTCAGCACAAAACGGAACTGGCCACTGCTGCTTTTACTCAACTCGTACCATCCAGACATGCTCGTGCTCCTTGGCGATTAAAAGATTACGCGCTTCAGAGTAAAGACCACGTCGCCCTACTTCACCACCGCGCGTACCACCGATAACTCCGGCGAGCCGCTGCGCCGCTGGCTCAGGTAACGGGTGCAACTGACCCGCAGGAACGAGGCGAAGTTCACCACTTCGCCGCGGTAATCCATCACTTCTTCATAGAGCTTGGCGATCAACTGGTTGGTGGTCATGCCGTCGACCTCGGCGATTTCGCTGAGGATGTCCCAGAACTGATTCTCCAGGCGCAGAGTCGTGACCACCCCACAGATGCGCAGCGAGCGCGAGCGTGACTCGTACAAAATCGGGTCGGCTTTGACGTACAGCTCGCACATGGACAGGCCTCCGTTTACAAGGTGATGGTCGTGCCCAGCAGGCCAAGGAAACCGGCCAGCCAGCTTGGGTGTGCCGGCCAGGCGGGCGCCGTGGCCAGATTGCCTTGAACGTGGCCCTGCGTCACGGGGATATCGATGAACGTGCCACCGGCCAGACGTACTTCCGGGGCGCAAGCCGGGTAGGCGCTGCATTCACGCCCTTCGAGGATGCCCGCCGCCGCCAACAACTGCGCGCCATGGCAGACTGCGGCAATCGGCTTGCCGGCCTGGTCGAAGTCGCGTACCAACTGCAGGACTTTTTCATTCAGGCGCAGGTACTCCGGCGCACGTCCGCCTGGAACCAGCAGAGCGTCGTAGTCGGCGGCATCGACCTGGACGAAGTCGAAGTTCAGGGCGAACAGGTGACCGGGTTTTTCGCTGTAGGTCTGGTCGCCTTCGAAGTCATGAATCGCCGTGCGCACGGTCTGCCCGGCGGTCTTGTCGGGGCACACCGCATGCACCGTGTGGCCGACCATCAGCAAGGCCTGGAACGGCACCATCACTTCGTAGTCTTCGACGTAATCGCCAACCAGCATCAGGATCTTTTTCGCAGCCATGGGGAGGACTCCTCTGGGTACAACGTGGGCAGAAAGGAGCATTCAAGGTAGTCCTAATCCTTGGGGCCGGGTAACAACCCGCTACTACGCAGCATGCAACTGTACGGATAAGTCCGTGCCTAGCTGTAACAGCGCAATCGGCCGGCGTTGTGGCTAGATGAAGTCACTTCCCGCCACCTTCGACCCTGGTTGCCGTTATGTCCTCGCGCGAAAACACTGGCATGGCCCTGGGCCTGCTGGGCGTCATCATCTTCAGCCTGACCCTGCCTTTCACCCGGATCGTGGTGCAAGAGCTGCACCCCTTGCTCAACGGCCTGGGCCGTGCCCTGTTCGCGGCCATTCCAGCCGCGGCGCTGCTGCTCTGGCGTCGAGAGCGCTGGCCAACCTGGCAGCAAGTCAAGGGCCTGAGCCTGGTGATCGCCGGGGTTATCCTCGGTTTTCCGGTGCTCTCGGCCTGGGCCATGCAAACCTTGCCGGCGTCCCACGGAGCGCTGGTCAATGGCCTGCAACCGCTGTGCGTGGCGCTGTACGCGGCGTGGTTGTCCCACGAGCGACCTTCCAAAGCCTTCTGGGCTTGCGCCGCCCTGGGCAGTGCGCTGGTGCTGGGCTACGCGCTGATCAGCGGCGCTGGCAGTATTCAGGCGGGCGACTTGCTGATGCTCGGGGCCATTGCCGTGGGCGGCCTGGGGTACGCCGAGGGCGGCCGACTGGCCAAGGAGATGGGCGGTTGGCAGGTGATCTGCTGGGCCCTGGTGCTGTCGACGCCGCTGTTGATCGGTCCGGTGCTGTACCTGGCCTTGCAGCATCAAGGCGCGATCAGCGCCAGGACCTGGTGGGCCTTTGGCTACGTCTCGCTGTTCTCGCAGTTCCTGGGCTTTTTTGCCTGGTACGCCGGATTGGCCATGGGCGGGATTGCCCGGGTCAGTCAGATCCAGTTGCTGCAGATCTTCTTCACCATCGCCTTTTCAGCGCTGTTTTTTGGTGAGCACATCGAGCCCATTACCTGGCTGTTTGCCGCCGGGGTGATCGTCACGGTGATGCTGGGCCGCAAGACCGCGATCACAGGTAACCATCAGCCCGCAGCAAGGTTTCCAGGCAATGTTCGCTGATGTGGTAGAACGCCTTGAGTTCCTCGATCTTTTGCAGCAGCTGGGCCGGGGCCACCGGTTCGGCGCGCTTGACCGCGAGGATCATCTTGTTCTTGTTGGTGTGGTCCAGTGAGATGAACTCGAACACCTTGGTCTCATAGCCGCAGGCTTCGAGGAACAACGCGCGCAAGCTGTCGGTGACCATTTCCGCCTGCTGGCCCAGGTGCAGGCCATATTGCAGCATCGGCTTGAGCAGCGCCGGGCTCTGGATCTGCAGGCGAATCTGTTTGTGGCAGCACGGCGAGCACATGATGATCGACGCCCCGGAACGGATGCCGGTGTGAATCGCGTAGTCGGTGGCGATGTCGCAGGCATGCAGGGCAATCATCACGTCCAGCTCACTCGGCGCCACACTGCGCACGTCGCCGCACTTGAACACCAACCCCGGGTGCTGCAGCTTGGCCGCCGCGGCGTTGCACAGGTTGACCATTTCCTCGCGCAGCTCGACACCGGTGACTTCGCCCTCGGCCTTGAGGGTGTTGCGCAGGTAATCGTGAATGGCAAACGTCAGGTAGCCCTTGCCCGAACCGAAATCCGCCACGCGTACCGGCTTGTCCAGCGCCAGTGGCGAGGAGGTCAGGGCATGGCTGAAGACCTCGATGAACTTGTTGATCTGCTTCCACTTGCGCGACATCGCCGGAATCAGCTCGTGCCTGGCATTGGTCACGCCCAGATCGGCGAGAAACGGTCGGCTCAAGTCGAGGAAGCGCTGTTTCTCACGGTTGTGCTCGGCGGACGGGGCCTCGCGCAATTGCTGCGGTTTGCTCTTGAACAGCGAACTTTTGTTCTTCTTGCTGTATTCCAGCTGGGCTTCGTCGGTCACCGAGAGCAAGTGGGCATTCTTGAACGACACCGGCAACAGCTCGGCAATCGCCGCCACGCCATCGGCCAGGGAGAAGTTCTTGGTGATGTCGCGAGTCTTGTAGCGGTAGACGAAGGACAGGCAGGGCTGATCCTTGACCGTTGTCGGCTTGATGATCAGCCGTTGCAGGTCCGCTTCACCGCCGACGTACTTGGCCAGCACCAGCTTGATAAAGGCGTTTTGCTCAAGGCTGGCAGTCAGCAGCTCAAGAAACTGTGCATGGTGATCCGGCGCGGGACTGACAGGTTTAGCGGTGACAGACATGAACAAAAACGCCTCGGGCAGGGAATGCCGGGCATTTTAGGGGGGATGGGGCTTGAGGGCACGGAGTTATTTGATCAACGGTCGTTATAGCCGCTGTCGAACGCCAGCGGCTATGGATGTTTCATCTAATCGAGTACCACCAACCGATTCGGTAACTCATTGCGGGTTTGCGTCAGCGGCACATGCACCTTGAGCAACTCCCCGCAGGCTTCAATGCAGGCAATAAACCCGGCCAATGTCTGCCCCTGTTTCACCTGCTGGGTGAAGGCCTTGACGATGGCATCCCAACAGCTGTCGTCCAGGCGCTTGGAGATGCCGTCGTCCACCAGGATTTCTACGTAACGCTCCGCTTCACTGACAAAAATCAGCACTCCGGTACTGCCCACCGTGTGGTGCAGGTTCTGCTCCAGGAACTGCCGACGCGCCAGATTCGACGCTCGCCAGTGCCGCACGGAACGCGGAATCAGCCGGGTGGTGATCTTCGGCAGGCGAAACAGCAGGCACAACACAATGAAGGTCGCCCACTGCGCCAGCAGCAAGGTGTACATGCTCATCCAGCCGAACAGGTAATGAATGATCCCCGGCACCACCAACGCCAACAGGCTGGCCCACAGCAAAGGGATGTAGGCGTAGTCGTCGGCCCGGGCCGCCAGCACGGTCACCAGCTCCGCGTCGGTCTGTTGCTCGACCTTGGCGATCGCTTCGGCGACCTGGCGTTGTTCGTGTGCGTTCAGTAATGCCATGGTTGCAGATGCTCTTTAGTTATTGTCATTACCAGCCGCCCGAGGCCCCGCCGCCGCCGAAACCACCACCGCCACCTCTGAAGCCACCGCCACCTCCGCCTCCGCCGCCACGTCCACTGCTGCTGAGAATGGCCAGAAGAATCGCGCCCACCGGTAACCCCATGCGATTGCACAACCACAACACGATCAGCAGCAGCACGAACATGCCGATGGAGAACGCCGGATTATCCTTGGCGAAATTGGCGTCCGCCACATGGGCCGGTACAGCCAGCGGGTCACCGCCCACCACCTGCAACATCGCCGCGACACCGTCGCTGATGCCTTTGCTGTAGTTGCCGGTCTTGAATGCCGGCGCGATCACCTGGTTGATGATCACCCAGGACTGCGCATCGGTCAGCACGCCTTCCAGGCCATAGCCGACTTCGATGCGCAATTTGCGCTCATCCCGGGCGACGATCAGCAGCGCGCCATTGTCCTTGCCCTTCTGGCCGATACCCCAGTGGCGGCCCAATTGATAACCGTAGTCCTCGATGGGCAGGCCTTGCAGGTCAGGTACGGTGACCACCACGATCTGGTCGCCGCTGGTCTGCTCCAGCGCCTGCAACTGTTGAGTCAGTTGCTCGCGCACAACCGGGTCGATCATCTGGGCGGTGTCTACCACCCGCCCGGTCAGCGCGGGAAACGCCAGCGCTGCCTGGACGGTGGTCACACATGCCAGGAGCCACAGCGCCAGGCCTATCCGTAATAAACGCATCGACACCTCATTGAAGCCTGATCAGAACTTCACTTGCGGTGCTTTATCGGCGTCGGGGCTGGTGGCCTCGAAGGTCTGGCGGATCGGCAGGTCGCTGTACATCACGCTATGCCACAGGCGACCCGGGAAGGTGCGGATCTCGGTGTTGTAGGCCTGCACGGCGGCGATAAAGTCACGACGCGCCACGGCGATGCGGTTCTCGGTGCCTTCAAGTTGCGACTGCAGGGCCAGGAAGTTCTGGTTGGCCTTGAGGTCCGGGTAGCGCTCGGACACCACCATCAAACGGCTGAGCGCACTGCTCAAGCCATCCTGGGCTTGCTGGAACTGTTTGAGTTTTTCCGGATTGTCCAGGGTGCTGGCGTCGACCTGGATCGAGGTGGCCTTGGCCCGCGCCTCGATCACTGCGGTCAGGGTGTCCTGTTCATGCTTGGCATAACCCTTGACCGTTTCCACCAGGTTGGGGATCAGGTCGGCGCGCCGCTGGTACTGGTTCTGCACTTGCGACCAGGCCGCCTTGGCCTGTTCGTCGAGGGTAGGAATGGTGTTGATGCCGCAGCCGGCCAGGACCGTGGTCAGCAGCATTAGAACCGTGACTTGCCAGGCCGAGCGAGAGTGCTGTTGTACATTCATGTCAGTGTTGCTCCTGATGGAAATAGACCGGCAGCCTTCAATTGATCCCCTGGGGACTTAATCTGTCCCCGCCACTGGATTGCATCTCGCCAATCGGCTAAAAGATGCCCAGCGCGAATAAAGAGTTCGAAGTTTGCTGCATTTACCCACTCAACAATAGTCGCTCCCTAAATTTTGGCTGACCCGATGCGTTTCGCTGAGCGTCGTTTTAGCGTTTGAGAAAACTATTCATGAAGAAGCTGTGTTTGCTGAGCCTGGCCATCGGCCTGGCCAGTCACTCGGTAATGGCCGATACCAAGCCTGCCCCCATTGAGAACAAGGACGCGTTCGTCAGCAACCTGATGAAGCAGATGACCCTGGACGAAAAGATCGGCCAGTTGCGCCTGATCAGCATCGGCCCGGAAATGCCGCGCGAGATGATCCGCAAGGAAATCGCCGCCGGGAACATCGGCGGCACGTTCAACTCGATCACTCGCCCGGAAAACCGGCCGATGCAGGACGCGGCCATGCGCAGCCGGCTGAAGATCCCGATGTTCTTCGCCTATGACGTGATCCACGGCCACCGCACGATTTTCCCGATCCCCCTGGCCCTGGCCTCGAGCTGGGACATGGACGCCATTGGCCTGAGCGGGCGCATTGCCGCCAAGGAAGCCGCCGCCGACAGCCTCGACATCACCTTTGCGCCGATGGTCGATATCTCCCGCGATCCTCGCTGGGGCCGCACCTCCGAAGGGTTCGGCGAAGACACCTACCTGGTGTCGCGCATTGCCCAGGTGATGGTCAAGGCCTACCAGGGCACCGGCCTGATCGGCGCCGACAACATCATGGCCAGCGTCAAGCACTTCGCCCTGTACGGCGCGGTCGAGGGCGGGCGTGACTACAACACCGTCGACATGAGTCCGGTGAAGATGTACCAGGACTACCTGCCACCGTACCGCGCGGCCATCGATGCCGGCGCGGGCGGGGTGATGGTGGCACTGAACTCGATCAACGGCATTCCGGCCACGGCCAACCTGTGGCTGATGCAGGACCTGCTGCGCAAGGAGTGGGGTTTCAAGGGCCTGGCGGTGAGTGACCACGGGGCGATTTTCGAGCTGATCAAGCACGGCGTGGCCCGTGATGGTCGCGAAGCGGCGAAGCTGGCAATCAAGGCCGGCATCGACATGAGCATGAACGACACCCTCTACGGCAAGGAACTGCCGGGCTTGCTGAAGGCCGGCGAGATCGAGCAGAGCGACATCGACAACGCCGTGCGTGAAGTGCTGGGCGCCAAGTACGACATGGGCCTGTTCCGCGACCCGTACCTGCGTATCGGCAAGGCCGAGGATGACCCGGTCGACACCTATGCCGAAAGCCGCCTGCACCGTGCCGAAGCCCGTGATGTGGCGCGCCGCAGCCTGGTGTTGCTGAAGAACCACAACGAAACCCTGCCGCTGAAGAAAACCGCGAAGATCGTCCTGGTCGGTCCGCTCGCCAAGGCGCCGATCGACATGATGGGCAGTTGGGCCGCCGCCGGGCGTCCGGCGCAATCGGTGACCCTGTTCGACGGCATGACCCGCGCCCTCGGCGACCAGGCCACCCTGCACTATGCCCGAGGCGCCAACATCACCTCGGACAAGAAAGTCGTCGATTACCTGAACTTCCTCAACTTCGATGCCCCGGAAGTGGTCGATGACCCACGTTCGGCGCAGGTACTGATCGACGAAGCGGTGAAAGCCGCGCAGCAGGCCGATGTGATCGTTGCCGCCGTGGGCGAGTCCCGGGGCATGTCCCACGAGTCCTCGAGCCGCACCGACCTCAACCTGCCAGCCAACCAGCGCGAGCTGATCAAGGCGCTCAAGGCCACCGGCAAACCGTTGGTGCTGGTGTTGATGAACGGCCGGCCGTTGAGCATTCTCGAAGAGAACGAACAAGCCGACGCGATCCTCGAAACCTGGTTCAGTGGCACCGAAGGTGGCAACGCCATCGCCGATGTACTGTTCGGCGACTACAACCCGTCCGGCAAGCTGCCGATCAGCTTCCCGCGTTCGGTGGGGCAGATTCCGACCTACTACAACCACCTGACCATCGGCCGCCCGTTCACGCCGGGCAAACCTGGCAACTACACCTCCCAGTACTTCGATGACACCACCGGCCCGCTCTACCCGTTCGGTTATGGCCTGAGCTACACCCAGTTCAGCCTGTCGGAAATGGCGCTGTCGTCGACCACGCTGAACAAGACCGGCAAGATCGACGCCAGTGTGACGGTCAAGAACACCGGCAAGCGTGATGGCGAAACCGTAGTGCAGCTGTACATCCAGGACGAGACCGGGTCGATGATCCGCCCGATCAAGGAACTCAAGGGCTTCCAGAAAGTGCTGCTCAAGGCCGGCGAACAGAAAGTCGTGCATTTCAGCATCGAAGAAGACGACCTGAAGTTCTACAACACCCAGCTCAAGTACGCAGCCGAACCTGGCAAGTTCAACGTGCAGATCGGCCTGGATTCCGAGGCGGTGACGCAGCAGAGCTTCGAGTTGCTCTGACCGCAGAGGCAACACCATTACCCTGTGGGAGCGAGCTGCTCCCACAGGGCATATACCCACAGTGGTTTTGGCTGTTTGCAAGGTTGGGCTTCAACCCCGCCGATCCAGCAGGTTCACCACCACCCGATCCACCCATCCCCACACCCGCTGCTTGATCCGGCGCCACAACGGCCGGCGTTGCCATTCCTCCAGACTGACCTGTTGGCTCAGGCCGAAGTCCCGCTCGAAACTCGCCACCACCGCCTGGGTCAGGCCGGTATCGAGGGCCTCGAGGTTGGCTTCCAGATTGAACCGCAGGTTCCAGTGATCGAAGTTGCACGAGCCAATGCTCACCCAGTCATCCACCAGGACCATTTTCAGGTGCAGGAAACACGGCTGGTACTCGAATATTTTTACCCCGGCCTTGAGCAATCGCGGGTAGTAACGATGCCCGGCATACCGCACTGAGGGGTGGTCAGTGCGCGGCCCGGTCAGCAGCAGGCGCACATCGACTCCACGGGCGGCGGCCTTGCGCAGGGAGCGGCGGATCTTCCAGGTCGGCAAGAAATACGGAGTCGCCAGCCAGATGCGCCGCTGGCCGCTGTTGAGGGCGCGGAACAGTGATTGCAGGATATCCCGGTGCTGGCCGGCGTCGGCATAGGCCACCCGGCCCATCCCTTCACCCATCGACGGCACCCGGGGCAGGCGCGGCAGACCGAAGTCCGAGGCCGGCTTCCAGGCGCGGCGGTGGCGGTTGGCACGCCATTGGCGATCGAACAGCGATTGCCAATCGTGCACCAGCGGGCCGCTGATTTCCACCATCACCTCATGCCATTCGCTGCTGTCGTGACCCGGCGTCCAGAATTCATCCGTGACCCCGGTGCCGCCGACCACCGCCAGCACCTGGTCGACCAGCAGCAACTTGCGGTGGTCGCGGTACAGGTTGCGCACCCAGCGCCGCCAGCTCAGGCGATTGTAAAGGCGCAGCTCGACACCGGCCTCGTTCAACCGGCGCCGTAGGCCGAGAGTGAAAGCCAGGCTGCCATAGTCATCGAACAGGCAACGCACCCGCACGCCGCGCTCGGCGGCCTGCACCAGCGCTTGCACCATTGCCTCGGCGCAGGCACCCGCCTCCACCAGGTAGAGTTCCAGTTCGACCTGCTCCCGGGCATTGGCAATCGCCTGCAGCATGCGCGGGAAGAACTGCGGGCCGTCGACCAGCAATTCAAAGCGGTTGCCGTCACGCCATGGGAACACCGCGCCGGCCATGTCAGCGCGCCGTGAAAATCAGTACCGCGCCCACCGGTACCGACAGACTGATGGCCGACAGGTCGGCCAGCTTGCGCAGCCGTTCCAGCCCCGGCACCAGGTCAAAATCCGCGGCACTGATCACCACCGGTTCCAGGGTCACCACCTGGAACCGCCGATCATCCAGGCGGGTTGCCAGCAGCTCGGCGTCGTAGCTGTGCTGCTTGCCGTGCAGGCTGACGGTCAATGGCAGACGCAACTCCAACTGCGCGCCGGGGGCCAGGTCGTTGATCGGCCGCAGATCGATCTGGGTGGTAATCAACGCCTCGGGAAACGCCTCGATCTCGAACAGCTCCTTGCGCATGCGCTCATCGCGCAGCGGCACGCCGCTGTTGACCGAGTCCAACTCGACTTCGACTTGCGCCAGGCCCTTGGGATCGACCTTGCCGTGCAGCACCAGAAAGCGCTGGACCTCGGCGATATGAGTGTTCTTGGTGGAGATAAACGACAGGCGTGAGGACTCGCCGTCCAGGTACCAATTGGCCTGGGCTGACGCGGCGCAGCCGGCCAGCAGCGAGAACGCGACTGCTTTATAGAGGGAGCGGTTGAACATAGACACTCGTGGGGCCGATAAACCTGAACGAACCTTAACTGGCCCGGTGCCGATTGCAAACCTGGAAGATCACGGAATCAGCCGACAGCCCTCGCGCACGCCCAGCCAACTGGCGGTATGGGTGCGTCCCAGGCCGCTGGCCTTGACCCGTTTGTGCTCGGGGTCATCGACAAAATCGCTGATGGGCAGGTACTGCTTGACGTACCCCTGGCAATACGGCGCCGACTGACCGGCCACGTAGCGACAGGAACAATACTCCTTGGCAGTGTAGGCGCTGAGGATGTCGGGGAACGCCGACAAGGCAACCCGCTGCTGCCAGCCCCAACCCAGCAACAGGACCAACATCAGGACCAGCCCCCCCAGCAGCAGGCTGAGTAGCGGACGGCGCCGCACAAAATCACCGGTCATGGCAGCACCTGCGGTGGGAACGCGGCCTGGACGCGCTTGAGCAGTTCGTTGTGACGGTAACTGCCATCACGATCATCGGCATAACGCACGATCACCAGCTTCTCGCCAGGCAGCACGTACAGCGCCTGCCCCCAGTGGCCCAAGGCGGCGAAGCTGTCTGGCGGTGCATCGGGCCAGGGCCGCGGCGCGCCATCCAGCGGGCGATTGAGCCACCAATGACCGCCCGGCACAGCGGCATCCTGATTAGCCTGGTAGTGGGCGAAGGGCTGGAGATTGAACGCGACCCAATCGGCAGGCAGCAACTGGCGCTCGCCCCAACGACCCTGGCGCTGCATCAGCAGACCGATGCGCGCCAAGTCGCGGGCAGTCATGTAGGCGTAGGAGGACGCGACAAAGGTGCCCGTGGCGTCGCGCTCCCACACGGCGCTGCGAATACCCAGGGGTTCGAACAGCGCGGTCCAGGGATAGTCGGCGTAACGCTGCGCACCGAGGATGTTTTTCAGCGCCGCAGACAACAGGTTGCTGTCGCCGCTGGAATAACGAAAGTGTTGCCCGGGTGCGCCGAATGCCGGGTGTGCGGCGGTGAAGCCCGCCATATCGGTATGCCCACGGGTATACAGCATGGCCACCACCGATGAGTTCAAGGGGGCGTACTCATAGTCTTCCTGCCAGTCCAACCCTGACGCCCAGTGCAGCAGATCGGCGAAACTGATCCCGGGATGAGGCATCAAGGCAGGCAAGAACTTCGCCACCGGGTCCTGCAAGGAGAACCGGCCTTCGCCATAGGCCACGCCCAGCACGGCGGCCATCAGGCTTTTGCTGACCGACCAGGTCAGGTGCGGGGTGTCGGCCGTGGTGCCGCCGGCGTAGCGCTCATAGACCAGTTGACCGTCACGGATCACCAGCAAGGCATCGGTGCGGATGCCCTTGCGGGTGGCCTCGTCACGGTTGGCAAAGGCATAGTCCTCCAGCGCCGCCAGCGCCGGGCCACTGCCGGGTGGACCGGGCGCCCATTGCTCGGCGGGCCAGTCCTGTGCAGTTACCGCGCAACTGCACAACAACATCAACAGCAGGAAAACGCCTTTGAACATGGGCTGTGGCTCGGCAGGAGAAACCTGCTGAGCCTAGTCCAGATAGGTGACAATTCTACAAGGCCCCAGCCAACGCCTTGGCCAACCGCTTGGCCCGTGCGCCAGCCGCCAGGTCGAGTACCGCGCGATCGCGCGTCCACACGTCCGCCCACTGTGGCGGGCCATCGGCAAAAGCTTCATCCAGTGCACCCTGCAAACCCTCGAACTGGGCGAACAGGCCACCGAGCAGGACATGCCCGGCGCTGCTGTTGGGCGGCTGCCGGCTGACCTCGGCGCACCCGGCCAGCAGCGCCAGCAACTTCAGTTGCAGCGCTTGCGGCCAGTCGCTGTCCTCGCCGACGCCATACAGCCAGGCGCATAGGGCGCTGAGCACATACAGGTCTTCCAGGGTGCGGAAGGGTTTGACGTAGGCATCCCAGCCATCGCCGGCCAGCAGTTCACACAAGGCACCGTCGAGAAACAGCCGGCCGTGGCTGATGTCCGGCATCAAGGGGATGGCGGGCAGTTTCTCCAGGCGCACCCCCGGCTCACCGGGATACACCACCGCCAGGCTCAAGCGTGGGGACTGGCCCGGATCTTCGCTGCGTGCGGCGATCAGCAACCAGTCCGCCGCATCGCCAGCAGTGACGAAGTCCTTGCGCCCGCTCAGGCGCAGGTCGCTCAAGCGAGTTTGCATGTCCGCCGGGCGCAGGCTGCGCTGTTCGGTCGCACATAAAGCCCCCAGGCTCAGGGGTGCGCTGGGCCACAACATGCGCAAGGCAGCCTGGTAACCCACCAGAAATGCCCAGCCGGGGGTGGCCATCAAACGTGCACCGCGCACGGCCAGTTCGAACGGCGTTACCGCCCCCAAGGTTTCCAGCAATCGGGCGTAACCCTCGGCCAGGTCGGGGTTTGCGGGCAATCGTGTGCGGCAGTTCAGCAGGGCTTGCCAAGGCATATACGGCTCCTCAAGGGCTGTCATACAAGCATCACCAAAGCTTCATGGCGATGACACCGGGGCTACATAGCCTGACTTTGCACAACAAAGTCGATCGACTGCAACCCATGACGGGTGAGCAGCCAGTACGGAGATTCACCATGACCCAGATCGCCTGCATCCGCGACACCGGCACTGAACGCCGCCTGCAAGCCGAACGCCTGATCGGTGCCCAGGCCCTGCAACAAGCCCAGGCCCTGCGCTTCAATGTCTTTAGCGGAGAATTCAACGCCAAACTCAAAGGCGCGGAACTGGGTCTGGACATGGATGACTACGATGTGCACTGCAGCCACATTGGTGTGCGGGACCTGAACACCGGACGCTTGGTCGCGACCACCCGCCTGCTCGACCACACTGCGGCCAGCAGCCTGGGACGCTTCTACAGTGAAGAGGAGTTCAGCCTGCACGGCCTGGTGCACCTGCAGGGACCGATCCTGGAAATCGGCCGCACCTGCGTCGACCCGGCATACCGCAACGGCGGCACCATCGCCGTGCTGTGGGGGGAACTGGCCGAGGTCCTGAACCAGGGTGGCTACAGTTACCTGATGGGTTGCGCGAGCATTCCGATGCAGGACGGCGGGATCCAGGCCCACGCGATCATGCAGCGCCTGCGCGAACGTTACCTGTGCACCGAGCACCTGCGCGCCGAACCGAAAAAGCCGCTGCCCAGTCTCGATATCCCGTCCAACGTGATTGCCGAAATGCCGCCGCTGCTCAAGGCCTACATGCGCCTGGGCGCGAAGATCTGCGGCGAGCCGTGCTGGGACGAAGACTTCCAGGTCGCCGATGTGTTCATCCTGCTCAAGCGCGATGAGCTCTGCCCGCGTTACGCCAAGCACTTCAAGGCGGCCGTGTAATGAGCCGCTTGCGGGTGTACGCACGGGTGACCAGGGTGTTGCTGGTGGTGGCGCTCGGCTTGAGCATGGCCTTGGTGTTTGGCCTGTTCGAGCGTCTGGGAGTGGCCAATTCGATGCTGCGGCGCCAACGCTGGTCGCGGTTTTTCATGAAGCGCTTGAGCCGCGCCCTGCCCTTTCGGGTGACGGTGCATGGGCAGTTGCCGCAACAGCCGATGCTTTGGGTCAGCAACCACGTGTCCTGGACCGACATTCCCTTGCTGGGCATGCTCACCCCGTTGTCGTTCCTGTCCAAGGCCGAAGTGCGCACCTGGCCGGTCGCCGGCTGGCTGGCGGCCAAGGCCGGCAGCCTGTTCATCCGCCGCGGCGCGGGCGACAGCCAACTGATCCGCAAGCAAATGAGCCGTCACCTGCAACAGCAACACCCGCTGCTGATGTTCCCCGAAGGCACCACCACCGATGGGCGCTCACTGCGCACCTTCCATGGCCGCCTGCTCTCGGCCGCGATCGACGCCGATGTCGCCCTGCAACCCGTGGCGATCCGTTACCTGCGCGACGGGCAGATCGACCCTCTGGCGCCCTTCATCGGCGATGACGACTTGCTATCGCACCTGATGCGCCTGTTCGCCAACGACCAGGGCGACGTCCACATCCACCTGCTCAAGCCCATAACCTGTCACGGCCAGGAGCGCGCCGCCCTGGCGTTTGCCGCCCAGCAAGCGGTGCACAACGCGTTGTTTGGCGACGTGGCACAACCGGCCCAACCAAGACCTGCGGGTGAGCTGATCGCGGCCTGAATCCAACGGCGGGGGAACCGGCTAGCGATATCAAGGCGTACGCAGGTGCTGCGCCGAAAACCGCTGCAGTTCTGGATAGAACAAACGAAAGTCCTCGCTCAGCGGTTCATACAAGCGCTCCAGCTCCTGCATCGCGGCGGCCAGTTCTTCGGGACGTGACAGGCGCCGCGAGATCCCCCGCAGCACCTGGTCGAGCACTGCAAAGTCGCGATACGAACCCAGCCAGTCATCCGCCGCCATGTAGGGTGCGATCTGCGCCAGCCGCCCCGGCAACTGCGGTTCGGCGGCGAGTACCCGGTACACGTCCGCAGTGAAGGCCGGCAATGACGAATCGGCATACAACGCCCAATCCCGGGCCAGGCAATGGTCGAAAAACACGTCGAGCACGATTCCGGCATAGCGCCGCCGGGTCAGGCTGAAACGCGACAACGCGACGTCCACCAAGCCATGACGGTCGGTGAACACATCGATTTGTCGATGCAGGGTGATGGCGTCCTCGACCTCCGCAGGAAACTGCCCTTGCAGCCGGCCTTTGACAAAATCGCCGTACAAACTGCCGAGCAATTGACCGGGACGCTGGCCACCGAGGTGAAGATGTGCGAGATAGTTCATAGCGCGTAGCTTAGCACCGCGCCACACATATCGTTATAACCCGATATACCGATTTAAGCTGACCTCAGATCAAAATCATATTGGTATATCGCGAAGTACCGATTTAAAGTTCGCCTTATCGCGATATAACGTTTTACCCAATTCGAGCACTGCCATGTCCACCATCGACCTCGACGAAATAATAAAAGCCCTGGCACACCCAGTACGGCGAGACATCCTCAACTGGCTGAAAGACCCCGCGACCCAGTTCCCCGATCAGGAGCACAGCACCGACTTCGGCGTCTGTTGCGGGCAAATCGATCAACGCTGCGGCCTGTCGCAATCGACCGTCTCTGCGCACCTGGCGACCCTGCACCGGGCCGGCCTGATCCGCAGCCAGAAAGTCGGCCAATGGCATTTCTATAAACGTAACGAGGAAACCATCCAGGCGTTCCTCGACACCTTAGGCAAAGAGCTCTGAGGAGCTCGACAAGGACTCCACCCATGCCCCTCTCGCTCCTCATCCTGGCCTTGAGCGCCTTCGCCATCGGCACCACCGAGTTCGTCATCATGGGCCTGCTGCCCGATGTGGCGGCCGACCTCGGTGTGTCGATTCCCGGCGCCGGCTGGCTGGTGACCGGTTACGCCCTCGGCGTGGCCATCGGTGCACCATTCATGGCCCTGGCCACCGCCAAACTGCCACGCAAGGCGGCGCTGGTAGCGTTGATGGGGATTTTCATCGTCGGCAACCTGCTGTGCGCCCTGGCCACCGACTACAACGTGCTGATGTTTGCCCGGGTGGTCACCGCCCTCTGCCACGGTGCGTTTTTCGGCATCGGCTCGGTGGTCGCGGCAGGCCTGGTGCCGGCCAACAAGCGTGCTTCGGCCGTAGCCTTGATGTTCACCGGCCTGACCCTGGCCAACGTGCTTGGCGTACCGCTAGGCACTGCGCTCGGCCAGCAAGCCGGCTGGCGCTCGACCTTCTGGGCGGTGACCGTGATCGGCGTGGTCGCCCTGATCGGCCTGATCCGCTTCCTGCCGACCAAGCGCGATGAAGAAAAACTCGACATGCGCGCCGAACTGCGGGCTCTCAAGGGCGCTGGCATCTGGCTGTCCCTGAGCATGACCGCGCTGTTCGCCGCGTCGGTATTCACTCTGTTCACCTATGTCGCACCGCTGCTGGGCGAAGTCACCGGCGTCTCGCCTCGCGGTGTGACCTGGACCCTGATGCTGATCGGCCTGGGCCTGACGGTCGGCAACATTATCGGCGGCAAGCTGGCAGACAAGGGCATGGCCGCCACGTTGATCGGCGTGTTCATCTCGATGGCCGTGATCTCCACGGTGCTGACCTGGACCAGCGTTGCACTGATCCCCACCGAAATTACCTTGTTCCTCTGGGCGACCGCGTGTTTTGCCGCCGTGCCGGCCCTGCAAGTCAACGTGGTGACCTACGGCAAGGCCGCACCGAACCTGGTGTCGACCCTCAACATCGGCGCCTTCAACATCGGCAACGCCCTCGGCGCCTGGGTCGGCGGCAGCGTAATTGCCCACGGTTTTGGCCTGACCAGCGTGCCACTCGCGGCGGCAGCACTGGCGGTACTCGCCCTGCTGGTGACCCTGATTACCTTCCGCCAGGGCGGCGACGCCGAACTGGCTCCTGCGACCAACTGATCTACCTGCGAGCGCTTTTACATGACGACTATTTTCGATCCAATCAAACTGGGCGACCTCGAGTTGGCCAACCGCATCATCATGGCCCCCCTGACCCGCTGCCGCGCGGACGAAGGTCGAGTACCCAACGCGCTGATGGCTGAGTACTACGTACAGCGCGCCTCCGCCGGGCTGATCCTCAGCGAAGCCACTTCGGTCACGCCCTTGGGCGTGGGCTACCCGGACACCCCGGGCATCTGGTCCAACGACCAGGTGCGGGGCTGGAGCAACGTGACCAAGGCCATCCACGGCGCCGGCGGCAAGATCTTCCTGCAACTGTGGCACGTGGGCCGGATTTCCCACCCCTCCTACCTCAACGGTGAAGCACCGGTCGCACCAAGCGCCCTGCAGCCCAAAGGCCATGTCAGCCTGGTTCGCCCCCTCGCCGACTTCCCGACCCCGCGCGCCCTGGAAATCGCCGAGATCGCCGACGTCGTCGACGCTTACCGGGTGGGCGCCGAAAACGCCAAGGCCGCAGGCTTTGATGGGGTCGAGATCCACGGAGCCAACGGCTACCTGCTCGACCAGTTCCTGCAAAGCAGCACCAACCAGCGCACCGACCATTACGGTGGCTCGCTGGAAAACCGCGCGCGCCTGCTGTTGGAAGTGACCGACGCCGCAATTGAAGTCTGGGGCCCCGGCCGCGTAGGTGTGCACCTGTCTCCCCGTGCCGACCTGCATGACATGGGCGACGACAACCTGGCCGAAACCTTCACCTACGTGGCACGTGAACTGGGCAAGCGCGGTATCGCGTTCATCTGCTCGCGGGAAAAAGAAGCCGGCGACAGCCTCGGGCCACAGCTCAAGGCCGCCTTCGGTGGCCCGTACATCGTCAACGAGCGTTTCACCAAGGACAGCGCCAACGCCTGGCTGGCCAGCGGCAAGGCCGATGCAGTAGCGTTCGGCGTGCCGTTCATTGCCAACCCAGACCTGCCTGCTCGCCTGAAAGCCGATGCACCGCTCAACGAGGCACGTCCAGAGCTGTTCTACGCCAAGGGTCCGGTCGGCTACATCGACTACCCAACGCTATAAGCCGTCAGCCAGAATGAAAAAGCCCCGGTTCGTACCGGGGCTTTTTCATTCCGGGGTTTCTTCAGCGTTTGCGCTGGCCAAAGGCGACCGCCAGGCCGCTCAGGCAAATGACCGCGATCCCGACGATGGCGTAGCTGTCCGGGGTATGGTCAAAGATCAGGTAGCCGTACATCCCGGCGAACAGAATCTGCCCATAGCTGAACGGCGCCAGCATTGCCGGCGCCGCATGCCGGAAGGCCTGGGTCAGCAGCATGTGGCCCAGCATGCCGCAGGTGCCCAGGCCAATCATGAACACAGCATGCGGCCAGCTCGGCGTGCTCCAGAAAAACGGCAGCAACGCGCTCATGATCAGGCTGTTGATGATGCCGGTGAGAAAGTTGCTGGTGGTCGGGCTGTCGATGCCGGTGAGCTTGCGGGTCAGTAACTGGTAAAAGCCGAAACACAGCGCCGAGCACAGCGGCAGGACGATGGTCGGGGTAAACAGTGCCCCGCCCGGGCGGATCACGATCAGCACCCCGGCAAAACCGCCGAGCACCGCCAGCCACTGGCGGCGGGTCACGTGCTCGCCCAACAACGGTACCGACAGCGCGGTCACCAGCAACGGTGCGAGGAAGTTCACGGCAGTGGCTTCGGCCAACGGGATGTAGCGCAACCCGGTGGTGAAAAACAGACTGGTGCCGATCAGACACATCGCCCGCAAAAACTGCAGCCCGGGACGCTTGGTGCGCACCACCGCGGAAAAACCGCTGCGCGGGACAAACACCATCAGCATCAACAGGGTGTGCACCACGTAGCGCGCCCACACCACCATGACTATTGGATAAAAACCGGAGAGGTACTTGGACAGGGTGTCATGGCTGGCGAACAACAGCACAGCCAGGCAAATCAGGAGAATGCCCTTGACGGGTTGTTCGGCGGTCTTGAACAACGGGTGGCTCGCACTCATTCACACACTCGACACAATTTCCCTACAAAATACGTAGCCCGCTATGTATCAAGCAGGCGAATGTCCGTATATAAAAGCACCCCATCGCCAAAAGGCGAATGCAGTCGGGACAGTGTTCACCTTAAGTGTTGACACAGGCAGACTCAATTACGCATGTTGTCCGGCAGCCGCAGGCTGGGACTCAGGCGGAGCATTTCCAGCCCGGTGTCGACCCAGCGTTCGGCTTCCAGGTGTAGCTCAAAGCTTTCGGGGGCCAGCAGCCATTGATAAAGCATGCCATCGATGTAGGCATGAATGCTCACCGCCGCACGCTCGGTATCGAGGTTTTCCGGCAACTGTCCACGATTCACTGCATTACGCAATGCCAGCGCGATACGCATGTTGCAATCCAGACTGACCGTGCGACGTTGTTGGCGCAGATCACACATTTCATCTGTGAACTCACACTTGTGAAACAGAATCTCATTGATGCGGCGGGTCTTCGGATCCAAGGCAACTTGATGAAACAAATGAATCAGCAGCTTGCGCATGCAGCCCAGCGGATCTTCTTCGTCTGCACTTTCGCTCGCCCGCGCCATCTCATCCAACGGCTCGCGCAGACTGTCGAGCATGGCCTGGACCAGGTCGGCCTTGTTGCTGAAATGCCAATAGATAGCACCACGAGTCACCCCGGCCAGGGTGGCGATGTCCGCCAACGTAGTGCGCGCCACGCCCCGCTCGTAAAAGGCTTGCTCAGCGGCTTCGAGTATCTGGTTGCGGGTTTCTTGCGCTTCCTCTTTAGTGCGACGAACCATGGCAGTAAAACCTCAATCAGGAATGCTTCAGCGATGCCTGAACATCTTCTGAACAAATGTGGGGATCACCTCTTACGGGCTTGGTCCCCGGCCTACAATTCACACCTTGAAACAGCTCTGGTAACCGGGTGTGTACGCGGTCAAAGGTGTTTACAAACAACCATGAACGTAAGTATATTCCTTAGCAAGCTACTTATCCACTCACCGCGACTTTTTCATCTTTCCACTTTTCTAGTGCGCATTGTGCGCGCCTGACCCGAGGATCTTCATGCAATTCAAGCCAGCTGTTACCGCTCTGGTCACTGCCGTCGCCCTGGCATCGCTGCTCAGCGGATGTAAAAAGGAAGAGGCGGCCCCTGCTGCACACGCCCCTCAGGTCGGCGTCGTTACCCTGCAAACCCAAGCCTTTACCCTGACCTCCGAACTGCCGGGCCGCACCACGGCCTACCGCATCGCGGAAGTTCGCCCACAGGTCAACGGCATCATCCTCAAGCGCCTGTTCAAAGAAGGTGCCGAGGTCAAGGAAGGCCAGCAGCTCTACCAGATCGATCCGTCGGTCTACCAGGCCACCTTGAAAAGCGCCGAAGCCAATCTGCAATCGACCAAATCGATTTCCGATCGCTACAAACAACTGGTCACCGAACAAGCCGTAAGCCGCCAGGAGTACGACACTGCCCTGGCCAACCGCCTGCAATCGGAAGCCTCGCTGCAGACCGCCCAGATCAATGTGCGCTACACCAAGGTACTGGCGCCGCTGACCGGTCGTATCGGGCGCTCCAACGTCACCGAAGGTGCCCTGGTAAACAATGGCCAGGTCGACGCCATGGCCGTGATCCAGCAACTGGACCCGATCTACGTCGATGTGACGCAATCCTCGGTGGAACTGCTGGAATTGCGCCGTGAGCTGGAAAGCGGTCGCCTGCAGAAAGCCGGTGATAACGCCGCGATGGTCAAGCTGACCCTCGAGGACGGCAGTGAGTACAAGCGACAGGGCAAGCTGGAGTTCTCCGAAGTCTCGGTCGATGAAGCCACCGGTTCCGTGACCTTGCGCGCAGTATTCCCCAACCCTGATCACACCCTGCTGCCAGGCATGTTCGTTCACGCCCAACTGCAAGCCGGGGTCAACGCCGCCGCCATCCTGGCGCCGCAACAAGGCGTGACCCGTGACCTCAAAGGCTCGCCAACAGCGCTGGTCGTAGGCCCTGACAACAAGGTCGAACTGCGCCAGCTCAAGGCCAGCCGCACCGTGGGCAGCCAATGGCTGATCGAAGACGGCCTCAAGGCTGGCGATCGCCTGATCACCGAAGGCCTGCAGTACGTCAAGCCCGGCGTTGAAGTCCAAGTCAGCGAAGCGACCAACGTAGCCGCGAAAAACCCGGCCCCTGCACAGGCAACAGACAAAGCTGCAGGCGGCAAAGGGGAGTAAACCATGTCGAAATTTTTTATCGACCGTCCGATTTTCGCCTGGGTAATTGCCCTGGTGATCATGCTGGTCGGGGCTCTATCGATCCTCAAGCTGCCCATCAACCAATACCCGAGCATCGCCCCACCGGCGATCGCCATCTCTGTGACCTACCCAGGTGCTTCTGCACAGACCGTGCAGGACACCGTGGTCCAGGTGATCGAGCAACAGCTCAACGGTATCGACAACCTGCGTTATGTGTCCTCGGAAAGTAACTCCGACGGCACCATGACCATCACCGCGACCTTCGAGCAAGGCACCAACTCCGACACCGCCCAGGTCCAGGTGCAGAACAAGCTGAACCTGGCCACCCCGCTGCTGCCCCAAGAAGTGCAGCAACAGGGGATCCGCGTCACCAAGGCCGTGAAGAACTTCCTGCTGGTGATCGGTGTGGTGTCGCGTGACGGCAGCATGACCAAGGACGACCTGTCCAACTACATCGTGTCCAACATGCAGGACCCGATTTCCCGGACCGCCGGCGTCGGCGACTTCCAGGTGTTCGGTGCCCAGTACGCCATGCGCATCTGGCTGGACCCGGCCAAGTTGAACAACTTCAACCTGACTCCGGTGGACGTCAAGGCCGCCGTTGCGGCACAAAACGTCCAGGTCTCGTCCGGTCAGCTCGGCGGCTTGCCTGCCCTGCCCGGCACCCAGCTGAACGCCACGATCATCGGCAAGACCCGCCTGCAGACTGCCGAGCAGTTCAAGGAAATCCTGCTCAAGGTCAACAAGGACGGCTCCCAGGTTCGCCTCAAGGATGTCGCCGATGTCGCCCTGGGTGGTGAGAACTACAGTATCAACGCCCAGTTCAACGGCGCACCGGCCTCCGGCCTTGCGGTGAAACTGGCTACCGGCGCCAACGCGCTGGATACTGCCAAAGCCTTGCGCACCACCATCGAAAGCCTCAAGCCGTTCTTCCCTGAAGGCATGGAAGTAGTCTTCCCGTACGACACCACCCCGGTGGTGACCGAATCGATCAAGGGCGTAGTACACACCCTGGTCGAAGCGATCGTGCTGGTGTTCCTGGTGATGTTCCTGTTCCTGCAAAACTTCCGCGCCACCGTCATCACCACCATGACCGTGCCGGTGGTATTGCTGGGTACATTCGGCATCCTCGCGGCGTTCGGCTTCAGCATCAACACCCTGACCATGTTCGGTATGGTCCTGGCCATCGGCTTGCTGGTGGACGATGCCATCGTCGTGGTGGAAAACGTCGAACGGGTGATGAGCGAAGAAGGCCTGTCGCCCAAGGAAGCCACCAAGAAGTCCATGGGCCAGATCCAGGGCGCACTGGTGGGTATTGCCCTGGTACTGTCGGCGGTACTGCTGCCGATGGCGTTCTTCAGCGGTTCTACCGGGGTGATCTACAAGCAGTTCTCGATCACCATCGTCTCGGCCATGGCCCTCTCGGTATTGGTCGCCCTGATCTTTACCCCGGCGCTCTGCGCCACCATGCTCAAGGCCATTCCCAAGGGCGAGCACGGCACGCCCAAGCGTGGTTTCTTTGGCTGGTTCAACCGCAATTTCGATCGCGGCGTACGCAGCTACGAGCGTGGCGTGGGCAACATCCTCACGCACAAGGCGCCGTACCTGCTGGCCTACCTGATCATCATCGTTGGCATGGTCTGGCTGTTCACCCGCATCCCGACCGCATTCCTCCCGGAAGAAGACCAGGGCGTACTGTTCGCCCAGGTCCAGACCCCAGCCGGCTCCAGTGCCCAGCGCACCCAGGTGGTGGTCGATGAAATGCGTGAATACCTCCTGCGCTCCGGTAAGGATGGCGGTGAAGGTGATGCGGTTGCCTCGGTGTTCACGGTCAACGGCTTCAACTTTGCCGGCCGTGGCCAGAGCTCGGGTATGGCATTCATCATGCTCAAGCCGTGGGACGAGCGTAACGCCGACAACAGCGTGTTCAAGGTCGCAGAACGGGCCCAGCAGCACTTCTTCACGTTCCGTGATGCCATGGTGTTCGCCTTCGCCCCGCCAGCGGTACTGGAGTTGGGTAACGCCACTGGTTTCGACGTGTTCCTGCAGGACCGCGCCGGTATCGGCCACGAGAAGCTGATGGAGGCCCGCAACCAGTTCCTCGGCATGGCCGCACAGAGCAAGGTGCTGTCCCAGGTGCGTCCTAACGGCCTGAACGACGAACCGCAGTTCCAACTGGAACTCGATGACGAGAAAGCCAGTGCCTTGGGCGTAACGCTGACCGACATCAACAACACCCTGTCGATTGCTCTGGGCAGTAGCTACGTCAACGACTTCATCGACCGCGGTCGAGTGAAGAAGGTCTACATTCAGGGCGTGCCGGGCTCGCGGATGACCCCTGAAGATCTGAAGAAGTGGTACGTGCGCAACAGCCAGGGAACCATGGTGCCATTCTCGGCCTTCGCCAAGGGCACCTGGATCTACGGCTCGCCGAAGCTGGCGCGTTACAACGGCGTGGAAGCCATGGAAATCCTCGGTGCTCCGGCCCCGGGCTATTCCACCGGTGAAGCCATGGCTGAAGTCGAAGCCCTGGCCAAGAAGCTGCCGGCGGGGGTGGGTATCTCCTGGACTGGCCTGTCCTATGAGGAACGCCTGTCGGGTTCCCAGGCGCCTGCCCTGTACGCCCTGTCGTTGCTGATGGTGTTCCTGTGTCTTGCGGCGTTGTACGAAAGCTGGTCGATTCCGATCGCGGTGATGTTGGTGGTGCCGCTGGGGATCATCGGTGCCCTGCTCGCCACCAGCCTGCGCGGCCTGTCCAACGACGTGTACTTCCAGGTAGGCCTGTTGACGACCATCGGTCTGGCGGCGAAAAACGCCATTCTGATTGTCGAATTCGCCAAGGAATTGCATGAACAGGGACGCACCCTGCGCGACGCCGCGATCGAGGCCTGCCGGATGCGTCTGCGACCGATCATCATGACCTCGCTCGCGTTCGTCCTGGGTGTGGTGCCACTGGCCATTTCCACCGGCGCCGGTTCGGGCAGCCAGCACGCCATCGGTACCGGGGTGATCGGCGGTATGATCACCGCTACCGTACTGGCCGTGTTCTGGGTACCCCTGTTCTTTGTCACCGTGTCGTCCATGGGGCAGCGCAAGAATGCCAAGCCGGATGACGCCACCGAAACTCCTAAAGAGGCTGGCCAATGAGCAAGTCGCTACTCTCCCTAGCCGTCGCCGCGTTCGTGCTCGGTGGCTGCTCGCTGATACCCGATTATCAGCAGCCCGAGGCCCCTGTGGCCGGGCAGTACCCGCAAGGGCCGGCTTACTCGCCGGCCCAGGCGCCGAACCAGGCCGCCGCCGAGCAAGGCTGGAAGCAGTTTTTCCATGACCCGGCCCTGCAGCAACTGATCCAGACCGCGCTGGAAAACAACCGTGACCTGCGCGTCGCGGCGCTGAACATCGACGCCTATGCGGCCCAGTACCGCATTTCCCGCGCCGACCTGTTCCCCGCCGTTTCGGCCAATGGCAGCGGCAGCCGCCAACGCCTGCCGGCAGACGCCTCGCAGACCGGCGAATCCTCGATCAGCAGCTCCTACTCGGCGACCCTGGGCGTCAGCGCCTATGAGCTCGACCTGTTCGGGCGTATTCGCAGCCTCAACGAGCAAGCGCTGCAGAACTACTTCGCCACCGAAGAAGCGCGGCGCAGCACCCAGCTCAGCCTGGTGGCCAACGTGGCCAACGCCTACCTGACCTGGCAGGCCGACAAGGAACTGCTGAAGCTGACGCAGGACACCCTCGCCACCTTCGAAGAAAGCTACCGCCTCACCGCGCGCAGCAACGAAGTCGGCGTGGCCTCGGCGTTGGACCTGAGCCAGTCGCGTACCTCGGTGGAAAACGCCAAGGTGCAACTGGCCAAGTACACCCGCCTGGTCGCCCAGGACGAGAACAGCCTGACCCTGCTGCTGGGTACTGGCTTGCCTGCCAACCTGACCGCCGCCAAGCCATTGGCTGACGACCTGCTCAGCGAAGTGCCGGCCGGCCTGCCTTCGGACCTGCTGCAACGACGTCCGGACATCCTGGCCGCCGAGCACAACCTCAAGGCTGCCAACGCCAATATCGGCGCGGCGCGGGCTGCGTTCTTCCCGAGCATCAGCCTGACGGCCAATGCCGGCACGCTCAGCCCGGACCTGTCCGGCCTGTTCAAGGGCGGTTCGGGGACCTGGTTGTTCCAGCCCCAGATCAACCTGCCGATCTTCAACGCCGGCGCCCTGAGTGCCAGCCTGGATTACTCGAAAATCCAGAAAGACATCACCGTTGCGCAGTATGAGAAGTCGATCCAGACCGCCTTCCAGGAAGTCTCCGACGGCCTCGCCGCACGCCAGACCTTCAACCAGCAGTTGCAGGCCCAGAGTGACTTCGTCCAGGCCAACCAGGATTACTACCGCCTGGCCGAGCGTCGCTATCGCATTGGTGTCGACAGCAACCTGACCTTCCTCGACGCCCAGCGTCAGTTGTTCAGCGCGCAGCAATCGCTGATCACCGATCGCCTGTCGCAACTGGTCAGCGAAGTGAACCTGTACAAGGCCCTGGGTGGCGGCTGGAACGCCCAGACCGCGAAGAATGAGCCCGTGCCAGAAGTCGCACCGAAGCTGAAGATGTTCTGATCAGCCCGATGCGCACCAGGCTGATCCCTGGGCCTCACGAAAATCCGCAATCCCCTCAAGGATTGCGGATTTTTTTATGCCTGTTGCACGGCTCGCCTCAGATCCGTGCCAGCGCCTGGGCCAGGTCGGCGCGCAGGTCTTCGACCGCTTCCACCCCAACCGACAAACGCACCAGCCCGTCGCCAATCCCCAGTTCTGCCCGAGTCGCAGGTGGAATGGTGGCGTGGGTCATGATTGCCGGATGCTCGATCAGGCTTTCCACTCCTCCCAGGCTCTCGGCCAGGGCAAAGATCTGCACCGCCTCGAGAAACCGCCGGGCACCGGCCAGGTCGCTGTTCAAGTCCAGGGCAATCATCCCGCCGAAGCCGCGCATCTGGCGCTGCGCCAATTCGTGCTGGGGGTGTGACGGCAGGCCGGGATAATAGACCCGCGCCACCTGCGGCTGGCGCTCCAGCCACTGGGCCAGGTCCAGCGCGTTGCTGCAGTGGCGCTCCATACGCAAGGCCAGGGTCTTGACCCCGCGCAAGGTGAGAAAGGCGTCGAACGGCCCGGCAATCGCGCCCACCGCGTTTTGCAGGAAACCCAGGCGCTCGGCCAGCTCAGCGTTGTGCCCAACCACCGCTATGCCGCCGATCACATCGGAATGGCCGTTGAGGTACTTGGTGGTGGAGTGCAGCACGATATCGAACCCCAGCTCCAGCGGGCGCTGCGTCCACGGGCTGGCAAAGGTGTTGTCGGCGACACTGATGATCCCCCGCGCACGGCAGATCCGCGCGATGGCGCTGAGGTCGGTCAGGCGCAGCAAGGGATTGCTCGGCGTCTCGACCATGACCATCCGCGTGTCGTCTTGCAGCGCCGCTTCGAAGGCTGCCAGGTCGGTCAGGTCGACGAAACTGAAACGATGCCCGGCGCTGCGCTGGCGCACCTTGTCGAACAGGCGGAAGGTGCCCCCGTACAGGTCGTTGCCGGAGACAATGTGCGCACCGGCATCCAGCAGCTCGAGCACCGTGGAGATAGTTGCCAGCCCGGAAGCGAAGGCAAATGCCTGGGTACCGCCCTCCAGGTCGGCCACGCAGCGCTCCAGGGCAAACCGGGTGGGATTGTGCGAACGGCCGTAGTCGAAACCCTTGTGCACGCCGGGACTCTGCTGCAAATACGTGGAGTTGGCGTAGATCGGCGGCATCAGCGCTCCGGTCGTCGGGTCCGGCACTTGCCCGGCATGGATCACCCGGGTGGCGAAATCCTGGGGCGCGGCGGTTTTATCCTGATGACTCATGCAAGGGATCTCCGTAGATGATTGAGCAGGTCGACGCGGGTAATCAGGCCATGGAAGCCTGAAGCGTCGGCGATGATCGCCACCAACCCGCGGTCGAGCTCGGCCTGCAGCTCGGCCAGGCTGGCGGCGGCCGGCAAGGTATGCAGTTGCTTGGTCATGGCCGAGGCCACCGTCATGCGCAAGTGCGCAGCGTCCTGGTGCACACCCAGCAACACATCCGATTCGTCGAGTACGCCCACCAGGCGCTGGCCATCGACCAGCACCGGCAATTGCGACACATCCGCCAGGCGCATGCGCTGGAAAGCGGTCAGCAGCGTGTCGTCGGGGCCGACGCTGATCACCCGGCCGTCCTCGAAACGCCGGGCGATCAGGTCCCGCAGGTCGCCGTAGCGCTTGCGCTGCAACAAGCCCTGATCGGTCATCCACTGGTCGTTGTAGACCTTGGACAAGTAGCGGGTGCCGGTATCGCAGACAAAACTGACCACCCGCTTGGGCTCAGTCTGCTCACGACAGTAGCGCAAGGCCGCCGCCAGCAGCGTGCCGGTGGAGGATCCGCCGAGAATGCCTTCGGCGCGCAGTAACTGGCGGGCATGTTCGAAGCTTTCTTCATCGCTGATCGAATAGGCCTGGCGCACGCTGGACAGGTCGGCGATGGACGGGATGAAGTCCTCGCCGATGCCCTCCACCGCCCACGAGCCGGGGGTGCCAAGGGTACCGCTGCGGCTGTATTCGGCCATCACCGAACCAACAGGATCGGCCAGCACCATGGCCAGGTCCGGCTGTACTCGGCGGAAGAAGCGGGTCAACCCGGTCAGGGTACCGGCCGAGCCGACGCCGACGACGATGGCGTCCAGGTCATGCTGGGTCTGCGCCCAGATCTCTGGCGCGGTGCTGCACTCATGGGCCAGCGGGTTGGCGGGGTTGTTGAACTGGTCGGCAAAAAACGCCTCGGGGATTTCCTGCGCCAGCCGCGCGGCGACGTCCTGGTAGTACTCGGGATGCCCCTTGCCGACATCGGAGCGGGTGATGTGCACCTCGGCCCCCATGGCCTTGAGGTGCAGCACCTTCTCGGTGGACATCTTGTCCGGCACCACCAGCACCACCCGGTAACCCTTGGCGCGGCCCACCAGGGCCAGGCCCAGGCCCGTATTGCCAGCCGTGGCCTCGACGATGGTGCCACCCGGACGCAGGCGGCCATCGCGCTCGGCGGCGTCGATCATCGCCAGGCCGATGCGGTCCTTGATCGAACCACCGGGGTTCTGTGACTCAAGCTTGAGGAACAGGGTGCAGGGGCCGGTATCAAAGCGGCTGATCTGCACCAGCGGGGTATTACCAATCAGTTCAAGTACGGCAGGACGGGAGTTGTCTGGCATGTCTTCACCTCGTGGCGCGAATCCGCACTGGATGGACAACCGCTGCGACCAGGCCTGGCCCTCATGGGCAGGCCTGCCTCGCATGGACCATAGGCCCGGATCGCTGCCATCGCAAGCCTGCGCAGCTGACCGGCACCTCACACGCTTGCCCCGCCTCTTTCAACCCACCTTGGTGCGGTACAATTGCCCGGCCTGCTGAACCCTTGGAAACGCTGGCACTCTTAGACAGGCTGCCCCTAAAGCAGTGAACGTTAAGGCGCCAACCGCAGCTCCTCCCCCGACCCCGTCCCGGCCACCTCGCCCCCATGAAAATCTTCTTCACCTTTGTCGCTGTACTCGCGCTGGCACTCGGCCTTGGCGGCTGTATCGGCCCGCCGATCGCCCTGACACCCCAGACCGAGCAACGCTTGGCAGCATCCCCGCCGATCCGCTTCCTGCTCACTTTCGACGATGGCCCCAGCGCCTCCGGCTGGGCCAATCCGAGCCGGGCGGTACTTGAGGTGCTGGCCAACAACCCGATTCAGCCAGGCATCAAGGCGGTGTTTTTTGTCCAGACTCGCGCGCCACGGGCCGGCGGCAGTGAACGGGGGCGCAAAACCATGCTGCGTGAACACGCGGCCGGCCACATCCTGGGCTTCCACACCGCCACGCCGTGGCACAGCAATCATCGCTCTCTTGATCCGCAAGTACTCGAACAGTCGCTCACCTGGGGCACCGACGACATCACCGTGATCACCGGCGCAGCACCAACCCTGGTGCGTCCGCCGTTCTGGAGCTACGACGCGCGCACCTTCGCCGCCTATCAACGGCATGGCCTGCAGGTGTTGTTGACTGACTTGAGCGCCAATGACGGCAAGGTGTGGGGGATCACCGCCAGTCCACGTCGACGCGCCAACCTGCTCAGGCAGCTGTCAGAAACCCGCGAGCGGATCGCCAAGGGCGAGTTGCCGACCGTTGATGGCGTGATTCCGGTGGTGGTGACGTTTCACGACCTCAATCGCTATACCGCCAGGCACATGCAGGAGTACCTGCAGATTCTGCTCGACAGTGCCGAGCAAACCCACGTGCCCTTGGCGGCCAAACCGTTCTATGAAGACTCGGCCGCCTTGCAGCGCGCAGCCATGGCCCGCACCCTGCGCGATGCCAATGACCCCGCGCGATTGCCCGGGGCGTGGAACTGGATCTGGGGCCGCGACAAGCACTGAATGCGCCGCAGGTTCCAGCGCCTCAGATGGCCCGCAGGAAGTTCAGCACACAGTGGCTGAACGCATCGCCTGCCTGCACGTTGGACAGGTGCGCGGCATAGAACTCGGCATAGTGCGCACCTGCCACCCGCTGCTCGATGAAGTGTCCACCGGCCGGCGGCGTGACCGCATCTTCAGTGCCGGCGATCACCAGCGTCGGCACCTGGATCGCCGTCAGTTGCTCACGCAAATCTGCATCCCGTACCGCTGCGCAATTGGCCGCATAACCTTGTGGCGACGTCGCGGCCAGCATGTCAGTGATCCGCTTGGTCGCCGCCGGATTGGTCGCGGCGAAATCCGCGGTGAACCAGCGCGCAATGGAGGCATCGCCCAGGGCCACCATCGCCGCCGCGCCATCGCGCAGGACCATTTCAATGCGCGGGTCCCAGATGGCCGGCTCGCCAATCTTCGCCGCGGTGTTGCACACCACCAGTGACAACAGACGCTCGCTGGCATTGATCGCCAGCCACTGGCCGATCAAGCCGCCCATCGACAAACCGCAGAAATGCGCGCGCTCGATATGCAAGGCGTCCAGCAGGGCCAGCACGTCACGGCCCAGTTGCTCGATGCTGTAAGGTCCAGGCGTCACCAGCGAACGACCATGCCCACGGGTGTCGAAACGTAATACCCGAAAATGCTCGGCAAATAACGAGATCTGCCCATCCCACATGTGCAGGTCAGTGCCCAGTGAGTTGGACAGCACCAGCACCGGGGCGTGTTCGGGTCCGTCGAGTTGGTAGTGCAGTTCGCCGTCGGCCAGTTGTACAAATGCCACAGTTTTCTCCTTGAGACCGCCAGGGCCAGGTGTGCGGACAGCGCGCGCCCGATTCAGACGCGCGCTGGCCGGTCAAAGGTCGTGATGCAGATACGCTGCCTGCTTGGGCAAGCGCAGGCTGAACAGGAACGCGATGGCCATCATCACCGTCACGTACCAGTAGAACGAGTTTTCCATGCCCACCGACTTCAAGCTCAGGGCCACGTACTCCGCCGAACCGCCGAAGATCGCGTTGGCTACCGCGTAGGCCAGGCCCACACCCAGGGCGCGCACTTGTGGCGGGAACATTTCGGCCTTCACCAGACCGCTGATGGAGGTGTAGAAACTCACGATTGCCAGCGCCAGGGTAATCAGCACGAAGGCCAGGAACGGGCTTGTGACTGACTTCAGGCTCAGCAGGATCGGCACTGTGCACAGCGTGCCCAGGGCACCGAACCAGAGCATCGAACTACGTCGACCGATCTTGTCGGCCAGCATGCCGAAAAGCGGTTGCATGCACATATAAAGGAACAGCGCCCCAGTCATGATGTAGCTGGCAGTCTTGGCGTGCATCCCGGCGGTGTTCACCAGGTACTTCTGCATATAGGTGGTAAAGGTGTAGAAAATTAGCGAGCCGCCGGCGGTGTAGCCCAGCACGGTGATGAAGGCGGCCTTGTGATCGCGGAACAACGCACGGATGCTCCCGGCGTCCTTGTCTTCGCGCATTTCCTTGCTGGTGGTTTCCTTGAGCGAGCGACGCAGCAGCAACGAAATCACCGCGGCAACCGCCCCCACGACAAATGGAATCCGCCAGCCCCAGGCGCGCAATTCATCCTCGGACAGGAACTGCTGCAGGATCACCACCAGCAACACCGCCAGCAGTTGCCCGCCAATCAGGGTCACGTACTGGAACGAGGCAAAGAAACCGCGCTGGCCCTTGAGCGCCACTTCACTCATATAGGTCGCGGTGGTGCCGTACTCACCACCCACCGACAGACCCTGGAACAGCCGGGCGACCAGCAGCAGGATCGGCGCCCAGACGCCAATGTCCTTGTAGGTCGGCAGACAGGCGATCAGCAGAGACCCGGCGCACATCATCAGCACCGAGATCATCATCGAATTCTTGCGTCCGTGCTTGTCGGCTACCCGGCCGAACAACCAACCACCGATGGGGCGCATCAGGAACCCGGCAGCGAACACGCCGGCGGTATTGACCAGTTGCACCGTGGGATTGTCGGAGGGGAAGAAGGCTGGCGCGAAGTAGATCGCGCAAAACGCATACACGTAGAAGTCGAACCATTCGACCAGGTTGCCGGAGGAAGCCCCGACAATCGCAAATATTCTTTTACCCCGCTCTTCAGCGGTGTAGTGGCTTGTCATAGATGTCATGGTTTTACACTCGATGGGGACAGTGAGAGTCTAGACACACTTTGCAACACTCCTGTTCCCTGGAATCACTCATTCAGGCAATTGCGCGTCTGTGATGACGCCTTCGCGGGCAAGCCTTGCTCCTACGGGAGCAGGGCTTGCCCACGGGGTGGTCAGACCCGTTCGATCGCCAGCGCCAGGCCTTGGCCGACACCCACACACATGGTCGCCAAGGCTTTTTTACCGCCGGTTTTTTCCAGTTGATGCAGGGCCGTCAACACCAGTCGCGCCCCGCTCATGCCCAATGGATGTCCCAAGGCAATGGCGCCGCCGTTGGGGTTGACCTGCGCCGCGTCGTCAGCCAGGCCCAGTTCACGCAGCACCGCCAGGCCCTGGCTGGCGAAGGCTTCATTGAGTTCGATCACGTCGAAATCGCTGATCGCCACACCCAGACGCTCGATCAGCTTGCGCACCGCTGGCACCGGGCCGATGCCCATGACTCGAGGAGCCACGCCGGCACTGGCCATGCCGAGCACTTTGGCCCGCGCAGTCAGGCCGTGTTTCTTCACCGCTTCGGCGGACGCCAGGATCATCGCCGCCGCACCATCGTTGACGCCCGACGCGTTGCCGGCGGTGACAGTTTTGTCCGGGCCATTGACTGGCTTGAGCTTGCCCAGGGTTTCCAGGGTGGTGTCGGCCCGGGGATGCTCGTCCTGCTCTACCAGGCTTTCGCCTTTCTTGTGGGCAATACGCACCGGGACGATTTCTTCGGCGAAAAAGCCTACTGCCTGCGCCGCCGCAGTACGTTGCTGGCTGCGCAGGGCAAAGGCGTCCTGATCCGCGCGCGAAACCCCGTAGTCGTCCGCCACGTTGTCGGCGGTCTGCGGCATCGCGTCCACGCCGTACTGGGCTTTCATCAAGGGATTGATGAAGCGCCAGCCAATGGTGGTGTCTTCCAGTTTCATCCCGCGCGAGAACGCCGCGTCGGCCTTGCCCATGACAAAGGGGGCGCGGGACATCGACTCGACGCCACCGGCAATCGCCAGCTCCATTTCGCCGCTGGCAATCGCCCGGAAGGCGGTGCCAATGGCATCCATACCCGAGGCACAGAGGCGGTTGAGGGTCACCCCGGGAATGCTCTGCGGCAATCCGGCCAGCAACAAGGCCATGCGCGCGACGTTCCGGTTGTCTTCACCGGCCTGGTTGGCGCAGCCGAGGAACACCTCGTCCACCGCGCTCCAGTCAACGCCCGGGTTACGCTCGATCAAGGCCTTGATCGGCACCGCGGCCAGGTCGTCGGCACGCACGCTGGACAAGCCGCCACCAAAGCGGCCGATGGGGGTGCGAATCGCGTCGCAGATATACACCTCGCGCATCATGCTTCTCCCGGTGCCTGGCCGTGGGCGGCGGCGGTCCGTGCTTCCAGGTCGCGCAGGGCCGCCAGCTCGACCGCTGTCGGCTCGGCGGTCTGCTGCACCTGCTCGGCAAAACGGATGGCCCAACCGGTCGCCGCCACCACTTGCTCGCGGGTCACCCCCGGGTGCAGCGCTGTGACCACGAACTCATGGGTGCCGGCTTCCGGCTCCATGATGCACAGGTCGGTGATGATGCCCACCGGTCCAGCCCCTGGCAGGCCGAGGCGCTGGCGCGAGTCGCCGCCTTCGCCGTGACCGACCGAGGTGATGAAGTCCAGCTTGTCGACGAACGAACGGGCCGACTGCTTGAGAATGATCAGCACGCTTTTCGCCGAACCGGCGATCTCCGGGGCGCCGCCGGCACCGGGCAAACGAACCTTGGGCTGATGGTAGTCACCGACCACCGTGGTGTTGATGTTGCCGAACCGGTCGACCTGAGCCGCCCCCAGGAAGCCGACGTCGATGCGCCCGCCTTGCAGCCAGTAACGGAAAATCTCCCCGGTCGGCACCACAGTGTCAGCGGTTTCGGCCAGTTCGCCATCACCGATGGACAGCGGCAGCACACTGGGTTTGGCGCCAATCGGACCCGATTCGTAGATCAGCACCACGTCTGGCGAAGACGTCAGGCGCGCCAGGTTGGCGGCTTTGGAGGGCAAGCCGATGCCGACGAAGCACACCGAACCGTTTTTCAGGCGGCGGGCGGCGGCCACGGTCATCATTTCATTGGTGGAGTAAGTCATTATTTGGCCTCCGAAGCACGCGCCAACTTGGCCTGGAATTCACTGAAGTCAGCGCTGCCGTGGATGTACTCGTTGATCCACGCGGTGAAGGTTTCACGGTCGCGGGCAATCGGGTCCCAGGCTTGGTAGAAACGGTTATCGCGCTCGGTGTAACCATGGGCGTAGGACGGATGCGCCCCACCCGGCACATGGCAGACCGCACTCAGGGCCCAGGTCGGCAGGACGCAGGCATTCATCGGGGCCTTGAGGTCATCGACGATTTCTTCGACAGTGACGATGCAACGCTTGGCCGCCAGCGCCGCTTCCTTCTGCACGCCGAGGATGCCCCAGAGCAACACGTTGCCCTTGCGGTCGGCCTTTTGTGCATGGATCACCGTCACGTCCGGGCGCACCGACGGCACCGCTGCCAGCACTTCGCCGGTGAAGGGGCAGGTCACGGTCTTGATCAGCGGGTTGACCTTGGGCAGGTCGGAACCGGCGTAGGCGCGCAATACGGCGAACGGCAGTCCCGAGGCGCCCGCGACGTAGGCATTGGCCAGGTCCGCGTGGCTGTGTTCTTCGATTTCCAGTGGCTGGGGCCATTGCTTCTCGACGGCATCGCGCAGACGGTGCAGCGACCCCACGCCAGGGTTACCACCCCAGGAGAAAATCAGCTTGCGTGCGCAACCGGCACCGATCAACTGGTCGTAGACCAGGTCGGGGGTCATGCGCACCAGGGTCAGGTGTTTTTTGCCCTGACGAATGATTTCATGACCCGCTGCGGTTGGAATCAGGTGAGTGAAGCCTTCGAGGGCGACCGTGTCACCATCATTCACGAATTGCTTCACTGCATCGTGCAGCGAAAGGATTTCTGCCATGGGGGTGGACTCCCGAGCTTGAGTAAACCGACGTGGAGGACGAGGCGCGATGTACGGCGCCGGATTGACTGAAGAGTAAGCCGCTAAAAAACCCCAAACAATCCGATAATCGACTAAGTGTTCGTTTATCGAACAGATTGTTATCAGCCTATCGATCTTCTCAGGACACCTGGCCTCGATATCGGTTTATCGAACAGTTCAGGCGAACAGCTGGGCGCTCAGTTCCCGACTGGCACTCAGCAGGCCCGGGAGAAACCGCTGCTCCAGCTCGTTGCGACCGACGCGTCCGGCATGGGTACTGACGTTCAGTGCCGCCAACACCTGGCCCGAGGCGTCGTACACCGGCACGGCGATCGAGCGCAGGCCCTGCTCCAGCTCCTGGTCGACAATGCACCAGCCCTGCTGGCGAACTTCCTGCAGGCACTCGAGCAATGCTTCGGGGGTATGCAAGGTGCGACTGGTCTTGGCCTGCAGGTCGGCGTGATCGAGGTACTCACGCAATGACGCATCATCCAGCGCCGCCAGCAGGATCCGCCCCATGGACGTGCAGTAGGCCGGCAAGCGCCCGCCGACCGAGAGGTCTACCGATATCAGGCGCTGGGTCGTCGCCGAGCGCGCGATGTACAGAATGTCATTGCCTTCCAGCGTGGCCATGTTGCAGGCCTCGTGCAATTGCTCGCTCATGCGGTCCAGGTAAGGCTGGGCCGAGACCGCCAAGGGGGTCGAAGACAGGTAGGCATGGCCCAGGGTCAGCACCTTGGGCAACAGCGAATAGGTTCGCCCGTCGGTGGTGGCATAGCCAAGCTTGATCAGGGTATGCAGGCAGCGACGCACCGCTGCGCGGGGGATTTCGGTGCGGTGGCTAATCTGCGCAATGGTCAGGTGGCGCTTGCGCTCCTGAAAAGCTTGCACCACGGCCAGGCCTCGGGCCAGGGACGTCATGAAGTCCGGGTCCCCGGTAAACGCCTGGATCCGCTTGGCGGGCGAAGCAACAATCGGCGGCGCGGCTGACGTGAAGGAATTGCGCAATTGATCGTTCATTTCAGGTCGGTCCCCAGGGTTCGTCAGCTATTACAGGCTGCCCCCGAGCGTGCGCACAAGCCGTGGGCAGTCAACTTTGGGCGATTATCGAACCACCAGCCGATAATCGCAATCCACCCGCGTAGCGCCATAGGCCTTGTCGACTGCGGGCTGCACCCAGTTAGAGAGGTGACTTTAGAGCACGTGTCCTTACCAGACTTTCATACTTGTCCTTGGATAATCGAGTGAGTGCCCCCACATACAAACTTCAGCTGTATTAATGACGTCAGGAAACAAACGTCTGTTGTATGGGTTCAAAATCAACCCGGGTAACAAAACATTTTTACAGGGGCCGGGGACATTTAACTTATTGGCGATAGGCAGCGCTCGATTGAACGCTATAATGGCCACAGTGATGTCCCCGTTTCGCCTCGACAACGGATCCCATCACCCAGGCAGCGCAAGGCTTTGGCCCCGCTACCTGCTGGCAAGCGCTAGACGCGCATTTCGAATGCCCGGCCCATGCGCTTGCAGGAAACAAGAAGACTGATGCTACATCAGTGATTCTTCTCTGGTGCTGTGGCCGCCTGCAACAACGGTGCTGTCAGTGCAGTGCGTTCGTGATTCAAGCAGCCTGTGGCTACTTGCATGATGACGCCTGCGATCAACCGACCCCGCGCAGTGCGTTTCACCAGAGTTTATTTCAACTTGATTAGGTAACACTGTGACGAAAGACGAACTGCGCGCCGAACTTGAGCGCCAGGAACAACGTTACAAGGATGTGTACGGCGGTGAAGTCACCACCTACGCCGCCCAGCCCGAACCGGAACGCAAACCGTGGCG
Organism: Pseudomonas sp. IT-P176; assembly: GCF_949767245.1. Classification (NCBI taxonomy): domain Bacteria; kingdom Pseudomonadati; phylum Pseudomonadota; class Gammaproteobacteria; order Pseudomonadales; family Pseudomonadaceae; genus Pseudomonas; species Pseudomonas sp. IT-P176. The sequence goes on from NZ_CATKPN010000068.1 coordinate 105,178, forward strand.
TAAGCGCGCCAGCGTTCAGGACCAGGCATTCAGCCAGGAATTGCAAAAGATGGAAAAGGACCTCAAGGCCGAAGAGCCCTAGCGCCAACGCTTGAGTGTTGCTCAAAACTTGCCCTCAGCCGCTGGGCAGGTTGCTCCGTCACCGCGCCTGCTGAAGACAGGCGCGGGCCGCCATTGCCCGCCAATTGAGACGAACGGCTTAAAAGCTGACCCCTCATTTCAGAAATTTCATACAGCGTTATCCCCCATTGACCGAGGCGACGGAAACCTGATTTCTGGCGAAGCACCCAATAAAATCAAGGGGTTAAAAACCCTACGCTGCGACTGGGGCTTAGGGTCTTGTTACAAACTAAATGAATGAAACATGTTGCCGATCGGCACCTGATGCATCGATTAACCATCTTTTCTGGCATAATCGCGCCCCCTTATGACCGGGTCAGAAAACCTTCATGATCGATTTATTCAGCGGACTGGATGCTTGGGTGCTTGTGAGCCTCTTGCTCGCCCTGGCCTTTGTCCTCGCCTTCGAGTTCATCAACGGCTTTCATGACACCGCTAACGCGGTAGCCACTGTTATCTACACCAAGGCCATGCCGCCCCACCTGGCGGTGTTCTTCTCCGGTGTATTCAACTTCCTTGGCGTGTTGCTGGGCGGCGTGGGCGTGGCATATGCCATTGTCCATTTGCTGCCGGTAGAACTGTTGATCAATGTGAACACCGGCCACGGGCTGGCAATGGTGTTCTCGCTCCTCGCGGCGGCCATCACCTGGAACCTGGGCACCTGGTACTTCGGTATTCCGGCCTCCAGCTCCCACACCCTGATCGGTTCGATCCTCGGTGTTGGCCTGGCGAACGCCCTGATCAACGATATTCCACTGGTTGACGGGGTTAACTGGCAGAAGGCTATCGACATCGGCGCCTCGCTGGTGCTCTCGCCAATGGCCGGCTTCGCGGTGGCTGCCCTGGTACTGCTGGGCCTCAAATGGTGGCGCCCGCTGTCCAAGATGCACAAGACCCCGGACCAGCGCCGCAAGATCGACGACAAGAAACACCCGCCGTTCTGGAACCGTCTGGTCCTGGTGATCTCGGCAATGGCGGTGAGCTTCGTGCACGGCTCCAACGATGGCCAGAAAGGCATCGGCCTGATCATGCTGGTGTTGATCGGTATCGTCCCGGCGCAGTTCGTTCTCGACCTGAACAGCACCACCTACCAGATCGAGCGGACTCGCGATGCGACCTTGCACCTGAGCCAGTTCTATCAGCGTAACGAGGCCACCCTGGGCGAGTTCCTGGCCCTGGGCAAAAGCGTGAAGGAAGACCTGCCGGAGAAATTCCGTTGCAATCCGCAACAGACCGAACCGACCATCAGCGCGCTGCTGGGCACCCTCAAGGGTGTAGCCGACTACCACTCGCTGCCGCACGAAAGCCGCATCGAAGTACGTCGCTACCTGCTCTGCCTGGACGACACTGCGAAGAAAGTCGGCAAGCTGCCTGGCCTCGACGCCCGTGAAAAGGCCGACCTCGACAAGCTGCGCAAAGACCTGACCGCCACCACTGAATACGCGCCATTCTGGGTGATTCTGGCAGTCGCCCTGGCACTCGGCCTGGGCACCATGGTCGGCTGGAAACGCGTGGTACTGACCATCGGCGAGAAGATCGGTAAACAAGGCATGACCTACGCACAAGGCATGTCGGCCCAGATCACCGCCGCGTGCATGATCGGCATGGCCAACATCTTCAGCCTGCCGGTATCGACCACCCACGTCCTGTCCTCGGGTGTCGCCGGCACCATGGTCGCCAACAAAAGCGGCCTGCAAGGCGGAACCGTGAAAACCATCCTGCTGGCCTGGGTCCTGACCCTACCAGCCACGGTGGCCCTGTCCGCCGGCCTGTTCTGGCTGGCCTCGAAGGCCCTGGGTAGCTGATTCAAAGCTGCACATAAAAAGGCGCGCCCTCCTGGAGGTCGCGCCTTTTTTGTTGGAAAAAACACCAAACCCTAAGCAGCCGTTACCGCAGCAACGGATATGCCCAAAAAATCCAAACCAAAAAAAAGGGCAACCGAAGTTGCCCAAAATGCCTTGCGTGCTCGTGCTCCCAGAAAGACCTAAGGCTTCTTGCGCTTATGCGAGTCTTTCCAGATAAAAAATCCAAACCCAACGAAAAACAGAACCATGAGGCTGACGGTCAGCACTCCGGCGATCACCACATTGTCGAAAAACATGACCAGCCTCCTGTGCTTGCCTCGTTGCGATGGGTCTAAGTTAACCAATCAGGCACAGGAGAAAATTGACCGGGATCAATGTCGCCCAAGACAGGGCGTAAAGGCGGGGAAATAACTGACCTGCATCAACAGATGCAGGGTGGGGTCAACGCTTTTTCGGTTTGTTCTTCGGCTTTTTCTTCGCTTTGCCCAGCGGCATGGCCTGCTCGAATGCCTGGCGCACTTCGTTCAGGCGCTTCTCATTGAGGTCATGCACACGCTTGGCGCGCTCGGTGTTGAGATCGATCAGCTTGTCGTCTTGGCTCATGGCGTGGCTTACGTCTTCCAGTTCAATACAGGCGCGGCACAGCGACCCACGTCACCCTGCCCGCTCAAGGTTGAGCAATAATGCGGCCTCTGGCCAACGAAGACCAGCCACCCGCAACACCACAAAGGCGGCTCGCCGTTCAAACCTCGATATCGACCCACAACCCCTGGCGCGGCTGATCGTCCATCACCGCCACCACTGGCACAGTGTTATCGGCATTCAACTCGTCGCCCGGCACCGCCAGGGGTACCTGCGGATCGTCGCCAGCTTCGCGCCGGCGTTTATCGCGGGCCAACTGACGCCGCTGCTGTTCACGCAACCCCATCGCCGCTTCCTCGGGATCGCGCTGTTGCAGGTCGATCGTGCTCTCGCTGGAGCTGGGCTGCACCGGTGCCACCGGCATGATGTCCGGGCGTGGCCGTACCGGATCCTGCTGGGAGGTAATCGGCACGGCGCTCAAGGGAAGCATGGGTGGCAGCATGGTAAGGGTCTCCTGTCGGCAGGCTGTCGGCTGTTTGACCAGCGACTTGAGCCATCGGTCGCAAACTTGTGAGCCAGTTGACACTCACAATCACCAATCGGCTCGATGCGCTACCGTAAGACTAGTAGTTTTTATGAGAGTCCTTTGGCTCTGAAGGCAGCGATCCGTTAAGATAGTCGGCTTTTTCAAGGCGGGAGTCAGGCAGCATGGCGCAGCAGTATCAACCGGGGCAACGCTGGATTAGTGACAGCGAAGCAGAGCTAGGTCTAGGCACCGTTCTGGCACAGGACGGTCGCTTGCTGACCGTGCTCTACCCGGCCACTGGCGACACCCGCCAGTATGCGCTACGGAATGCGCCCCTCACCCGCGTGAGGTTTTCGCCGGGCGACACCATTACGCACTTCGAAGGCTGGAAAATGACCGTGCGCGAAGTCGACGACGTCGACGGCCTGCTGGTCTACCATGGGCTCAACGCAGAGAACGAGCCGGTCACCCTGCCCGAAACCCAACTGTCGAACTTCATCCAGTTCCGCCTGGCCAGCGACCGTCTGTTCGCCGGGCAGATCGACCCACTGGCCTGGTTCTCCCTGCGTTACCACACCCTGGAACACACCAGCCGCCAGTTGCAGTCGTCGCTCTGGGGCCTGGGTGGCGTGCGCGCACAACCTATCGCGCACCAGTTGCACATTGCCCGTGAAGTGGCCGACCGTATTGCGCCGCGGGTTCTGCTGGCGGACGAAGTGGGCCTGGGTAAAACCATCGAAGCCGGCCTGGTGATCCATCGCCAACTGCTCTCCGGTCGCGCCAACCGCGTGCTGATCCTGGTGCCGGAAAACCTCCAGCACCAATGGCTGGTTGAAATGCGCCGGCGCTTCAACCTGCAGGTCGCGCTGTTCGACGAAGAACGTTTTATCGAAAGCGATGCCAGCAACCCGTTCGAAGACACCCAGCTCGCGCTGGTAGCCCTGGAGTGGCTGGTCGACGACGAGAAAGCCCAGGATGCGTTGTTCGCTGCGGGCTGGGACCTGCTGGTGGTCGACGAAGCTCACCACCTGGTGTGGCACGAAGACCAGGTCAGCCCCGAGTACTCGCTGGTCGAACAACTCGCCGAGACCATCCCTGGCGTCCTGCTGCTGACTGCCACCCCGGAACAACTGGGCCAGGACAGCCACTTCGCCCGTCTGCGCCTGCTTGATCCGAACCGTTTCCATGACCTCAAGGCCTTCCGCGCCGAGAGCGAGAACTATCGCCCGGTGGCCGAAGCCGTTCAGGAACTGATGGACCAGGGCCGCTTGTCCCCGGCCGCCCACAAGACCATCCAGGGTTTCCTCGGCGACGAGGGCGAAGCCCTGCTGACCGCGGTCAACGATGGCGACATCGAAGCCAGCGCCCGCCTGGTCCGCGAATTGCTGGATCGCCACGGCACTGGCCGCGTGCTGTTTCGCAACACCCGCGCCGCAGTGCAAGGTTTCCCTGAGCGCAAGCTGCACCCGTACCCGCTGCCGTGCCCGGACGAGTACCTCGAGCTGCCGCTGGGCGATCACGCCGAGCTGTACCCGGAAGTCAGCTTCCAGGCCCAACCGGATGCCGACGAAGAACAACGCTGGTGGAAGTTCGACCCACGCGTGGAATGGCTGATCGACCAGTTGAAGATGCTCAAGCGCACCAAGGTCCTGGTGATCTGTGCCCACGCCGAAACCGCGATGGACCTGGAAGACGCCCTGCGCGTGCGCTCCGGCATCCCGGCCACGGTGTTCCATGAAGGCATGAACATTCTCGAGCGTGACCGTGCAGCGGCCTACTTTGCCGATGAAGAATTCGGTGCCCAGGTACTGATCTGCTCGGAAATCGGCAGTGAAGGTCGCAACTTCCAGTTCTCCCATCACCTGGTGCTGTTCGACCTGCCTGCGCACCCGGACCTGCTGGAACAGCGGATCGGTCGTCTGGACCGGATCGGCCAGAAGCATGTCATCGAGTTGCACGTGCCGTACCTGGAAACCAGCCCGCAAGAGCGCCTGTTCCAGTGGTACCACGAAGCACTGAACGCATTCCTCAACACCTGCCCGACCGGCAACGCCTTGCAGCACCAGTTCGGCCCACGCCTGCTGCCGCTGCTGGAAGAAGCCGACGACGGCGAGTGGCAAGCGCTGATCGATGAGGCCCGCGGGACTCGCGAAGCCCTGGAAGCCGAGCTGCACAGCGGCCGTGACCGCCTGCTGGAACTCAACTCCGGCGGTGCTGGCGAAGGCGATGCCCTGGTCGAAGCGATCCTTGAACAGGACGATCAGTTCGCCCTGCCGATCTATATGGAAACCCTGTTCGACGCCTTCGGCATCGACAGCGAAGACCACTCGGAAAACGCCCTGATCCTCAAACCGAGTGAAAAAATGCTCGACGCCAGCTTCCCGCTGGGCGACGACGAAGGCGTGACCATCACCTACGACCGCAACCAGGCGCTGTCTCGCGAAGACATGCAATTCATCACCTGGGAGCACCCGATGGTTCAGGGTGGCATGGACCTGGTACTGTCCGGCTCGATGGGCAACACCGCGGTCGCGCTGATCAAGAACAAGGCACTCAAGCCCGGCACCGTGTTGCTGGAACTGCTCTACGTCAGCGAAGTGGTCGCCCCACGCTCGTTGCAACTGGGCCGTTACCTGCCGCCGGCAGCCCTGCGCTGTCTGCTGGACACCAATGGCAACGACCTGTCGAGCCGGGTGTCGTTCGAGACCCTCAACGACCAGCTCGAAAGCGTGCCCCGCGCCAGCGCCAACAAGTTCATCCAGGCCCAGCGTGATCAACTGACACCGCGCATCAACGCCGGCGAAGAGAAGATCACCCCGCGCCACGCTGAACGGGTAGCCGAAGCACAACGCCGCCTGGCAGCCGACACCGATGAAGAACTGGCGCGCCTGACCGCCTTGCAAGCCGTCAACCCGACGGTGCGTGACAGCGAGCTGGTTGCCCTGCGCCACCAGCGCGAACAAGGCCTGGCCATGCTCGACAAAGCGGCCCTGCGCCTGGAGGCGATCCGGGTGCTGGTGGCGGGTTAACCCCCCGCCTTGCACCGCGATCAAAAAGGCCCGCAGCGATGCGGGCCTTTTGCTTTTCTGTGGGATCTGCCGAAGGCTGTGGTGCTTAACCCGCAGACACCGCACCAACTCCAGGCTCAACCACCGTCCCCATCCCCTCCTTCATGCGCTTGGCATCGCGGACAAAACAGCGCGCTGCCAGGAACAGGAAGACCATGGTGAGCAACAGCGCGACCGGAATCAGGTACATCGCATCGTGCAGGCCGACGGCCTTGAAGGCTTCGGTCATCTGCTCGGCACCCGCCGCTTGCATCGCCGTATGGGCGAAGTGATCGGACAGCCCGCCGACCACCACGGGCCCCAGACCGCCCCCCAACAGATACAACCCGGCGAAGAACAGCGCCATGGCCGTCGCCCGCAAGCGCGGTTCAACCACGTCCTGGATCGCCGTGTATACGCAGGTATAGAAGTTGTAGGCAAACAACCAGCCCAGGCTGAACACCGCCACGAACACCCCGATTTCAATTCGCCCGGCATGCAGCGCCCACGCCGTACACAGGGTCGAGATAATCAGGCTGAAGCCCGCGAACAACAGCCGACCACTGGCCACCCGCTGATGAATCTTGTCGGCCACCCAGCCGCCCAGCGTCAAGCCAAACAACCCGGTAACCCCGACAATCACCCCGGTGGCCACGGCTGCATCCTGCAGCGGCAGCAGGAAATAACGCTGCAGCATCGGCACCAGGAACGAGTTGCAGGCATAGGTGGCGAAGTTGAAGCACAGGCCGGCCATCACCAGCCAGAGAAAGGTCGGAATCGCCAGGACCCGACGAATCGGCCGGTCGACCCGTTCCTGGGATATCTGCACGGTTTCCGCCGCACCGCGCTTGGGCTCTTTGATGAAGAACATGAAGACCGCCAGGATCAACCCCGGCACTGCCGCGATGAAAAAGGGTGCACGCCAGCTATCGAAGGCCTTGACCATGGCGCCGATGGTGAAGAACGCCAGCAACAGGCCCAGGGGCAGTCCGAGCATGAAAATGCCCATCGCCCGCGCCCGGCGATGGGCAGGAAACAGGTCGCCGATCAGCGAGTTGGCGGCTGGGGCGTAACTGGCCTCACCGATGCCCACGCCCATGCGCACGATCAGGAAACTCCAGAAACTGCCCACCAGCCCATTGACCGCCGTCAGCCCGCTCCACACCGCCAGCCCCCAGCCCATCAGCTTGCTGCGCGAACCGGTGTCGGCCATCCGCCCCAGTGGCAGTCCGGCAATCGCATAGACGATGGTGAATGCAGTTCCGATGATCCCCAGCTGAAAGTCGCTCAGGTGCCACTCCATGCGGATCGGCTCGATGATGATGGCCGGAATGGTGCGGTCGAAGAAGTTGAACAGATTGGCCAGGAACAGCAGGAACAGAATGCGCCAGGCATTCGCCGCTTGGGTCGAGTTCTGCATGGGTCCGTCTCTTTTTATTTATTGTTATGGGCGCGCTACTGCCAACCCGGAACCTGCAATCTAGTCAGGCGCCTGCGCGCTGTCTGTAATTATTCGTAAGGCTGATGTCGGCTTATCGAAGGCCGCGACTCGCATTCCCCAGCTATATTTCTAAACGCTATATAGCTAAGTTCAAAATAATAAGAGGCAATGCGCCATCACCACTTTCACTGCGCTGCCGGCTTCTATACTCCAGCCATTCGCCAGCGTTCATGGCGCCTGCGAGACGTTTCAACGACGGGGCATGCGATGGCCTGGCTAGGATGGCATTTCAGCAGCGAACTGCCCGCAAGCGGCGGCCAGGTCATACTCAACTGCAGCCACGACCCGGCGTTGGTGCTGCTGGCCTATCTGGTCGCCTGCGCAGCCAGTTTTGCCACTCTGGACATGGCGGAGCGGGTTGGCCATGCCGAAGATCCACGCTCGCAAAGGCGCTGGCGCTGGGTCGGAGCCGGCTGTCTGGCGGGTGGCATCTGGGCCATGCACTTCATCGGCATGCTGGCGTTCCAGGCGCCGATCACCATCCACTATGACCTGTCGATTACCCTGCTTTCGCTGCTGATTGCCTTTCTTGCCGCCTTCCTGGCCATGGACACCCTGAGCCATCCAGAGCCGCGTCCCTGGCAGTACGTCAGCGCCTCGATCGGTGTCGGAGTGGGGATTGCCGCCATGCATTACGTGGGCATGGCAGCCATGCGTTCCAGCGCCCAGATCTACTTCGCGCCAGGATTGTTCGTCGTATCGATCATCATCGCCATTCTCGCCAGCGCCGTCGCCTTGCTGCTCTCGCACTGCCTGCGCACTGGCAGCGGGGTGCTGCACCAACTGCTCAAGTACGCGACCAGCCTGTTGCTGGGGGGCGGCATTGTCAGCATGCACTTCACTGGCATGTGGGCCATGATGCTGGTGCTACCGGAGGGCGTGCCGGCCCCACTCGCGGTGCCCCACAACCCGCTGCAACTGGGTGTGACGATCACCGTGATCACCTTGCTGGTGATCGGCAGCAGCGTCAGCGCAGCACTGGCGGACCGCAAACTGCAACACAAGGAGCGTGACCTGTGCCGGGTCAATGCCCTGCTCTGCCAACTGGACCAAGCCCGGCAGTCGTTGCAGCAAGTGGCGCATTACGACCCCCTGACCAACCTGATCAACCGTCGCGGCTTCAACCAGATCTTTGCCGAGAAGCTTGCGGAGAAAACCGCACAGGGTGGCAAGCTGGCGATCATGTTCCTTGATATCGATCACTTCAAGCGCATCAACGATAGCCTTGGCCATGATGCCGGGGACAGCCTATTGAAGGTAATTGCCGGGCATATCAAAAGCTCGGTCCGCAGCCATGACGACGTGGTCGCACGGTTTGGCGGCGATGAGTTCTGCGTGCTGGTCAATCTTCTGGATCGCGAGGAGGCCCAGCAAGTGGCTGAGCGCATCATGCAGAAAATGAAAGCGCCGATCGAGCTGGCCGGACGGCGCATGGTCATGACCACGAGCATTGGCATCAGCGTGTTCCCCGACGATGGCCAGCACTGCGAGGAACTGCTCAAACACGCCGACCTGGCGCTGTACCAAGCCAAGGCCAATGGGCGTAACGGTGTGCATTTTTTCAACGAGCAGTTGAAAACCCGGGCAACGGTGGCCCTGCAACTCGAAGAAGAACTGCGCAACGCCCTGCGCGACGACAGCGGGCTGCTGCTGTATTACCAGCCGATCTACGACCTGCGGACCGGCCAGGTGACCAAGCTGGAGGCCCTGATCCGCTGGCAGCATCCGCTCCACGGCGTGCTGGCACCCGACCGTTTCATCGCCATTGCCGAGGCCAACGGGCTGATTGCCGAACTCGACAACTGGGTGCTGCGCAAAGCCTGTGCAGACCTCGGCGAACTGTCCCGACACGGCTGCGACTCGCTGAAAATCGCGGTCAACTGCTCCCCGCTCAACCTGGCGCGCACGGAGCTGGCCGACGAAATCGAGCAGGCCCTGCACTCGGCCGGGGTAGCGGCTGACAGGCTGGAGTTGGAGGTCACCGAGAACGCGTTGATGGGCAACATCACCAACACCCTGGTGCTGCTCAAGCAAATCCGTGCCCTTGGGGTTTCCCTGTCCATTGATGACTTCGGCACCGGCTACTCGTCCCTCGCCTACCTCAAGCGCCTGCCCTTGAACACGCTGAAAATCGACCGTTCATTCATCCAGGACATCCCGGATTCAACGCAAGACATGGAAATCGTCCAGGCCATTATTGTCATGGCCCATACCCTGCAGTTGCAGGTAGTCACCGAGGGCGTCGAAACCTTCGAGCAGTACCGCTTCCTCGAACGTTTTGGCTGCGATTTCATCCAGGGTTACCTGATGAGCTGCCCAGTGCCGCTGGCTGAGCTGCGGCCGATTCTCAATGAGCTCAACCAGCGTAATCCCTTACAGCCGGTCAGCACTTTGTCGCTGGTGCGCGATACAGATGAATCAAGGTTGCCGGGTCCTTTTCCAGGAAGCCCTGGCCACCGTGCAAGCGCATCAGCTGTGCGGCCAGGCCACTGATTGGCGTCGCCGAACCCTGCTCGCGAGAAAACTGCACGGCGCCATCCAGGTCCTTGAGCAGGGTCCGCACGTGCCACTTCACCGGTTCAAAGCGGCTTTCGGCCATCTGCGGAGCCAGTATCTGCAGCGGTTTGGAGTCGGCAAAACCGCCGCTCAAGGCGTCCGCCAACCGGCTTGCATCGACACCTGAACGCTCGGCCAGCGCCACCACTTCGGCAATCACCAGGGCATTGCAGGCCACGATCATCTGGTTGCAAGCCTTGGTCACCTGCCCCGCCCCCACCGCGCCCATGTGCGTGACTCGCTGGCCGAGGTTGAGCAGCACGGCGCGAACCCGCTCCAGATCAGCCGCTTCCCCTCCAACCATGATCGCCAGGCTCCCAGCCTCGGCACCGGGCACGCCACCGGACACCGGTGCATCGAGCCAGCCCATGGCGCAGTCGCTGGCCAGTTGCGCGGCCATGCCCCGGGTGGCGGTCGGTTCCAGGCTGGAGAAATCCACCAGCAACTGTCCAGCCTTCGCGCCACTGGCCACGCCCGCCGGACCAAACACCACCTCGCGCACCACCTCGGTATTGGCCAGGCACAACATCACCAGGTCGGCGTGATCACAGAGTTCGGCCGGGCTCGCCACCTGCCGGGCACCCGCCTCGACCAGGGCAGCGCACTTTTGCGGATGACGATTCCACACCGTCAGCGGATAACCCGCAGCCAGCAGGCGACGACACATCGGCAAGCCCATCAAGCCGATGCCGGCGAACGCAAGTGAAGGTAACGATGCCATTGATATGCCTCTGCGCGATAGAAAGTCTGCGAATAGTCGCTGATTCACCGAGACTTGGGAAAGCCGCGTGCGCCACCAGCCGGAATGGTCAAACAAAGGTCAGCAAGGTACATCCAGAAACAATTAAGCAGCCATTCGGCTGCTCAATAAACTGTTCCCATTACGCGAACGTCACCCTCGATCAGGCCTGGCTGTGGCCTTTCTCTACGGCAACGTGCCATCACGCTACTCCGCTACACACTTTACTCGGAGGAGCCTTCGCACCAAACGGGTGCGCTGCGTTAAACCGGCGCCCTTTCCTGGATCAGAATCCACGGTGAAACCACCACAGCCCACAGTTCTGGATCGCGCTCGAAAAGATCCAGCGCCCGCGTTTCAGACAGCTTCGCGAGCTGGTCGGCGGCCAGCCAGGCAGCCACTTTCTCGCCTTCGTCCTGCGCCACCGCCTCGGCAGCGGCGATCAAATCCAGGCCAGGATCGACCCACAATAGGGCGCCCTTGGCAAAGAACGGTTCCAGTTCCTTCCAGGTAATAGATGCAGTTTCACCAAGCAGCTTGGCATAGAGGGTGCTAGGTTCTTGAGTCATGGGTCCTGTCCGCAAATGAAATCGACGCAATCATAACGTTGGTGCTCTGGCAGAAAAACCCGGATTCAAATGCGTCATCGAACTAAAAGTACCGGAACGCCCAGGCAATGCTGCTGATTCAGCTATAAGCCGGCCAAAGCCATGGCGTTATTCTGTCTTTTTCTTTCAATAAAGCGACACCACCAGGTTTTGCCCCCAGCAGCCAGCTTTTCAAGCGAACAACCGGCGCTCTACACTGTACCGGTACAGTTGCCAGGGGCATTTCCGCGAGAGACTTAGGTCATCTACCGGTTCTGCGCCTCAGGCCGCCAGAACTATAAAAATTACAACAGTAAGAGTGGAGCACTATGAATAAGGCTACTAAGCAGATTTCCAAACTGTTTGCCGCTATGGTTCTGGCCGGGGTTGCCAGCCATTCGTTCGCAGCTGACACCATCAAGATCGGCATTGCCGGCCCTAAAACCGGCCCTGTAGCCCAATACGGCGACATGCAGTTCAGTGGCGCCAAAATGGCCATCGAACAAATCAACGCCAAAGGCGGCGTCAACGGCAAGAAACTCGAAGCCGTTGAATACGATGACGCCTGCGATCCAAAACAAGCCGTGGCCGTTGCCAACAAAGTCGTCAACGATGGCGTCAAGTTCGTGGTCGGTCACCTGTGCTCCAGCTCCACTCAACCGGCTTCGGACATCTACGAAGACGAAGGCGTGATCATGATCACCCCGGCTGCCACCAGCCCGGACATCACCGCCCGTGGTTACAAAATGGTCTTCCGTACCATCGGCCTGGACAGCGCCCAAGGCCCTGCCGCCGGTAACTACATTGCCGATCACGTCAAACCGAAAATCGTTGCCGTCCTGCACGACAAACAGCAATACGGTGAAGGCATCGCCACCGCCGTCAAGCAAACCCTCGAGAAGAAAGGCGTCAAGGTTGCCGTGTTCGAAGGCATCAACGCCGGCGACAAAGACTTCTCCTCGATGATCGCCAAGCTCAAGCAAGCCAACGTCGACTTCGTCTACTACGGCGGCTACCACCCGGAGCTGGGCCTGATCCTGCGTCAATCCCAGGAAAAAGGCCTGAAAGCCAAGTTCATGGGTCCGGAAGGCGTGGGTAACGACTCCATCTCGCAGATCGCCAAGGACGCTTCCGAAGGCCTGCTGGTAACCCTGCCGAAGTCCTTCGACCAGGACCCGGCCAACGTTGCCCTGGCTGATGCATTCAAGGCCAAGAAAGAAGACCCGAGCGGCCCGTTCGTGTTCCCGGCGTACTCGGCTGTTGAAGTCATCGCCGGCGGCATCACTGCAGCCAAGAGCGAAGACGCGGCCAAGGTGGCAGAAGCCATCCACGCCGGTACTTTCAAAACCCCGACTGGCGACCTGAGCTTCGACGCCAAGGGCGACCTGAAAGACTTCAAGTTCGTGGTCTACCAGTGGCACTTCGGTAAACCTAAAACCGAAGTTTCGCCTCAGTAAGGCCTTGCCTGACTGACTGCCAACAAAGCCCACGGCGTGCCGTGGGCTTTGTTTTACGAATGTATGGGCCGCGCCTGCGTGATCCGCAAGCCTCCCCACCTGAAAATCTCAAAACCGTCATCAGCGGTTCGCTGGCAAACCTCATGCCCGAAGAGGATGCAGATCCTCGGGGCTCGAGCGGGAAAATGACTCCACCAGTGAAATGCGTATCAGGTTTTTAGGAGCGTTGTAATGCCTGACCTCTATCACTTTTTCCAACAGCTGGTTAACGGTCTGACCGTTGGCAGCACGTATGCCCTGATCGCCATCGGCTATACGATGGTTTACGGCATCATTGGAATGATCAACTTCGCCCACGGCGAGGTCTACATGATCGGTTCCTACGTGGCGTTCATCGCCATCGCCGGGCTGGCCATGATGGGACTCGACAGCGTCCCGTTGTTGATGACCGCAGCCTTCATCGCGAGCATCGTCGTTACCAGTGCCTACGGCTACAGCATCGAACGGATCGCCTACCGCCCATTGCGTGGCAGTAACCGTCTGATTCCGCTGATCTCCGCCATCGGCATGTCGATTTTCCTGCAGAACACGGTTCTGCTGGCGCAAGACTCCAAGGACAAGTCCATTCCCAACCTGATCCCGGGCAACTTCTCCATTGGGCCAGGCGGTGCATCGGAAGTAATGATTTCCTACATGCAGATCGTGGTGTTCGTGGTGACGCTGGTGGCCATGCTTGGCCTGACGATGTTCATCTCCCGTTCGCGCCTGGGTCGTGCCTGCCGCGCCTGCGCCGAAGACATCAAGATGGCCAACCTGCTGGGTATCAACACCAACAACATCATTGCCCTGACCTTCATCATCGGTGCTGCACTGGCGGCGATCGCGGCCGTTCTGCTGAGCATGCAATACGGTGTGATCAACCCGAACGCCGGCTTCCTGGTCGGGCTCAAGGCCTTCACCGCCGCGGTACTGGGCGGCATCGGCAGTATTCCGGGCGCCATGCTTGGCGGTCTGGTGCTGGGTGTGGCTGAAGCATTCGGTGCTGACATCTTCGGCGACCAGTACAAGGACGTCGTGGCATTCGGCTTGTTGGTTCTGGTGCTGTTGTTCCGTCCGACCGGCATTCTGGGCCGTCCGGAGGTTGAGAAAGTATGACTAGGAATCTTAAATCGGCGCTGTTCAGCGCCTTGCTGGTGTGGGCCGTGGCCTACCCGGTACTGGGTCTGAAACTGACCATCGTCGGCATCAACCTGGAAGTCCACAACACCAGCCCGGCCATCCTGGCGACCATCGCCCTGTGTTCGGTCCTGATGTTTTTGCGGGTCCTGTTCAGCCACCAGATCAGCGCGGCGTGGAAATCCTCGCCAAACATGCCGCTGATCCCGGCCAAGGCCAGCAACTTCCTGACCCTGCCCACCACTCAGCGCTGGATCATCCTGGCCCTGATCGTCGGCGCCCTGGTCTGGCCGTTCTTCGGCTCGCGTGGGGCGGTGGATATCGCCACCCTGATCCTGATCTATGTGATGCTCGGCCTGGGCCTGAACATCGTGGTCGGCCTGGCTGGCCTGCTCGACCTGGGTTACGTCGGCTTCTACGCCGTCGGCGCCTACAGTTATGCGCTGCTGTCGCATTACTACGGCCTGAGCTTCTGGATCTGCCTGCCTATCGCCGGGTTGATGGCGGCCACTTTCGGCTTCCTGCTCGGCTTCCCGGTACTGCGCTTGCGCGGCGACTACCTGGCGATCGTGACCCTGGGTTTTGGCGAGATCATCCGCCTGTTCCTGCGTAACCTGACCGACCTCACCGGCGGCCCGAACGGCATCAGCAACATCGAGAAGCCTACGTTCTTCGGTCTGACTTTCGAACGTAAGGCCGCCGAAGGGCTGCAGACGTTCCACGAGTACTTCGGCCTGCCGTACAACTCGATCAACAAGGTGATCTTCCTCTACCTGGTTGCCCTGTTGCTGGCCCTCGGTGCGTTGTTCGTGATCAACCGCTTGCTGCGCATGCCGATCGGCCGTGCCTGGGAAGCCCTGCGTGAAGACGAAATCGCCTGCCGTGCCCTGGGTCTCAACCCCACGGTCATCAAGCTGTCGGCCTTCACCCTGGGTGCCAGCTTTGCCGGTTTTGCCGGGAGCTTCTTTGCTGCCCGTCAGGGCCTGGTCACACCGGAGTCCTTCACCTTCATCGAGTCGGCGATCATTCTCGCCATCGTCGTATTGGGTGGCATGGGCTCGCAACTGGGGGTGATTCTTGCCGCCGTGGTGATGATCCTGCTGCCGGAAATGATGCGTGAGTTCAGCGAGTACCGCATGTTGATGTTTGGCGCCTTGATGGTGCTGATGATGATCTGGCGTCCTCAAGGCCTGCTGCCCATGCAACGTCCTCACATGGAGCTGCGAAAATGAGCCGTGAGATCCTCAAAGTCGAAAATCTGAGCATGCGCTTCGGCGGCCTGCTGGCGGTCAACGGCGTGGCCCTGACCGTCAAGGAAAAACAGGTCGTGGCCCTGATCGGTCCCAACGGCGCTGGCAAGACCACCGTGTTCAACTGCCTCACCGGTTTCTACAAGCCGAGCGGCGGCAGCATCCTGCTGGACGGCGAGCCGATCGAAGGCCTGCCCGGCCACAAGATTGCCCTCAAAGGTGTGGTGCGTACGTTCCAGAACGTGCGGTTGTTCAAGGACATGACCGCGGTCGAGAACCTCTTGATCGCGCAACACCGTCACCTGAACACCAACTTCCTGGCCGGCCTGTTCAAGACCCCGTCGTTCCGCAAAAGCGAACGCGAGGCCATGGAGTTTGCCGAGTACTGGCTGGAGAAGGTCAACCTCAAGGAGTTCGCCAACCGTACCGCCGGCACCCTGGCCTACGGTCAGCAACGGCGCCTGGAAATCGCCCGCTGCATGATGACCCGTCCGCGGATCCTCATGCTCGACGAACCGGCCGCCGGCCTGAACCCCAAGGAAACCGAAGACCTCAAGGCGCTGATCAGCGTCCTGCGTGAAGAACACAACGTCACCGTGTTGCTGATCGAGCACGACATGAAACTGGTCATGAGCATTTCCGACCACATCGTCGTGATCAACCAGGGCACACCGCTGGCCGACGGCACGCCGGAACAGATCCGTGACAATCCTGAAGTGATCAAAGCCTACCTGGGGGAAGCGTAAATGCTGCAATTCGATAACGTTTCCACCTTCTACGGCAAGATCCAGGCCCTGCACAGCGTCAACGTGGAAATCCGCCAGGGCGAAATCGTCACCCTGATCGGTGCCAACGGCGCCGGCAAGTCGACCCTGCTGATGACCCTCTGCGGCTCGCCGCAGGCTCACAGTGGCAGCATCCGCTACCTGGGTGAAGAACTCGTGGGGCAGACCTCGGCGCAGATCATGCGCAAGAGCATTGCCGTGGTGCCGGAAGGTCGTCGGGTGTTTTCCCGCCTGACGGTGGAGGAGAACCTCGCCATGGGCGGATTCTTCACCGACAAGGGCGATTACCAGGAGCAAATGGACAAAGTCCTGGGGCTTTTCCCACGTCTGAAGGAACGCTTTGCCCAACGCGGCGGCACCATGTCTGGCGGCGAGCAGCAAATGCTCGCCATCGGCCGGGCGCTGATGAGCAAACCCAAGCTGCTGCTGCTCGACGAGCCGTCGCTGGGTCTGGCCCCGATCATCATCCAGCAGATCTTCGATATCATCGAACAACTGCGTAAGGACGGTGTGACGGTGTTCCTGGTGGAGCAGAACGCCAACCAGGCATTAAAGATCGCCGACCGCGCCTACGTTCTGGAGAACGGCCGGGTGGTCATGCAAGGCACTGGTGAAGCCCTGCTGACCGACCCCAAGGTGCGCGAAGCGTATCTGGGCGGCTAAGCCCTGGCAGTCAAGAGAAAACGGCCTTCGGGCCGTTTTTTTATGCGCCAGACAACTGATTACAGGCGGTCCAGCGCCTCCCCACTGCGCTTGAACCAACCGATCAGGTGATCGGCCAGGACCTGGGTACGCCTGGGCAAGCCACCTTGATACGGGTGCACCAGATACATCGGCATGCTGCGGGTCTGGTAGTCACGCAGCAGCCAGCGCAAACGGCCGTCAGCCAATTCCGCCTGCAACAGGTAGGACGGCAGGCGCGCAATCCCGGCGCCAGCCAAGGCGGCTTTTTTCAACAGGTTGTAGTGGTTGCTGGCGAACGGCCCGGATACCCGTACCCGCAGCAATTCGTGCTGCTGGTGATACAGCCATTCTTCGCGGCCGCTGTAGTGGCTGTTGAGCAGACAGCGGTGGTCGGCCAACGCTTGGGGGGCCTGGGGCTCACCGAACTGCTCGAGGTAGGCCGGGCTGGCACAGGTCATTTCGTGCCAGGCCAGCAGCGGCTTGGCCACCAGTCGCTCGTCATTGGCGACCTCGGAGCGGATCGCCAGGTCGAAGCCGTCGCGAGACAGGTCGCGGTAACTGTTGTTCAGCTCCAGCTCGATCTGCACCTGCGGGTACTGGCGAGAAAACTCCAGCAACAAGCCATCAAAAAACGTCTCCCCCAATGAAACTGGCACGGTGATCCGCACTGGGCCGACCATGTCGTCCTTCAGGCGCGCTAACGCCTGGCGTGCGCGCTCCACCTGCACCACCAGTGCCTGGGCCTGGGGCAGCAACGCCGCACCGGCCGCGGTCAGACTCAGCCGGCGCGTGGTGCGCTGCAGCAATACCACACTGAATCGCGCTTCCAACTGGCTGATGCGCTTGGACAGTTGGCCCTTGCTGCAGCCCAGGCGCTGCGCCGCCAACGTGAAACTACCGGCTTCGATCAGCACGGCGAATGCCGCCAGGTCATCCATTTCACTCATGGATTGTTTCCATTTGAAAACCAAAGGTTGCCTATTAGCACGCTTATCCGAGCAAAAAACCACTCTAGACTGAAACCTCGTTCACCCCTTGAGGAAACAGCACGATGAAAATTCTATTGATTGGCGCCAGCGGCACCGTGGGTTCGGCAGTCGACAAAGAGCTGTCGGCACGTCACGAGATCATTCGCATCGGCCGCAGCAGTGGCGATTTCCAGGTCGACATCAGCGACAGCGCCTCGATTCGCGAGCTGTTCGGCAAGACCGGAAAGTTCGATGCCCTGGTCTGCGCCGCTGGCAACGTGACCTTCGCGCCCCTGGCCGAGATGGACGCGCAAAGTTTCGCCCTGGGCCTGCAAGACAAGTTGATGGGCCAGGTCAATCTGCTGCTGATCGGCCGTGAGTTTGCCAACGATGGCGCTTCGTTCACCTTCACCAGCGGCGTCCTCAGCCACGACCCGATTCGCAGCGGCGCATCGGCGGCACTGGTCAACGGTGCACTGGACAGTTTCGTGCGGGCCGCCGCCATCGAACTACCCCGTGGCTTGCGCGTCAACTCGGTCAGCCCTACGGTGCTGGTAGAGGCCATGGGCAGCTATGCGCCCTACTTCCGCGGCTACAAACCGGTGGCCGGCGCCGATGTCGGGCTGGCCTATGCCAAGAGCGTGGAAGGTTTGCAGACCGGACAGACCTTCCACGTCGGTTGATCGTGACTGTTTCATTCCAGGAGGCTAGGTACCAGCTCCCTGGCAATGGCGCGCGATATCGAGACCCGGAACAGCGCACCCACCACTGAATGTACGGTGGCCGTGTTTACCGCCCGGCCATTGATCAACAGGGTCAATGGCTGTCCGATCGACTCCGCAGTGACCTTGCGCATGCGTTCAGCAGCCTGGGGGGTAAGTGTGACACTCAAATCCACGGTCTCGGTGCTGGATCTGTCGATGTCCTTTAACAACAGTTCCATCCTGGTGAAGTCCAGGGCCGATGAGAAACCGATCTCGGCAGCCTGACTGGAGGTGCATACCACCATTGCCAACAACACCGTCCAAACCTTGCAGTGCATGTGCACCCTCCTGATTCAATGGGAAAACCTGCTCGCAGGGTAGCCTATGCCCGGCGGCGTCCGCCCACAGGAACATCGCACACAATGTTGCAGAGGGCGCACCTGTATAGGCTCTGGCAACACTGGCCTTGTGATCGCTGGCCTGCCTGCGTAACGTGTCGGCACCTGCCTGGAGACCCAACGATGCGTGCTGCCCGTTCCCTGATGTTTGTCGCCCTGCTCCCGCTGTTTGCCGGTTGCCAGTTGCTCGAGAGTCCGCCCCAGGCGCCCTCCACCGCTGGCCTGACCCGCATGCAGGGCGAGCTCGGCATGGCCAACGGCAAGCTGGTGTTCAAGCCCTGCCAGGGCAACACCCTGTATGCCGTGCATGACGGCGCCAGCACCAGCGTCATGCAAGAGGCCGCCACACTGGCCGGGACCCAGCACCAGGTATTCGCCGATCTGCGTGGCCGGGTACCCTCGGCAAAAGTTACGGACGGCCAGGCGCAACTGGATGTCCAGCAACTCTATCGCCTGGAACGCTCGACGAGTGCCTGCAACAGTCCAGACTTCCAGAAACTGATCCTGCAGGCCGGCGGCAATACGCCCAACTGGAGCGTCAAGATCAGTGGCAAGGGCATGCTGGTCGAGCGCGCTGGACAACCGGCCCTGGTCCTGCCCTATCTGGAAGAACAATTGGGTGACGGGCGCTTTCACCTCAGCAGCGAAGCCAATAACCAACGCGTCGAACTGTGGATCGCTCCCCAACGCTGCGTCGACCCGAGCCGCCCCAGCGTCCAGTTCATGAGCGCCGAGTTGCGGGTTAACGATCAGGTACAACGTGGCTGCGCCTATTTTGGCGGCTCACGCAGCGACTGATGCGACGAGCTGTTGTTTTAGCCTCACTGGAAATCCCGGTTGAGGCTTATAATCTGCGGTTTGCAACGCCTTGGCGCATTGGTGCGCCCGCGAACCGGATACCGACATGTTACGAATCACCGAACTCAAGCTGCCAATCGACCATCCCGAAGAAGACCTGCGCCCTGCCATCGTGCAGCGCCTGGGCATCGCCAGTGATGACCTGCTCGATTTCACCTTGTTCAAGCGCAGCTACGATGCGCGCAAAAAGTCCTCCGAACTGTGCTTCATCTACACCATTGACCTGAGCCTGCGGGACGAGGCCAAGGTGCTGCAGGCGTTCGCCGATGACCGTAACGTCAATCCCGCCCCGGATGTCAGCTACAAGGTCGTGGGCCACGCCCCACAAGACCTGAGCGAGCGCCCGGTGGTAGTCGGTTTTGGTCCCTGCGGGATTTTCGCCGGGCTGTTGCTGGCCCAGATGGGCTTCAAGCCGATCATCCTCGAACGTGGCACCGAAGTCCGCCAGCGCACCAAGGACACCTGGGGCCTGTGGCGCAAAAGCGTGCTCAACCCCGAGTCGAACGTGCAGTTCGGCGAAGGCGGTGCCGGTACGTTTTCCGACGGCAAGCTGTACAGCCAGATCAAGGATCCCAAGCACCACGGCCGCAAAGTCCTGCACGAGTTCGTCAAGGCCGGCGCGCCGGATGAAATCCTCTACGTCAGCAAGCCGCACATCGGTACGTTCCGCCTGACGGGTGTCGTGGAAAACATGCGTGAGCAGATTCGTGCCCTGGGTGGCGAAGTGCGCTTCCAGCAACGGGTCACTGACGTGCTGATCGAAGACGGCCAACTGACCGGCGTCGAACTGGCCAGCGGCGAGCAGATCCACTCCCGCCACGTGATCCTGGCGCTGGGCCACAGTGCCCGCGACACCTTCCGCATGCTCCACGGCCGCGGCGTGTACATGGAGGCCAAGCCGTTCTCCGTGGGTTTTCGCATCGAGCACCCACAATCGCTGATCGACAGTGCGCGCCTGGGCAAGTACGCCGGTCACCCGAAACTCGGCGCCGCCGACTACAAACTGGTGCACCACGCCAAGAACGGTCGCTCGGTCTACAGCTTCTGCATGTGCCCAGGCGGTACGGTGGTAGCAGCTACCTCCGAGCCCAATCGTGTAGTCACCAACGGCATGAGCCAGTACTCGCGTAACGAGCGCAACGCCAACTCCGGGATTGTCGTGGGTATTACCCCGGAAGTGGACTACCCGGGTGGCCCGCTGGCTGGTATCGAGTTGCAGGAGCAACTGGAGTCCCACGCCTTTGTGCTCGGCGGCAGCAACTACGAGGCACCGGCGCAACTGGTCGGCGACTTCATTGCCGGCAAGCCGTCGACCGCGCTGGGCAGCGTCGAACCTTCCTACAAACCTGGGGTGGCCCTGGGTGACCTGGCGCTGGCATTGCCGGCCTTTGCCATCGAAGCCATCCGCGAAGCCCTGCCGGCATTCGAGAAGCAGATTCGCGGCTACTCGCTGCATGACGCGGTGCTGACCGGGATCGAAACCCGCACCTCGTCGCCCCTGCGCATCACCCGTAACGAGTCGATGCAGAGCCTGAACGTCAAGGGCCTGTTCCCGGCCGGTGAAGGCGCTGGCTACGCGGGTGGGATTCTCTCGGCGGGCGTCGATGGGATTCGCATTGCTGAAGCCGTGGCTCGGGATATCCTGGGCATCGAAGCTTAAACACCTGGTGGGAGCGGGATTACTCGCTCCCACCAAGTCGTTGTGTCAGATGTTTGCGCGCAACACACTGGCCGGCAGTGCCTCACCCCGCTCGACGCTGGCCGCAACGGCCGCGATCAAGCCACTCAACTCGTAACCCTGGGCCTTCAGCCAGTCCTGATCGTAGTAGGTGGTTGCATAACGCTCGCCGCCGTCACACAGAATGGCCACAATCGACCCACTCTCCCCCGCCGCGACCATCTGCTGGGCCGCCATCAACGCGCCAATCAGGTTAGTCCCACTGGAACCGCCGACGTTGCGACCCAAGCGTTGCGCCAGGTAATGCATGGCCGCCAGTGACAAGGCGTCCGGCACCTTGACCATCGCATCGATCACCTTCGGCAGGAACGACGCCTCGACCCGCGGCCGACCGATGCCTTCGATACGCGAACCACACTCCAGGCGCAGGCTCGCATCGCCACTCAGGTAATAGTCAAAGAACACCGAACGCTCGGCATCGGCACAGAGCACCCGGGTGGCGTGCTGCCGGTAACGCACGTAGCGCCCCAGGGTCGCGGTGGTGCCGCCGGTGCCGGGGCTGGAAATCAGCCAACTGGGTTCCGGATGCCGCTCGAAACGCATCTGCTGAAAGATCGACTCGGCGATGTTGTTGTTGGCCCGCCAATCGGTGGCGCGCTCGGCGTAGGTGAACTGATCGATGAAGTGCCCATCGTGCTCACGGGCCAGGCGCTCGGACTCGGCATAGATCTGCGTCGGGTCCTGCACCAGGTGGCTCTTGCCGCCGTAGAACTCGATTTGCGCGATCTTTTCCCGGGAAGTGCTGGCCGGCATCACCGCAATGAACGGCAGTCCCAGCAGTCGAGCGAAGTAGGCCTCGGAGATCGCCGTCGAACCGCTGGACGCCTCGATCACCGGGGCGCCCGGCTTGAGCCAGCCATTACACAGCGCATATAGAAACAGCGAGCGGGCCAACCGATGCTTGAGGCTGCCGGTGGGATGGCTGGATTCATCCTTGAAGTACAGTTCGATGCCCGGCAACCCCGCCAACGGCAACGGGATCAGGTGGGTATCGGCACTGCGCTGGAAGTCGGCTTCGATGATGCGGATGGCTTCGCGGGCCCATTGGCGGCTGTCGCTCATGGTGGGTTACTCGTGGAATCAATGACGGCGGAAGGAAACCTGAGGGTGACAACAGGCCAATTCTTAAGCTTAGGAAAAAACCTACATAACGCACAGGTACAGCTGGGGTTCAATACGCCAGCCAACTGCTAGGCTGTGTGCAGCTTGGGTTGTAACGGCATATAACAAAAAAGAATATAACTTTTGTTTTAACAACTAACCGCACAGGTTAGGGTGTGCCACCTTTTGAATCTATAGATGGAGAGCGACCTTGCCTCTGCGTAGCACTTTCACTCGTTTCTTTCAGTTGGAAGCTGCCAGCGGTCTGTTATTGATTGCCGCTGCAGTCCTGGCCCTGATCATCAACAACTCACCGCTGTCCTGGCTCTACACCGGCTTGCTGGACACCCCCGTGGTGGCCCAGATCGGCGCCTTGAAAATCGCCAAGCCGCTGTTGCTGTGGATCAACGACGGCCTGATGGCCCTGTTCTTCCTGCTGATAGGCCTTGAGGTCAAGCGTGAAGTCCTCGATGGTCACCTGTCCAAACCTTCGCAGATCGTCCTCCCAGGTGCCGCCGCCGTCGGTGGCATGCTGGTGCCAGCGCTGATCTACTGGTTCCTCAACCGCGACAACCCACCGGCCCTGAATGGTTGGGCGATTCCGACCGCCACCGACATTGCCTTCGCCCTGGGCGTACTGGCCTTGCTGGGCAAGCGTGTACCGGTGTCGCTGAAGCTGTTCCTGATGACCCTGGCCATCATCGATGACCTGGGCGCGATCATCATCATTGCGATCTTCTACTCGGGCGCGCTCTCGACCCTGTCGTTGATGCTGGCGGGCGCATGTATTGCCGCGCTGGTGGCGATGAATCGCCTGGGGGTGGTCAAGCTGGGCCCGTACATGATCATCGGCCTGATCCTCTGGGTCTGCGTGCTCAAGAGTGGTGTCCACGCCACGCTGGCCGGGGTGACACTGGCGTTCTGCATCCCGTTGCGCACCAAAAATGCCGAGCCCTCGCCCTCTCTGAGCCTGGAACATGCACTGCATCCGTGGGTCGCCTACGGCATCCTGCCGCTGTTCGCGTTTGCCAACGCCGGCCTGTCGCTGAGCGGCGTCACCGTCGAGAGCTTCACCCACATGGTGCCGATGGGCATCGCCATCGGCCTGCTGCTGGGGAAAACCGTCGGTGTGTTCGGCCTGACCTGGCTGGCGGTTAAATCCGGTATTGCTGCCCTACCCGCCGGCGCCAACTGGGGCCAGGTCCTGGGTGTGGCGATTCTCTGCGGGATCGGCTTCACCATGAGCCTGTTCGTCGGCTCCCTGGCCTTTGTGGCGGACAGCAGCGAATACGCCGGCATGGACCGCATGGGTATCCTCACCGGTTCGCTGTTCGCCGCCCTGATCGGCTATGCCGTGATGGTGGTAGCGAGCCGCAAGAACCCGGCACAGGCTGCCTAGCCAGCCGATTAAAAGCCAGAAAAACAAAACCCCGATCAGTTGCCTGATCGGGGTTTTGTTTTAACGGTTGGAACTTAGTGCGATACGCGGCTGGTGCCGTCGACGGTGGAGATGCGTACACGCTCACCCACACGGAACACTTCGTTTTCCTGAACCTGCTGCACATAGGCACGCATGCTGCCGTCGTCTTCACGCACGGTGATTTCCACGCCCTGGGTACGGGTCAGGCCTTCTTCAGTGGCCGAACCGATCAAGCCACCCGCTACCGCACCAATGACCGCGGCAACGATACTGCCTTTGCCGCCACCAATCGCGCTGCCACCGACACCACCCACCGCCGCGCCAGCCAGGCCGCCGATAGGGGTCTTGGTGCCTTCGATTTTCACCGGACGCAGGGACTCGATGGTGCCCATGCGCACGGTCTGCACGCGACGCGCTTCGTCACGGGAGTAGGAGTCACCGGTCAGGCTGGACTGGCAACCCGTGAGCAACATCGCCATCGTGGAAAAGGTAGCAACCAGCAGAACAGACTTACGCATAACATCAACTCCAAAGGACAGGTATTCATTAAACTCCGCAGCTTGACGCCTGTCACGGCGCCGCCCGGATAAAATTGGTTTCATTCAGGCGCGGTACAGCGGCGTCTGCGAGGTCATCACACAGTAGCGGCCATTCTGAAAAATTGCGTCATCCCTAAAGGATTTCCATGGATTACTTCATCATTATCGTCACCACGGTCGCCGGCCTGTACTTCCACTGGTGGCTGTACGTGCGAATCAAGCGCTGGATGGACCGCGACCTGGCGCTGTCATTGGCGGGTAATGACGAACAGAAAAAGCAGTTCATGCTGCAGCAACTGGACCGTGCCCGGCAGCAACGCATCAAACGCCGCGACCTGGCGCAGTGGCTGGAGGCGGCCGCATCCACCTATCCTGCCCGGTAGACTGCTCAGGGCGCTAGACGTTCACGGCTCCAACTACCGTCTTGCAGACGGTAGTTCAAGCGATCGTGAAGACGACTGGCACGCCCCTGCCAGAACTCGATGCGCTCGGGCAACAGGCGATAGCCGCCCCAATGCTCCGGGCAATCAGGCTGGCTATCGCGAAAGCGCTGCTCGGTAGCCTTGAGCAATCCTTCAAGCTCAGCACGATCGGCGATCACTCGACTCTGCGGGGAAGCCCACGCCCCCAGGCGACTGCCCAATGGCCGCACCTGGTAATAGGCATCGGACTCCTGCGGCGTGACCTTGACCACCCGCCCCTCGATGCGCACCTGGCGCTCCAGGGCCGGCCAGAAGAAGGTCATGGCGGCATAGGGGTTGGCCGCCAACTGCTGGCCCTTGGCACTCTGGTAGTTGGTGAAGAAGGTAAAACCTTGCTCATCCAGGCCCTTGAGCAACAGGATCCGGCAATGCGGACGACCCTGCGCATCAACAGTGGCCACGGTCATGGCATTGGCCTCGACCGGAGGCTGTTCGGTTTTCACCGCCTCGGCAAACCACTGATGAAACAGGGCGAAGGGTTCGGCCGGGGCCTGGGCCTCGGTCAAACCATCGCGGGTGTAGTCGCGGCGCATATCAGCCAGAGCCTGGGTCACGGCGTTTTCCTTGTGCTGGGTCGATCAGTTTGCAGCAGCTTTGGCCGGCACCGGTTTTTTCGCCGGGGTCGGGGTCTTTGCTGGCTGCTTTTTAGCCGGTGCGGCTTTCTTGGCGGTGGTCTTTTTCGCCGGTACAGCTTTTTTCGCTGCCGTAGCTTTTTTATCGGCCAGGGCAACGCTGGCAGGTTTGGCGTCCTGGATCGCAACCATCTCGGCCACCGGCGGGGTCGGCGAGCTGTACTTGCTCAGCAGGGCCAGCATAGTGGTGCGCTGGGTCAGCACGATCTCGACACGTCGGTTCAAGGCGCGTCCCTGGGTACTGTCATTGGCTGCACGCGGCATCAGGTCACCCATGCCACGCAACATCAGGCGATCACGCTTCATGCCGCCGAGGCTGAAGATCGAGGCCACCGAGGTCGCACGCTCCTTGCTCAGGGTCTGGGTCGCCGGGGCTGCGCCCGAAGAGTCGCCGTGGCCGAGCACCAGGACCGAAGTCTTGGTGTCGGATTCCACCAGCTTGGCAATCCGAGTGAACGGGCCGAGGGTCGAAGGCAACAGCATGGCCGGGCGTTTCGGGTTGAATGCTTCATCCACCGGAACGATCACTACCAGGATGTTCTCGCGACGCTCTACCTGCAGGCGCTTGTCCTGAATAGCACTGCGCAGGCGCGGCTCGTAGTCGTCCAGCCAGGCCTGGGTGATTTTCGGGTCAGGCATCGGTACATCCTTGATGTCCGCCTTGGTCACAGCCTTGGTCTGGTCGCTGAACGGCCACCACCATTTGCTCTCGGAGTCGGCCTTGGCCGCTGCGGCGGCAGCGCTGGTCGCCGTGAGCGGCACCACAGGCGCGGTGGTTTTGCTATCGACGGCGGCTTTGGTGGTGCTCTCCTTGGAGGAGAACGGCCACCAACTGCTGCCACTGTCCTGGGCCTTGGCCACAGGAGCCGGGGTTGTCGGGGCGGTAGCGGTAGTCTTGTCGGCAGGTGCTGCCGGCGCCGCTTTGGCATCGACCTTGGCGTCCGGCTTGGCGCTGCCTTTGTCCGCAACCTTGTCGGAACCGGAACCGAATGACCACCAAGGGCCACCGTCTGCGTCACTTTGTGGGGTTTGTGCACAACCGGTGATGCTGAGACACAGGGCCAAGGCTAAAAATTTGTTCGGTGACATGGGATATCCACAAAATGAGATAAAAAGCTGTGGGTCTGCGACCCGTATAAACAGATGCTGTGCAACATGAAAAGCCACAGGGTTCCATTCCATGACTTGGTGGCATCTTTTATCAGAAAAATGCCTGGCAACCACCTTTTTACAGACAATCGCCGAGAACCCGCACCAGCCTCTGCGCACGCGGGTCCATCAACACGTAAGGGCCCAGGGTATTGGTGACAAAACCGAAGGCCACATCGTGCTCGGGATCAGCAAACCCGACGGATCCCCCCGCCCCAGGATGACCAAAAGCCCGAGGGCCGAGGCCGAAGGTGGCGTTGGGTACGTCCGGCTGATCCAGCATACAACCCAGGCCAAAACGCGTCCGGGTCAGTAGTGTCTTGTCCTCGCCCAGGCTGTGCTCGCGCGTCAGTTCCTGGAGCATGTCACTTTCCAGCAGGCTGCCATCCAGCAGTCCACTGTAGAAGCCGGCCAGGCTGCGGGCATTGCCGTGGCCATTGGCCGCCGGCTGTTGCATTCGTCGCCACTCTGGCTTGTTGGTGCTGGTCATGATCGAGGGCGGATTGGTAAACGCCCGGGTGCTCATGGCTGTTGGCTCGCGCAAAGTGACCTGCAACAGGCGCTGGGCGACCGCATCGCCGACGTTGCCTTTGCCCCGTGCGATGTGCGCCACCCGATGGAACTCTGCATCGGCCAGGCCGACATGGAAATCCAGCCCCAAGGGGCGTGCCACCCGCGCGACGATCGATTCGCCCGGACCGCGGCCATCGGCCCGACGCAACAGTTCACCCACCAGCCAGCCATAGGTGATTGCCGCATAACCATGGCCTTCACCCGGCGTCCACCAAGGAGCTTCGGCCGCCAGGGCCTCCACCATGGTCTGCCAGTCATAGAGTGCTTCGGGTGCCAGCAACTCACGCAGTGCCGGCAGGCCTGCCTGGTGGCACAACAACTGGCGCAAGGTCACCGCTTCCTTGCCGGCGGCGGCGAACTCGGGCCAGTAGCGTGCGACCGGCGCATCGAGTTGCAGCTTGCCCTCGGCAACCAGTTGCAGGGCGGTCACGGCGGTAAAGGTCTTGGTGCAGGAAAACAGGTTGGCGATGGTATCGCTGTGCCATGCCTGACTGCCGTCCTTGTCGGCCGTGCCCGCCCACAGGTCGAGGACGGTTTCGCCACCGATCTGGATGCACAATGCCGCGCCGCGTTCCTGGGAGTTATCGAACAGTGCCGCGAAGGCTTCGCGTACTGCTTCGAATTGAAGCTCGTAATGACCCTGAATCTGCACCAACCACTCCCCGGAGAAACATCTCGAATCGTTAGCGCATTGTTCCAGCCCTTGAGGGTTTTGGGAACCCGCTCGGGCTGGGCGGTCGCTGGTTTAAAGGGGTTGCTTCAGCGATTAATGGCCATTACCCGAATGCCCACCGGTGTGGCCGCCCTGCCCCGCGCCCTGCGGCTCGTGAGCAGGCTTTTCGCCCTCGGGTTTGTCACCCGCATTGGCGGCTTTCTCGGCGGCCAGTCGGGCTTGTTCGCCCGCCTTGGCGAGCTGATCGACGGCCTGCAGATTGGCCTTGCGCACACTGTCGACAAAACCTTGAAACGGAATATCGGTGATCCCCACCAGGCCAAAATGTCCGTTCTCGCCATCCAGCAAACGCCCGGTCACCGGTTGATCGAGGTACTGGAACCAGTGCACCCCGACAATCGACGGCTCGCTGAGCGCCTGTTTGACGAAGTTGGCATACGCCGGTCCCCGCTCCTCCTCCCTCGCTAGCTCCGTTACCCCACCCCAGAATGGGCCGCGATCCCGTGAACCGAAGTTGAACTCAGTGATCAGCACCGGCTTATCCAGCGCCTGCAACTGGCTGAAGTCATAGCCGTCCTGGGGCTTGAGCGTGTACAGGTTGAAGCTCAGCACATCGCAATACTGTGCACAGGACGCCACCGCTTCGGGCGTACTGACGGCAAACCGGCCGCCGAGCAGCAGGTGGTTCGGCGCATGCCATTTCAACGAATCGGAAATGGTCTTGAAGTAGGTGTCGGCAAAGACCTTCTGGAAGTATTTGAAGTCGGCTTCGATTTCCGGATGCTCGGGATTGGGTACCGGCGGCACAAACCCTGGGTCTTCCATCAATTCCCAGGCTGGCAGATCAATGCCCCAGGCCTTCGACAGGCCGGCCTGATTGCGGTACTTGTCGCGCAACTGCTTGAGGAAGGCGCGCTTGGCCGGCACGTCGGTGGTCATTTTCAACGTGCCATACGCCAGGGCATAACGCGCCTTGGGATCGTCACCGGGACCGGCCCAGGCCAGCTCGTTGTCCGCAAAGTAGCCGATCAACCAGGGATCATCCCGATGATCGCGTGCGGCAATGGCCACTGCACGTTCGGTGGCCATGGCAAAACGCGGGTCGAACGGGTCGGGCATGCCGCCCCACCAGTCGTTCCCGGTACTGATGCTGGTGTAATCGCCGACGATCGACAACGGCAAGGTGTAGGGCATTCGTGCGCTGTGGCCCAGAGCCGGCTCGCTCCAGTTGCCCAGGGTGTTGAAGCCCCACGCCTGCAGGCGATCCAGGGTGTGCCCGGCCCAGCGTTTTTCATCGAAGGCATAAGGTGCGCACGGCGCGACGGGCGCTTCGGCGCCGGTCTCGGCAACCTTCGCCGGGGTGCCGGCGACACAAGGCTGACCGTAGGTGCGTTGCAGGTTGGCGCCATAAAAGTCATACCAGCGACCGCCATTGAAGGCACGCCCGCGATCGACGCCATTGCCGCCGCGGTTATCGCCTTCACCGTAATGCACGGCCAGCGGCTGGTCGTTGCCCGGCAATACTTCGAACATGCCCTCGCGACCGGCGACGTAAGTCTGGTTGGCGTCTGCAGTGACCGTGTTGACCCCCAGGGAGTAGAACGGGTGACCTTGTGGTGTCACCAGGTACCAGCGCCCGTCGCGTTTCTCGGTGCGAAAAAAGCCGCTGGCCTTGAAGGCCGGGCCCTTGTTCAAGCCGCCGAAGGGGTCCAGGGCCGAGCGCTCGCGCTGGGCCAGCCAGCCACTCAATTGCTGCTGTTCCTTGGCGGCGGCCGCCTTGAGCTGCTCGTCAGTGGCGATCTTTTCCGGCCATTTCGCCCGGCTCGACTGTCCATAGGCATCCACCAGGGAACCGTAGACCGCCTGGGTGACCGCCGCGCCGTCCTGCACGCCAAAGCGCTCGATCAGGATGCTCTGGGCCACTTTCGGCTGATCCATCGACAGAGTGACGGACACCACCTGGGCAGGGTCCAACTCACCCTCGCTGCTGGCCAGCAGGATCCGCTGACCATCAACGGTCATCGGCATCGGCGGGCCGGCCTTCATGCCTTGGCTCAGGGGTGAACTTGGCTTAAGCGGCACCAACAGGGTTTGCGCCGGTCCGGCAGGCAAGTCGACGCGGCTGACCAGGGTTTTACCGTCGTTGCTCTGGATCTTGACGTAAAGCGTCACAGCCCAGTTCATCGCGCTCTGCAGGCGCAGGCTCATGACCCCCGATTGCGACCAGTCCCAGGCCCCGGTTTGCGGGGTCAGGCGCAGGCTTGGTTGCGCCGTCGGGTTGAACGTCACACGCCGCAGCACTTCGCCCTCGGCCGTTTGCTCCGCGTTGGATTGCGGCAGACTGGCATCCTGTGTCGTCACCTGGACCACATCGGCAGGCCGGACAAAGTTGAACAGCGTCTGCTGCCCGGCGGGTGCCGCCAGCAGAGGCGCAGCGAACATCAGGGCAAAAACAGCGGGTAACGAGCGGCGAATCATATGAACCAGGTTCTCCCTAGGGCCAGTGTGAAATCGGTGATAGGAGATAGACAACGAAGTGGGCGTTTCCGCCCACCCTGTCTCAAGATATTTCGCGACGGAACGGTGGCAAGGCGTTGAGGATCGCCTTTCCGTAACGCTGCGTGACCAGGCGCCGGTCAAGCAAGGTGATGGTGCCGCGGTCTTCTTCGGTGCGCAGCAGGCGACCGCAAGCCTGGACCAGCTTGAGCGAGGCGTCCGGCACAGAGATTTCCATGAACGGATTGCCGCCCCGCGCTTCGATCCATTCGGCCAGTGCGGCTTCCACCGGGTCATCGGGAACCGAGAACGGGATCTTGGCGATCACCACGTGCTCGCAATAGGCCCCCGGCAAGTCGACACCTTCGGCAAAACTGGCCAGGCCGAACAGCACGCTGGAGTCGCCACCATCGACCCGCGCCTTGTGCTTGTTCAGGGTTTCCTGCTTCGACAGGTTGCCTTGAATGAACACTTGCTTGCGC
The DNA here is from genome assembly GCF_949767245.1 of Pseudomonas sp. IT-P176. Classification (NCBI taxonomy): domain Bacteria; kingdom Pseudomonadati; phylum Pseudomonadota; class Gammaproteobacteria; order Pseudomonadales; family Pseudomonadaceae; genus Pseudomonas; species Pseudomonas sp. IT-P176. The sequence goes on from NZ_CATKPN010000068.1 coordinate 136,206, forward strand.
CAGTCGCGGTCGAGGCCGTCGAACACGTCCTGCATCTGTTTGCGCGAGGAAAACAGCACCAGGGTGCCACGCGAGCCTTCCACCAGTTCCGGCAGGTCGCGGATGATCGCCGCAGTGTGCGCCGGGGCGTCACGCGGGTCGGCACGCAGGTCGGGAACCCGCAGCACACCGGCATCGGCATGGTGAAACGGGCTCGGCACGACCGCCGTCACGGCTTTTTTCGGCAGGCCGGCACGCATACGGAAGCGGTCGAAGGTGCCGAGGGCGGTCAGGGTGGCCGAGGTCACCAAGGCACCGTAGGCGATATTCCAGAGGTTGCGCCGGAGCATTTCCGCAGCCAGGATCGGGCTGGCATTGACCTCGATATCGAACAGCGAACCGCTTTCGGCCAGGGTCAGCCAGCGCGCCATGGGCGGGTTGTCTTCCGGGTCTTCGGCGGTAAAGGCGGTCCACAATTCCCAGTTGCCCTGGGAGCGAGACAGCAGGCTGCCAAACAGCGGGTACCATTCTTCCGCCTGGTTGCTGGCGATACCAATGTTGACCTCGCCGTCCATACCTTCCTTGAGCAGCTCCGTGAGCCGGGTGAAGACATCGGTCAGGCGGGCAAAGCCCTTCTTCAGTTCGATGCCCATCTCGCGCATGTGCTCGGGAATCACCCCACCGACAAACCGATGACGCGGGCGCTCACGGCCTTCGACGTCTTCGCCGGGCTTGAAGTCGGCTACTTGCTCGCAGGCACTGAACATGAACTGCTGCTGGGTCTTGATCTCACGCGCCAGCTCCGGCACTTGCTCGATCAGCTTGCCCAAGTCGCCGGGCAACGGGTGCTGGGCGAGCAACTTGGTGAGATTCTTGGCGGTGGTTTCCAGCCAGTCGGCGGTGGAGCGCAGGCGCGTGTAATGGGCGAAGTGGCCGATGGCCTTGTCCGGCAGGTGGTGGCCTTCGTCAAACACATAGATGGTGTCACGCGGGTCCGGCAGCACGGCACCGCCACCCAGGGCCAGGTCGGCGAGGACCATGTCGTGGTTAGTGACAATCACATCGACCTTGCCCATGCCTTCGCGCGCCTTGTAAAAGGCGCACTGACCAAAATTGGGGCAATGGCGGTTGGTGCACTGGCTGTGGTCGGTGGTCAGGCGCGCCCAGTCGGCATCTTCCAGGGCGGTGGACCAACTGTCGCGGTCGCCGTCCCACTTATTGCCGGCGAGTTTCTCGATCATGCTGGTGAACAGCTTCTGACTGGCCTCATCGACCTCGATCTTGAAGCCTTCTTCCTCGAACAGCTGGGCCGTGGCGGTTTGCGCGTGGCCTTCTTGCAGCAGCATGTCGAGCTTGGACAGGCACATGTAGCGACCCCGGCCCTTGGCCAGGGCAAAGCTGAAATTCAGCCCGCTGTTGCGCATCAGGTCCGGCAGGTCCTTGTAGACGATCTGCTCTTGCAGGGCGACGGTGGCGGTGGCAATCACCAGGCGCTTGCCGGCGGCCTTGGCAGTGGGAATCGCCGCCAGGCTGTAGGCCACGGTCTTGCCGGTACCGGTACCGGCTTCCACCGCGACAATCGCGGGGTCGCCACTGCGCCGGCCTTCGTCGTCGGTGTCGATGTCACCCAGAACTTTGGCAATTTCGGCGATCATCAGGCGCTGGCCGTAGCGCGGCTTAAGGCTCTTGGCTTCGAGAAAACGCGAATAAGCGCCCTGGATCGTGGTTTTGAGTTCAGTGCTGATCATGGATTGTCGGGCGCAAAAAACGCTGGATAAATTTTCAGTGGTTCGGATCGGCCGCTATCATACCCCGCTAATTAATCCCGCGCAGAACGGAGTACCCCAATGACACTTTTCGCCTTCATTTATAGCCTGCACACACTGGCAGCCCTGGTGTGGGTCGGCGGCATGTTTTTCGCCTGGATGGTCCTGCGCCCCGCCGCCGTAAAGGCCCTCGAGGGCCCGGCCCGCCTTAAATTGTGGGTGGAAGTGTTCCCGCGCTTTTTTCTCTGGGTCTGGATTGCCGTGCTGATCCTGCCGATCAGCGGCGTCGGCCTGATCCACCTGCGCTTCAACGGCTTCGAAACCGCCCCACGCTACGTGCAGATCATGATGGGCCTGTACCTGGTGATGACTGCATTGTTCATTCGTATTCAAGCACTGCAACTGCCCGAGCTACGCAAGGCCGTCCTGGCCGAAGACTGGCCGACCGGCGCCGCCACCTTGGGCGGGATACGGCGCCTGGTGGGAATCAATTTGATTGTAGGATTGGTGCTGGTCGCAATTGCGGCGGCGCGCCCGACATTTTAAAGACACAGAGCCCGCCGCCCCCAGCGACCACCGCGCAACCGGCCGAGCGTTAGCTCGTCTGAAGCTTTTAATCTCGAGGCCGCTGGGGCGAGGACTGCGTCCTCGAACGCAGCCTCGCGGGCTCGGCAGCTGCTACAGGGGATTGCCGAGATTGATCATGTGGCGCAGGTCGTCATCGCGGGCAAGCCCGCTCCTACAGTAATTTGCGGTACTTGCAGATCCCGCATCCCCCGACAAAACCCCAATCACTCCCTACAGCCGCTGCAAACTAACAGCCCCAGCCGCTCCCTCTACCCCTGGCTGCCCCGCCACCCCAGGCCGCCCGCTCTTACCACCATCGGCACGATAAACCAGACACCCCTTGGCCTTGCCCCCCGCACCAGGCTTACCTCCTGCCCCCGGCACCCCTCCGGCGCCACCCTCAACCTGCACCTTGATCTGCTGCTCTGGATAATCACGTGGCAACTCCAGACGCACCAAAGCCCCTGGCGCACCAGCACGACCATCCCCCCCGTTATCCCCATCGGCACCACGTCCAGCCTCGCCCCAAGTGCAACCGGGTTCCTGACCGTTGGCCCCATCGAGCCCCACATAACCCGGGGCGCCAGCGCCACCGCGCGCATCCACCGACAACTCGGGCGCGCTCAACGACGCAATCCGCAAATTCAGGTTACGCCCGCCGCGAGCGGCCTTGAGGTAAGTACCCGGCGCACCACGGGAAGTAATCTGGCTACCACTGGCAAGCTGGGCATGCCCGACCTTCAACTGCAGGACCTGTTCACTGGGAACAATCGCAATCCGCGCCTCGCGCCCCAGGCGTAACTGACCCACGTCCAACTCAGTGACGTTCGAGGGGATCAGCAAGGTGCCATAGTCCGCAACGTCCAGACGCTCCAGCTGCAGGGTGCTGGTGGTATTGGGCAGACGCATCAGCGAATGACTTTCCACACTGACCACCTGCGCCGTGGCCAGTGGGCTTACCAGTGCGGCAAGCAAGCAGAGTTTACGCATGGCGAGGCTCCCCAGAGGTAGGGGCAGACAGGGTCCGCAGGTGAAAAATGCCAAACAGGAGGATTTGCAGGCGATCACGCCACGGGTGAGGGCGGCCCTTGAGGTTGCGGTGCACCAGCAGCACTTCCAACAGGTGGGTCAGCAGCAACAGGCTGGCCGCCAGATTGACCAGCAGATCAATCGGGTTGATTAGCGGTTCCACAAGATTGACCAGCACCACCAGCCAGAACATCAGGGTCAAACACTTGCCCAGCCCCCAAAACACTTTCATACGCTCCCCCGTGCTTCATTATTCTTTGCGCGCACAGTAACGACTTCCACGAGGGATGCGCCAGAGGTCCGTGAAAATTCTTGCGCGCCGGGCTGTTTAGCTGCCGGATCGACGAGGATCGACCATCCGGCAGCCGTCGATCAGCGACCGATCACCAGTTCAACCCGACGGTTTTTCGCCCGCCCTTCTTCGCTGGCGTTGTCGGCCACAGGCTGGCTTTCGCCCATGCCCTGGCTGGTGAGTTTGTCCGGCGTCAGCCCCTGCTCCAGCAGGAAGGCCGCGACACTGCTGGCGCGCCGTTCGGAGAGCGCCTGGTTGTAGGCGTCTGTTCCCTGGCTATCGGTATGCCCGACCACCTTGATACTCAGTACGTCGGCGTTTTTCAGTTTATCCATCAACCCCACCAATTGTTCCTGGGCCGCTGGAGTCAATTGCGCGGAATCGAAGGCGAACAACACCTCTCCCTGGTCACTCAGGGTGATCACTTCACTTTGCGGTTCGACCGGCTTGACGGTGGCCGGGTACTGGGGAATCGGACAACCCCTGTTGTCGACCGGGGTATTGGCCGGGGTATCCGGGCAATGATCGCGACGATCGAAGACCCCGTCTTCGTCCTCATCGCCATCCTGCGCGTAACAGATCAAGCCTCCCGTCAACAAACCGAGTGCCGCGCCACCAGCCGCCCAACCACCACTTTCAATTGCGCCCAGGCCTGCGCCCGCCAAGCCGCCGATAAGGCTGCAGATCGGCCAGGTACGTTGATTGAGGGGGGCAGTGCCGTCGCTGTGGGTGGCGCAACCTGTCAACAGGCTGCCGAACAGTAGTACCGGTATCACGGTCCGCGCACGAAGACTCATGGTGAATGCTCCTGTGTTACCGGCCCATACCGGTCACTCAGGAGTAAAGACCCGCATCCGCGACTGCACAAGCCGCGGATGCGAGAGGGACTAGCGGTTGATTTTGATTTCGGTACGACGGTTCATGGCACGCCCGTCAGCGGTTTTGTTGTCGGCCACTGGCTGGCTTTCACCGGCACCTTGTACCGACACGAAGCTGGCACGTGGCACACCTTCTTCAATCAGGTACTCGACCACCGAATGCGCACGTTTATCCGAGAGCTTCTCGTTATAGGCATCGCTGCCCACGCTGTCGGTATGCCCGGTGACGGTCAGTTGCGCTGTAGCTGCTTCCTGTTTCAGTCGGGAGGCAATGGTTTCCAGCTTGGTTTTGTCGGCTTCGGTCAACTTCGCTGAGTCGAACTGGAAGTGCACATCACGAATGACGATGGTTTCCTCTTTGACCACCACCACTTCTTCAACCACCGGCTCAGGTGGTGGGCAGCCATTGGCATCGACCTGCACGCCTTTTGGTGTGCCTGGGCACTTGTCACGACTGTCCAGCACGCCGTCGCCATCTTCATCACCGTCGCCATGCACCCAGCAATAAGCGGCTGCCAATCCACCTACGAACAGCGCGCCACCGCCGGCCCATGCCGAACTTTTCGTCGCGCCGAGACCCGCACCGACCACGCCGCCCACCGCCGCACAGGTCGGCCAGTCGGTTTTCTGCAAACCTGCGCAACCAGTCAACACACTGGTTAGCAGAACCAAGGGTAATGCTGTCCGAACTATGCTCATCGAGTTTTCTCCTGAGGGATCGGCGTACGACCGATTCAAGCAGTAAAGACCCGAGTTTTAATATCCGCCAGCAATAGGCCATCCTGGCTTCATCGCGTATTTACGGGCGATCGCAACATCCAGTGCAAACCCGCTCTAGGCCCGAGCGTTCGGGCAGGCTAGTCTTGGCAGTTCTGATTGAGGATCCTTGATGACCGCCGCTATTTCTTTGCGTACTCCCCAGCAGGCGCTCGCCGCCTTGCTCGATCGTTATGCGCCCAAGCGGCTGCTGCTGATCGGTGCCAGTGACTTTCCGGCACTGCAGGCGTTCAAGCTGGCGCACCCCGACACCATCGTTGCCCAGGTCGCACCTGGCCCACTGCCGCCGGACCTGGCTGCGCAGCGCTTCGACCTGGCCCTGGCCCTCGACTGCCTGGAGCATTTGCCCAAGCGCGACGGCCTGAACCTGCTCGGCGGGATCCGCAACCTCAACGCCAGTCGCATCGTGGTCCTCGCCGACCTGGGTGCCTGCGGCTGGCAGGACACCGACTTCTTCTCCCTGGCCCTGCAAGCCAGCGAACGTTTCCAGCGCGACGAACAAGTATTGACCCTGTTCACCTATGATCTGCTTGACTACAAACAAGTACCTGACTGGCTCAACTCACGGTTCTGGGCCAATCCAGAGAATTTCGGAAAATACTGGTGGTAACACAATGAGTACATCCATCTGCCCTTGCGGCAGCAGCACGCCACTCGATGCCTGTTGCGGGCATTACCATGCCGGGCACCCCGCGCCATGCGCCGAAGCCTTGATGCGCTCGCGCTACAGCGCCTACGTGCTAGGCCTGATCGACTACCTGGTGGCAACCACCCTACCTGCCCAGCAATCAGGCCTGGACCGCCAGTCGATCAGCGCCTGGAGCGCCCAGAGCACCTGGCTAGGCCTGGAAGTGGAAAGCTCGGAAGTATTCGGCGGCCAACCTGAACACGCCTTCGTCACCTTTACTGCGCGCTGGCATGACAGCGACGGCGAACACAGTCACCGTGAACGTTCTTCTTTCGTACAGAACGCCGGGCACTGGTACTTCATTGACCCGACCGTACCGCTCAAGGCCGGACGCAATGACGCCTGCCCGTGTGCCAGCGGGCAGAAGTTCAAGAAGTGCTGTGCCGGGTACTTCGCCTAGGGGACTGAACCTGTACAGCGGGTAAAGGGAGCCAGACCATGCTCAACCAGCGCCGCGCCCTGCACTGCATCAGCCTGCTTTTGCTGCTGAGTCTCAGTGGTTGCGTGTCCTGGTTCAGCGACGATGAGCTTGAGCCTCAGGTCCACCTGCTCAAGGTCGAGGTGGTCCGGGCCCGGCTGCTTGACCAGAAGTTCATGCTGTACTTTCGCGTCGACAATCCCAATGACTCCAGCCTGACGATCCGTGGCCTGGAATACCGCATTCACTTGAGCCAGTTTCTGCTGACCGAGGGCGAGAGTGATCAGTGGTTCAGCGTCGACCCCAAGAGCAGTGGGTATTTCCAAGTGCCGATCCGCACGAACCTGTGGCAGCACCTGCGAGAAGTGGTCAAGTTGCTGAAAAAACCCGAGCAGCCCATCCCTTACCGCCTGGAGGGAACCCTGCAAACCGGATTATTGTTCGGCAAAGACGTGCACCTTTCACGTTATGGCGAGATAATTCCCGGCGATTTTATTCCGGAGTAACCCTGATGACCCAGCAACCCCACGTCCATGGCCCTGACTGCAACCACGATCATGACCATCACGAACACCATGATCACGACCATGGCCACGTGCACGGCCCAAACTGCGGCCACGCTCACCAGGAACCGGTGCGTAACGCCTTGAAAGATGTTGGCCGCAACGACCCTTGCCCATGCGGCAACGGCAAGAAATTCAAGAAGTGCCACGGCGCCTGATGCGCTAGCCCCAAGGCGTGTGGGAGCAAGCCGGACGGCGCTCCCACAATTACCCGATGCGGCTCGCCATCAGGATGTCGCGGGCAGTCACCACCGTTGCGTACTCGCCCTGCAAATTACCCAGCGACATGGCATGCACCTGCTGCGCGCAATGCCACTGGCCAAAATAGTCCTGCTTGTCGAAGGTGTAGCAGGCGTCCTCCACCACCCAGGTTTCATACCCCAGGTTGCCGGCAGTTCGTGCAGTGGCCTCCACCGAGTTATTCGTCGCCACGCCAACGATAATCAACTGGCTGACTCCCCCTCGCTGTAAATCCTCTGCCAGCCCGGTTGCGCAGAACGCATCTGGCACCTGCTTCTGGATCACCGGTTCACCCGCCAAGGGCATGAACCGCTGCTGAAATTCCACGCCCGACTGTTGCGGCCAGAACACCGATTCCGGCGAGCGGGACAGGTGCTGCACGTGGATCACTGGCCACGACCTGGCGCGCCACTGCTCGAGCAACTCGGCAATGCGTTCCTCGGCCTGAGGGTTGTTGCGCGGTCCGAGCCGGGGCTGATGGATTCCTTTTTGCTGATCGATCAGGATCAAGGTGGCATTTATCTGCAGTTGCATGGCGCTATTTCCCTCTGCCAATTACCCAATACCCCCCTTCAATACCGTCATTTACGGCAGCCAAACAGGCCTATGGTCGAAAAATCCGTGATTTATCCGACAAACCCTCAAATAAGCTCGGCCCCTGCTTGCGCGGCCCTCGGTCGCTCACTAACGTAGCGCCTTTCTTGGTACGGAGCTTTGCCATGGCCTCGCCAGCCTTTACATCTTTTCTTCCCCGGTTCGGCGTTGCCGCAGCAGTCACCAGTGTGCTCAGTCTTGGCGGATGCCAGACCTGGAATGCCCAGGACACGCTACCGCCGACCTCCGGTGTGCAACCGCTCAAAGGGCTGGCGCAAAACGTCTCCGTGCGACGCAATGCCATGGGTATGCCGCTGATCGAAAGCAGCACCTTCCACGATGCCTTGTTCACCCTCGGCTATGTGCACGCCACTGATCGCATTTACCAGATGGTCAGCATGCGGTTGCTGGCCCAGGGCCGCCTGGCGCAAATGTCGGGCCCACAGATGCTCGACGCCGACCGTTACATGCGCGCCGTGAACCTGAAGAAAAGCGCCGACGAACTCTATAAAGCCTCCTCGCCTCGCCTCAAGCGCTTCTTTGAAGTCTATGCGCGCGGGGTCAACGCTTACCTGTTCCGCTATCGCGACAAGCTGCCAGCAGACCTGGCTGCCACCGGTTACCAACCGGAGTACTGGAAACCGGAAGACTCGGCGCTGATTTTCTGCCTGCTGAACTTCAGCCAGTCAGCCAACCTGCCGCAGGAAATTTCCGCGCTGGTCATGGCGCAAACCGTCACCCAGGACAAGCTGGCATGGCTGTCGCCGTCCTATCCGGACGAAAAACTGCCGTTGGCGGAAACCGACAAACTCCAGGGCATCAAGCTCAACGGTACGATCCCAGGCCTTGCCGAGGTGGCTAACGCTGGCGAGCAACTGGGCACGTTGAACATGCTCGGCGGCACGGCATCGAACAACTGGGCGATCGCCCCACAACGCAGCCGCAGCGGTAAAAGCCTGCTGGCCAGCGACAGCCAATTGCCGCTCGGGGTGCCGTCGCTGTGGAGCTTCGTGCAGATTCGTGCCCCGAAATACCAGGCAGCCGGCGTTTCCATCGCCGGCTTGCCAATGGTCCTGGCCGGTTTCAACGGCCAAGTGGCTTGGAGCATGACGGCGGTGCTGGGCGACAACCAGGACCTGTTCCTGGAAAAACTCAAGCGCCAGGGCAACGGCCTGAGCTACGAAGTTGCGGGTAAATGGCAGCCAGTGATGGTGCGCAACGAAACCTACTTCATCAAAGGCCAGCGACCGATTCGCGAAGCCGTGTACGAAACCCGCCACGGCGCCTTGCTCAACAGCGCCCAAGGCACTGCGCTGGGTAACGGGTTCGGCTTGGCCTTGCAGCAACCCAATTTGACCGACGACAAGAGCCTGGACGCGTTCTTCGACCTGACCCGCGCGCAGAATGTGGAAAAAGCCTCGGACGCCAGCCGCGAAATCCGCGCGATTGCCCTGAACATGGTGTTTGCCGACGCTCGCAACATCGGCTGGCAGGTTACCGGCCGCTTCCCCAACCGTCGCGAAGGCGAAGGCTTGCTGCCATCCCCCGGCTGGGAAGGCCGCTACGACTGGGACGGCTACGCCGACCCGATGCTCCATCCGTATGATCAGGACCCGGTGCAAGGCTGGCTCGGCACCGCCAACCAGCGGGTGATTCCTCACGGTTACGGCATGCAGCTGTCCAATTCATGGGCCGCACCCGAGCGCGGCGAGCGCATCGCCGAACTGGCAGGGAGCGGTAAGCACGACAATCGCAGCATGATCGCCATGCAATACGACCAGACCAGCCTGTTTGCCAGCAAACTGAAAAAAATGTTCGAGTCGCCCGGCATGTCGGCACCGCTCAAAACAGCCATCGCCGCCCTGCCCGCCGCCGAGGCTGGCAAGGCACGCGAGGCCTACAGCCGCCTGATGGCCTTTGACGGCAAGCTCAGTGCGACCTCGACTGACGCGGCGATCTACGAGTTGTTCCTGCAGGCCAGCATGCAGCAGATCTTCCTCGACGAATTGGGGCCGCAGAACAGCCCGGCCTGGAAAGCTTTTGTTGCCAGCGGCAAGTTGTCCTACTCGGCCCAGGCTGACCATTTGCTCGGCCGCGAAGACAGCCCGTTCTGGGATGACGCCCGCACCCCGCAAAAGGAAGACAAGCCGGCGATCCTTGCCCGTAGCCTGGCCGCCGCCATTTCTGCTGGCGAAAGCCAGATGGGCGGTGACCGCAAAGCCTGGCAATGGGGAAAACTGCACCACTACGAATGGAAGGACGTGCGCGGCCAGACTGTGCGCGCGCCTATGTCCGCCGGTGGCGATCACACCACCCTGAACATGTCCGCCTACACCTGGGGCCAGGACTTCAACGTCACGCTGGCACCGGCGATGCGCTTTATCGTCGACTTCGCTCAGGCAGAACCGCTGCAGGCGCAGAACGGCAGTGGTCAGTCCGGTAATCCGGCCAGTCCCAGCTACCTGAACGGTATCGAACCGTGGCTCAAGGGCCAATACCAGAGCCTGCCGATGCAGCCGCAGAACTTCGACAAGGTCTATGGCAAGACGCGCCTGACCCTGGTGCCCGGAAAGTAAACTCGCGGGGACCGGTGCCTGGGGCACACCGGCTCAGTCAGCCCAGGCTCCATGCTGGTGCAGTCAATCCTTCGCGCCCATTTTTGGGCGCGAATCTGCCCAGGACTTTTGTTGAATCATCTTTTAAAACGCTTGTTCGGGACTCTGGTTCGGAAATTGCTACTTTCATAAGGTCTTACGCTTTCCAGTAACAATAATTCTGCGCCACAAGCGCTCATATTGGTTCTTAGGGATTGAATAATGAAAAAAGCATTGCTGACCCTTTCTGCACTGGCGTTGTGCATGGCCGCGGGTTCCGCGCTGGCCAAAGAATACAAAGAGTTGCGATTTGGTGTTGACCCCTCCTACGCGCCGTTCGAATCCAAAGCAGCGGACGGCAGCCTGGTTGGCTTCGATATCGATCTGGGCAATGCGATCTGCGCCGAGCTGAAGGTCAAATGCAAATGGGTCGAAAGCGATTTCGACGGCATGATCCCTGGCCTCAAGGCCAATAAATTTGACGGTGTAATCTCTTCGATGACCGTTACCGAGGCCCGCGAGAAGGTTATCGACTTCTCCAGCGAGCTGTTCTCCGGCCCCACTTCCTTCGTGTTCAAAAAAGGTTCTGGGCTGACCGCCGATACCGCATCGCTCAAGGACAAGGCTGTCGGCTACGAGCAAGGCACCATCCAGGAAGCGTATGCCAAGGCCGTGCTGGACAAGGCCGGGGTCAAGACCAAGGCTTACGCCAACCAGGACCAGGTCTACGCCGACCTGATTTCCGGGCGTCTCGACGCGTCGATCCAGGACATGCTGCAAGCCGAACTGGGCTTCTTGAAGTCGCCACAAGGCGCCGACTATGAAGTCAGCAAACCCGTTGACAGCCCACTGTTGCCAGCCAAGACCGCTGTCGGTATCTCGAAAGGTAACAAAGAGCTGAAGGCCCTTCTCGATAAAGGTATCAAAGCGTTACACGATGATGGCACCTACGCCACCATTCAAAAGAAACACTTTGGTGATCTGAATCTGTACAGCGGCAAATAATGCCCGGCGCCCATCCTCGTGATGGGCGCCTTTTTTTCGCTATCAGGTTGCTGACTTCATGTTTGAACAACTCCTACAAAACCTGGGGCTCTCAGCCTTCAGCTTGAAAGGCTTCGGCCCCCTGCTGATGCAAGGCACCTGGATGACCATCCAATTATCGGTACTGTCGCTGCTGGTGGCCGTGTTACTCGGCCTCCTGGGCGCCAGCGCCAAACTCTCAGCTTCCAGACTGCTGCGCATACCCGCGCAGTGCTACACCACGTTGATTCGTGGGGTGCCGGACCTGGTGCTGATGCTGCTGATTTTCTACAGCCTGCAAACCTGGCTGACGTCCCTGACCGATCTGTTGGAATGGGAATACATCGAGATCAACCCGTTCAGCGCCGGGGTCATCACCCTGGGCTTTATCTACGGTGCCTATTTCACCGAAACCTTCCGTGGCGCGATCCTCGCCGTGCCCCGCGGCCAGGTTGAAGCCGCCACCGCTTACGGCCTCAAGCGCGGCCAGCGTTTTCGCTACGTGGTCTTCCCGCAGATGATGCGCTTCGCCTTGCCGGGTATCGGTAACAACTGGATGGTGATGCTCAAGGCGACTGCACTGGTGTCGATCATCGGCCTGGCCGACCTGGTCAAGGCCGCCCAGGATGCCGGTAAAAGTACCTACCAGCTGTTTTACTTCCTGGTGCTGGCGGCGCTGATCTACCTGCTGATCACCAGCGCGTCGAACGTTGTCCTGCGCTGGCTGGAACGGCGTTATGCCGCCGGTGCCCGGGAGGCCGTACGATGATCGAACTTCTGCAAGAGTACTGGCGCCCGTTCCTGTACAGCGACGGCTACCACATCACCGGCCTGGCGATGACGATGTGGCTGCTCAGCGCCTCGATCTGCATCGGTTTCCTGGTGTCGATCCCGCTGTCGATTGCCCGGGTTTCACCGCATTTCTACATCCGCTGGCCGGTGCAGTTCTACACCTACCTGTTCCGTGGCACGCCGCTGTATATCCAGTTGCTGATCTGCTACACGGGGATCTACAGCCTCGCCGCGATCCGCGCGCAACCGGTGCTCGATGCGTTCTTTCGCGACGCGATGAACTGCACGATCCTGGCCTTCGCCCTGAACACCTGCGCCTACACCACGGAGATTTTCGCCGGGGCGATTCGCAGCATGAACCACGGCGAAGTCGAGGCTGCCAAGGCCTATGGTCTGACGGGCTGGAAGCTGTATGCCTACGTAATCATGCCTTCGGCCCTGCGCCGTTCGTTGCCCTACTACAGCAACGAAGTGATCCTGATGCTGCACTCCACCACTGTGGCCTTCACCGCGACCATCCCGGACATCCTGAAAGTCGCGCGGGACGCCAACTCGGCGACCTTCCTGACGTTCCAGTCGTTCGGCATCGCCGCGTTGATCTACCTGGCCGTAACCTTTGCCCTGGTCGGTCTGTTCCGGGTTGCCGAACGCCGCTGGCTGGCATTTCTCGGTCCAACTCACTAGCTCTCACGTTGCAGGACACTCACGCACATGCGCCACCAGATTCATGACTTGCTTGCCCCGCTGCCGGGCACCGCACGCCAGATCCACAGTTTCCACTTTGGCCCGACACAGGCCCAGGGCAAGGTCTACATCCAGTCCTCACTGCATGCCGACGAACTGCCGGGCATGCTGGTGGCCTGGCACCTCAAGCAACGCCTGGCCCAACTCGAAGCCGAGGGCCGCCTGCTCAGCGAGATCGTGCTGGTACCGGTGGCCAACCCGATTGGCCTCGAACAGGTGTTGATGGACGTGCCCCTGGGTCGCTACGAACTGGAAAGCGGGCAGAATTTCAACCGTTGGTTTGTCGACCTCGGCGAAACGATCGGTCACGAAATCGAAGGCCAGCTCAACCAGGATCCGCAGCACAACCTGGCACTGGTGCGCCGGACTTTGCGTCAGGCATTGCTGCGCCAGAGTGCCGCCACGCAACTGCAGTCCCAGCGCCTGGTGCTGCAGACCCTGGCCTGCGATGCCGACATGGTGCTGGACCTGCACTGTGACTTCGAAGCCGTCACCCACCTGTACACCACGCCCCAGGCCTGGCCCCAGGTCGAACCGCTGGCGCGCTACATCGGCGCCGAGGCCAGCCTGCTGGCCACTGACTCCGGCGGCCAGTCATTCGATGAGTGCTTCACCCTGGTGTGGTGGCAGTTGCAAGAGCGCTTCGGCGAACACTTCCCGATACCCTCTGGCAGCTTCTCGGTGACCCTGGAATTGCGTGGCCAGGGCGACGTCAACCACCCACTGGCCAGCCTCGATTGCCAGGCCTTGATCGACTACCTGACGCACTTTGGCGCCATCGACGGCCGAATCCAACCCCTGCCGGACCTGCCCTACCCGGCCACGCCACTGGCGGCGGTGGAGCCGGTCGCGACTCCGGTCGGTGGCTTGCTGGTGTACTGCGTGCTACCGGGAGAGTACCTGCAGGCCGGGCAATTGATCGCCGAAATCATCGATCCGATCAGCGACCGGGTCACGCCGGTCCATTGCACCAACGAGGGCCTGCTGTATGCCCGCTCGACCCGCCGCATGGCCACCGCTGGCATGGTGATCGCCCACGTGGCGGGCCTTGAGGCCTATCGAACCGGCTACCTACTTTCGCCTTGAGGATGTTCACTCCATGTACAAATTGACCATCGAAGGCCTGCACAAAAGCTACGGCAGCCATGAAGTCCTCAAGGGTGTGTCGCTCAAGGCCAGGACGGGCGACGTGATCAGCTTGATCGGCGCCAGCGGCTCGGGCAAGAGTACCTTTTTGCGCTGCATCAACTTTCTCGAAACCCCCAACGACGGCGCCATGAGCCTCGATGGCCAGGCAATCCGCATGATCAAGGACCACCACGGCATGCGGGTCGCCGACGAAGCCGAGCTGCAACGCATCCGTACCCGCCTGGCCATGGTTTTCCAGCACTTCAACCTGTGGAGCCACATGACTGTGCTGGAAAACATCAGCATGGCTCCGCGCCGGGTGCTGGGGGTGAGTAAAAAAGACGCTGAGGACCGCGCGCGCCGCTACCTCGACAAGGTCGGCCTGGCTGCCCGTGTGGCGGACCAGTACCCGGCATTCCTCTCCGGCGGCCAGCAGCAGCGGGTGGCCATTGCCCGTGCACTGGCGATGGAGCCGGAAGTCATGCTGTTCGATGAACCGACCTCCGCCCTGGACCCGGAGTTGGTGGGTGAAGTGCTCAGGGTGATCCAGGGGCTGGCCGAAGAAGGCCGGACCATGATCATGGTCACCCATGAAATGAGCTTTGCGCGCAAGGTGTCCAACCAGGTGTTGTTCCTGCACCAGGGCCTGGTGGAAGAACAAGGCACGCCCGAGGATGTACTGGGCAATCCCCGAAGTGAACGGCTCAAGCAGTTCCTCAGTGGCAACCTGAAGTAGCGGTCAGTGGGAGCGCTGGCTCCCACTGCGCTCCTTTGCCCCGGCTTAAGCCTGGTACTCCAGCCTGAAGCTGCCATTTTCGATGCGGATGCCATCGGCATCCGTGCCGCTGAAGGTACCGGCAAACTGCCCATCCCCGTCAACCGTCAACGTCAGGCTGCCCAAGGGGTACAACTCCGCTTCGCCGCCGCCCGTCACATGGATGATCGAGGGTAACCCGACCTGGAGCTGGTACGTGCCAGTCTGGATATCGTCTGGCAGATACAGGTAGAAGCCTTCCCCCGCAGCGTTGACCGCCTCGAGGCTATGCACGCCTTGACGCAGGTAGTACCGCAGGCCCTCGGTCATCCGAAACGCCTGCAGGCCGTTGGCGGTATGGATGTCAGCGCTGAAATGACCCGATCGAACTGAACTCATTGGAAATTCCTTTTTCACGACTATGGCTAACCGCTCGCCTCAAGCGTTGTTCAAGCCACGCAGGGGAGCACCGCCGCGATAAAAACACGGCAGACCTGACCATAGGTTTCAAAGGTGAACACAGTTGTTTCGAGGCATGAACGTCCAGTGAACAGCGGTCAACCCTCACCACAGTTCACTGGTGATGCACCAAGAGCCGGACCAATCAGGCCACTGGTGCGGGAGGTGGCTCGTCCGGCAGGGTCGGTTCGCCGGGCTCGGTGGGTTGTTCGTTGGGGGTGTCCGGGTCGGGCTGACCGGGGATGCCGCCAGCCTGGGCGACGGACGGATGGGCTAACAACGACCAGGCCAGTACACCCACCTGATTGGGCTCAAGCCTTGCCAGTTCGGCACTTACGCGTGGATCGATCTTCATTGGGCACTCCTGGGCGATGGCCCGATCCGCCTTGCGCGGATCCGGGCAGTACACTCCATAGAGTCTACGCTCGCCGAGGAATTCCCACGTTCTGTCCGGACGACTGACTCAGGTGCGCGGCAGGGTCACGCCACGTTGGCCCTGATACTTGCCACCACGGTCTTTGTAGGATACTTCGCACTCTTCGTCGGATTCGAAGAACAACATCTGCGCCACGCCTTCGTTGGCGTAGATCTTCGCCGGCAGCGTGGTGGTGTTGGAGAATTCCAGGGTCACGTGGCCTTCCCACTCCGGTTCCAGCGGCGTGACGTTGACGATGATGCCGCAGCGCGCGTAGGTGCTCTTGCCCAGGCAGATGGTCAGGACATTGCGCGGAATGCGGAAGAACTCAACGGTACGGGCCAGGGCGAAGGAGTTCGGCGGGATGATGCAGACATCGCTCTTGACGTCGACGAAGCTCTTCTCATCAAAGTTTTTCGGATCGACGGTGGCCGAGTTGATGTTGGTGAACACCTTGAACTCATCGGCGCAGCGCACATCGTAGCCATAGCTCGACACCCCGAAGGAAATCAGTCGTTCGGCGCCTTCGCCACGCATCTGGCGCTCGACGAAGGGCTCGATCATGCCGTGCTCTTGCGCCATGCGGCGAATCCACTTGTCCGATTTGATGCTCATGGCGGGTGTCCTGAATAGCGAGGTGGAAAAATTCTGTCCGGCATCTTACCGGGGCGCGCCGCCGGGTTCAAAGTCCGGTACGCATTAATCGCCGATCGCCTTTAATATCGGATACCGCGCGTCGATCACGCGCACCGTCAGTCACGAAAACAGATAAACCTTCGCAAAGACCATTGGCACGTTCCGGAAAAAGGGTTAAGGTGGCGCCACTGTGCTGCTTGTGTCACTGAGAATCTCTACACGATATGTTGAATTTCGATCCAACCATCTACAAGAATTTTTCCTGCTCTTTGCACTCAGTCTCGGCCAGGGTTCTTCCTGAGTCGCAGTTATCTTTGTTCAAGGAGTTACACCATGTCTAATCGCCAAACCGGTACCGTTAAGTGGTTCAACGATGAAAAAGGCTTCGGCTTCATCACTCCACAATCCGGTGACGACCTGTTCGTTCACTTCAAAGCTATCCAATCCGACGGCTTCAAAAGCCTGAAAGAAGGCCAACAGGTTTCTTTCATCGCTACCCGCGGTCAGAAAGGCATGCAAGCTGAAGAAGTTCAAGTTATCTAACTTGTACTGATTTAGTAAAAAAGCCCCGCCCTCAAAAGCGGGGCTTTTTTGTGCCCGTAGATTTTGTGCCTGCTTGTGGCGCCCACTTGCGGCGCCCAGCCAGGTGACCGGCGCTACCAGGTCACCCCAAAGCCTGCGGTGTAACGGGTCTTGCTGAAGTCAGCATCATCGGAACCGCTGATGATATCGCGCTCGGCCTTGAGGTTGAGCGATGCCCAGTCCGTGACCTTGTAACGCAAGCCCAGCTCGGCATCGAGGGCAAAGTCGGCGACGCCCGACAGCGGCTTGCCGACTTCACCATTGGTGAAGAACTCCACCGACTTGCCGATCAGGTAACGGTTGTAATCCCACTTCATCGCCAGCGAATAGAAGTTGTCTTTGCCGCCATCCGAATATTCGTAGTCGGTGCGGTTCAGCAGTGAGCCGAGGGAGAACGCACCCAGTTCGTCATCCCAGAACTGGTAGCCAGGACCGGTACCGACCGTGCGCTGGCGGGAGAGGTCCTCGACCTTGTCGCGCTTGTAGGTCAAACGCCCCTGCCAGAACCATTGATCGGTAATGAAGCGGTCAAGGGAGTACTCGGCCCGCCAGTTGTCGGTAGTCACTACCTCATCCTGGAACTCGCGGTTGTATTCACCTTCTGCGGTATGACGCCATTTGCCATGTCGGGCGGAAGTCTTGAAATCCACGTCATAGTCGTCGGTGTCATTTTCCGCCCGCTGATAATCCAGGGCGACATCGACATTGCCCTTCCACACCAGATCCTCGACCACCGGCTTAGGCTTGAGAATCTGCTGGATACTCGCCAACTCGACGGTCTTGGGGGTTTCGCCATTGGCCAAGGTGACCTTGCCCTCATCGGCCGCCTGCAGGGACTTGGCTTTTTCACCAGTGTAGGCATCCTGTTTGACCAGCAACTCCTGGTCACTTTCCAGGGTCTTGACCTGCTTCCAGTCGATCGGGATGGCTCCGGCGTATTCGGTCTGGATCAGCAGTTTGCCGCCGTCAAAGAGCTTGATCTTGCCACTCAGGCGATCGCCATTCTTTAACCAGACGGTGTCGCCGAGTGCAGGAGCGCAGGCACTGATAGCGGCGAGGCAGAGCAGAATTCTGGACGGCATAAATAAGGACAAGCCTCAGGTTCGCGAAAAAAAGGCGGCATTATCCCTATAGAGAAAGCCTGAGCAAGGACTGACCGGGGTATTTGTGATGAGTTCATTTATCATTGCGTGATCGGCGCTTTACTCTACCAGCGGTGCAGCGCCTGCCCGTCAAGGAACCCAACACGTGAGCGACTGCGAGAACCAACCTCAGGACCCGGCACAAATCCGCCGAACGGCACTCTACCTCACCCTGGCCCAAGTGCCCGAAGGCAAGGTAGTGAGTTACGGCCAACTCGCCGAACTGGCTGGCCTGGGTCGGGCTGCGCGCTGGGTCGGGCGCACCCTGAGCCAATTGCCCGACGACAGTAAACTGCCCTGGCACCGCGTGCTCGGCGCAGGCGGACGTATCAGCCTGGCCGTTGGCACCCCCTCGGGCGACGAACAACGCGCGCGCTTGCGAGCCGAGGGCATCAGTATCCAGAACAATCGTGTTGATATTCAGCGCCATGGCTGGCGTCCGGTAGAGCACAGCGGTTAGAGTGCGCGCTTTGTTTCCGCAATTTTGAGGCAGACTCCAGCCCATGCCCCGTAAAACCTGGCGCGCCGCGCTCGCCGCTTATGCCAGCCCCTCGACGCTCGTGCTGTTGCTGCTGGGTTTCGCCGCCGGCCTGCCCTACATGCTGGTATTTTCGACGCTTTCCGTCTGGCTGCGCGAGGCCGGCGTGGCTCGCGAAACCATTGGCTATGCCAGCCTGATCGGCTTGGCCTACGCCTTCAAATGGGTGTGGTCGCCGCTGCTCGACCAATGGCGCCTGCCCTTGCTCGGCAAGCTCGGCCGTCGTCGCTCCTGGTTGGTGCTGTCCCAAGCTTTGGTGATTCTCGGCCTGATCGGCATGGGCTTCTGCGACCCGCAAAAACACCTGTCCTGGCTGATCGCGATCGCGGTGGTGGTGGCTTTCGCCTCGGCCACCCAGGATATTGCCGTCGACGCCTACCGCCTGGAAATCGCCGACGACACGCGCCAGGCTGCCCTCGCTGCCAGCTATATGTCCGGCTATCGGGTGGCCGCCCTGCTGGCAACTGCCGGCGCACTGTTCTTTGCCGAAGGTTTTGGCTCCACCGGCTTCAATTACCAGCACTCGGCCTGGACCGGCACCTACGTGCTGTTTGGCCTGTTGATGGTCCCGGCGTTGCTGACCAGCCTGTTCATGCGCGAACCGCCCGTACCCTTGCGCACCCAGCTGTCCGCCGGACGCTACAGTTTTGTCCACCAACTGGCATCGGTGTTCGTGCTGATTGTGTTGCTGGTCTCGGTACCGGCGATGTGCACCCAGCTCTACAACACTGACTTTGCCAGCGTGCTGTTCGGCGACACCAGCCTGCTCGACTTGCTGCTCGAAGACCGCGCCTTCCTGCGCGCCATCCTCTACATCACCCTCACCGGCATGTGCCTGTCGACCATGGGCCGCCGGGGCCTGGCGCCAGTTCTGACGCCAATCAACGACTTCGTCATGCGCTATCGCTGGCAGGCATTCCTGCTGCTGGGGCTGATTGCTACCTATCGGATGTCCGATACGGTGATGGGCGTCATGGCCAACGTGTTCTACATCGACCTGGGCTTCACCAAGGACCAGATCGCCGGTGTCAGCAAGATATTCGGCCTGATCATGACCCTGGTGGGTGCCGGCATGGGCGGCCTGCTGATCGTGCGCTTCGGCATCCTGCCCATACTGTTCATCGGCGGCGCGGCGTCGGCCGGCACCAATATCCTGTTCGTGATGCTCGCCGACATGGGCGCCAACCTGCAGATGCTGATTGCCACCATTTCGCTCGACAACTTCAGCTCGGGCCTCGCGACGTCGGCCTTCGTGGCCTATCTGTCGAGCCTTACCAACCTGAAGTTCTCCGCCACCCAATACGCCCTGCTGAGCTCGATCATGCTCCTGCTGCCGCGCCTGATCGGCGGTTATACCGGGGTCATGGTGGAAAAATTCGGCTATCACGACTTCTTCATCATCACCGCCCTGCTCGGCGTGCCGACGCTGATCCTGATCGCCATACACTGGTTCCAGGAAAGCCGGCGCGAAGGTCCGACCCCGACACCTGGGCCCGTGACGAACACCAGCACCCTCGAAGAATCCTGACAAACGCCCGGGGTGCGGGGCTTTCCCCGCCTCTGGGCGACACCACGGACCGCACGCCTGTACGCCAGCACATCTCGCCCGTACAATGCTCCGTCATTTCTAGTCTTCAGCAACCGACAACGGCCTACCATGCGCACCAGTCAATTTTTGCTCGCCACACAGAAAGAAACGCCTTCCGATGCGGTCGTCATCAGCCATCAGCTGATGCTGCGCGCCGGCATGATCCGCAAACTCGCCTCGGGCCTGTACACCTGGCTCCCCATGGGCCTGCGGGTAATGCGCAAGGTAGAAGCGGTCGTTCGCGAAGAAATGAACGCCGCCGGCTCTCTTGAAGTGTTGATGCCGAGCACTCAACCGGCTGAGCTGTGGCAGGAATCCGGACGCTGGGAAGAATACGGCCCTGAGCTGCTGCGCTTCAAGGATCGCCATGGCCGCGATTTCTGCGCCGGTCCGACCCACGAAGAAGTGATCACCGATCTGATGCGCAACGAGTTGAGCAGCTATAAACAGCTGCCAATCAACCTGTTCCAGATCCAGACCAAATTCCGCGATGAAATCCGCCCACGCTTCGGTTTGATGCGCGGCCGCGAATTCATCATGAAGGACGCCTACTCCTTCCACGCCGACCAGCCTTCGCTGCAGGTCACCTATGACCGCATGCACCAGGCTTACTGCAACGTGTTCACGCGCCTGGGCCTGAAATTCCGTCCAGTCGAGGCGGACAACGGCTCGATCGGTGGCGCCGGTTCCCACGAGTTCCACGTTCTGGCCGAATCCGGCGAAGACGACATCGTCTTCAGCAACGGCTCCGACTACGCAGCCAATATCGAAAAAGCCGAAGCCGTGCCACGGGAAACCTCCCGTCCTGCGCCAAGCGAAGAGCTGCGCCTGGTGGATACACCAGAGACCAAGACCATCGCGGCACTGGTGGAAAAATTCAATCTGCCGATTGAAAAGACCATCAAGACCCTGATCGTGCACGCCGAAGAAGCCGGCAAGCTGGTTGCCCTGGTCATCCGTGGCGACCACGAACTCAACGAGATCAAGGCCGCTAACCAGCCTGGCGTTGCCAGCCCGCTGGTCATGGCCGGCGACGCCGAACTGCGTGACGCCATCGGCGCCGGCGCTGGCTCCCTGGGCCCATTGAACCTGCCGCTGCCGATCATCATCGACCGCTCGGTGGAGCTGATGAGCGACTTCGGTATCGGTGCCAACATCGACGACAAGCACTACTTCGGCGTCAACTGGGAGCGCGACCTGCCGGTTCCAACCGTGGCCGACCTGCGCAACGTCGTGGCCGGCGATCCAAGCCCGGACGGCAAAGGCACCCTGGAAATCAAGCGCGGCATCGAAGTCGGGCACATCTTCCAGCTGGGCAACAAGTACAGCAAAGCGATGAAGTGCGAAGTGCTGGGCGAGAACGGCAAGCCGGTGACCCTGGAAATGGGTTGCTACGGCATTGGCGTGTCCCGCGTGGTCGCAGCTGCCATCGAGCAGGGCAACGACGAAAAAGGCATCATCTGGAGCGACACCCTTGCGCCATTCCAGATTGCCCTGGTACCGCTGCGCTACGAAACCGAACTGGTACGCGAAGCCACCGACAAGCTCTACGCAGAACTGACTGCGGCCGGCTTCGAAGTGCTGCTGGACGATCGCGACAAGAAAACCAGCCCGGGCATCAAGTTCGCGGACATGGAGCTGATCGGCATTCCTCACCGGATCGTGGTCAGTGATCGTGGCCTCGCCGAAGGCAACCTGGAATACAAGAGCCGTACCGAGGCCGAGCCGCAAGCGCTGCCGGTCGCTGACGTACTGTCGTTCCTTCAGGCTCGCATCCGCCGCTGACACCAGATAGAGAAGTCATGTTCAAGCGAAACACCTTAAGCCTCGGTGGTGCTGCCCTGTGCAGCACCCTGCTGCTCAGCGGCTGTGCCAATCAAATGTCACAGCGCAGCGAGCACGAGGAACGTATCGAGCGCAAACTGCTCGATCACAGCCTGCAGATCGATGTCGGTGAGCCTAAGGTGCTTGAGCTGCCGCAACGCCGAGTGCGGATTCATGAACAGAAGACCTTCGAAGTCACCGAGTTCGAAGTCACCCGGCGCTACGACCGCTACACACCTTACCAACCCTGGCGGGAGGTCTATGAGATTCCGCTGGGCGCGGTCGCAGTGGTGGCAGGCGTCGGCGCCAACGTGGTCAACGTGTTTGCCCTCGGCAACCTGCCGGACAGCGTCACCAAGGACTGGATCAGCTACGGTTTTGCCGGGCTCAACCCGTTCATGAACGTGCAGTCCCACGGTCGGGCGCAACAGAACCTGGCGGGCATTGATGAAGTCGAGCGGGAAAAACGCACGGAATACTCAAGCCTGCCCTGGAGCGAACGCCCGGTAGAGGTCAAGACCGGCAAGCAGACCTTCGAGCTCACCACCGACCGCAATGGCGTGCTGCGCTTGAACCTGCTGGACAGTCCGTTCTCCGAACATGACCTGAGCCGCATCAGCAAGCTGCAGATCTCTGTCGCAGACGCCCAGGATGACGTGCACAGCGATTCCTCGCTGGCCATCAGCGGCAATTTGCGCGGCAAGCTGCTGGAAGCCCACGAACTGATTTACGACGACCTCGAAGATGACGAAGTGAGCCAGTGGGTGCACCGGGTCAAGCGCCTGTCGGAACTGGGCCTGGAAGAAGAGGCCAGCGAATTGGAGCAGAGCCTGATCGAACTGACCCGCAACGATCCCGAGTTGCAGAGTGAGTTCCTCAAGTCACTGACCAAGGATGCCGGGCGCCTGGTGGCGGATCCGGGCGTCAATTAGTACCGCAAATGTTCGCGGGCAAGCCCTGCCCGCGACTACTTTCTAGCGCCCGAACAGGTCCAACTGCTCGAACCCACCGCGCAAATCCTGCAATCGCACGCCAATCCCCAACAACCGCACCGGCTTGCCACCCCGATTGAACGCCTGAGTCAGCAACAGCTGATAACTGCCCAGGTCACGCCCTGCCCCAGCCTGTTCCAGGGTGGTCTGGGTAAAGTCATGGAACTTGACCTTCACGAACGGCTTGCCCGGACGGTAACTGCTGTCGATGCGCGCCATGCGTCCATTCAGGCTTTCCAGCAGCTCGGGCAGCTTGTCCAGGCAACTGACCAGGTCGGGCAGGTCGACATCGTAGGTATTCTCCACGCTCACCGATTGCCGGCGACTGTCGTTTTGCACCGCCCGCTCATCAATCCCACGAGCCAGACTCCATAAGCGCTCGCCAAAACTGCCAAATTCGCGCACCAGCGCCAGCTTGTTCCACTCGCGCAGTTGCAGGCAATCGACGATACCCAGGCGCGCCAGCTTGTCCGCCGTGACCTTACCGACGCCATGCAACTTGCTCACTGGTAACTGTGAGACAAAATCTTCGACCTGATCCGGCGTGATCACGAACAGTCCGTTGGGCTTTTTCCAGTCGCTGGCGATTTTTGCTAAAAACTTGTTTGGCGCCACCCCGGCCGACACCGTGATGTGCAACTGATTGGAGACGCGCCGGCGGATGTCCTGGGCAATCCGCGTGGCGCTGCCGGCAAAATGCCCACAGTCGGACACATCCAGGTAAGCCTCATCCAGCGACAACGGCTCGATCAGGTCGGTGTAATCGCGAAAGATCGCCTGGATCTCCTTGGATGCCTCGCGGTAAGCGTCCATGCGCGGCTTGACGATGACCAGGTCCGGACACAGCTTCAACGCATGGCGCGAAGACATTGCCGACCGTACGCCATAGGCCCGGGCTTCATAGTTGCAGGTCGCAATCACCCCCCGCCGATCCGCGGAACCACCCACCGCCAGCGGTTTACTGGCCAGCGTTGGGTCGTCACGCATCTCGATGGCTGCATAAAAGCAGTCACAGTCGACGTGAATGATTTTGCGTTGAGTCATAAAAGGCGGTGTTCGCTGAAGGAAAAAGGACAAATATCAGTCAGATCATCAGTATCTCACTGACACCTGTATATAGCACCAGTGCTTTTAATCTTCTGTTACAGCAGGCAATAGCGCCAGGATGGATTTATTTTATTAATCGAAATCAGACCATCAATAGAGCTGAGAGCCTTACGGGGCAAGCCCTGCAGCCCTCCAGGCATCTCCCGCATAAGCGCTAAGCGCTTGAACAGGAACAGATTTTTCTCAGTTAGCGGTTGACACCCCAGCGATCCTCTGTAGAATGCCGACACACAGACGCGGGATGGAGCAGTCTGGTAGCTCGTCGGGCTCATAACCCGAAGGTCGTCGGTTCAAATCCGGCTCCCGCAACCAAACATCAAAAAAGGCTACTCGAAAGAGTGGCCTTTTTTGTGCGTGGGTGTTTTTGCCCACAGCCTTTGAAGACATAACCGAGACGCGACAAATTCTCGTTATGCTTCTGACACTTAAGTGCAGCCCCCGCGTCTTTCCAGGGCAATTTACGTTTATTTGACCCAATCCACGATTAACGGTTGACACCCCTGCGTTCCTCTGTAGAATGCCGCCACACAGACGCGGGATGGAGCAGTCTGGTAGCTCGTCGGGCTCATAACCCGAAGGTCGTCGGTTCAAATCCGGCTCCCGCAACCAAACATCAAAAAAGGCTACTCGAAAGAGTGGCCTTTTTTGTATCTGCAGAAAAAGCCCTTTCGCAACAATGGTCTGGCAAGGTACTGCGAACCTTTGCCGCCCTCCCAGATCCATCAAGCTATGCTCAATCGCAGGCGACCCTTCCAGCATTGAATCGCGCCCACGCGCCAAGGCTCAATGACAGGCGTCAGTATTTGTAACTTTTTTTTACAACAGGGATTGGTAACTTGGCTGGATACCCCCATCCTGTCGCGCACAATCCAAGAGGTGATTGATGCGCGCCAACTCGTCTGATTCACAAGACACCGTCACTGCGACCCAACCGATCAAAGCCACACGCCTGCATTGGCTGGATCTGCTCAGCAAGTACCGCCAGCCCATCGGCCTGGCCGTGACCTTGTTGCTGTTCGCGATTGCCTTGATTGCCTGTCGCCATCTATTAAGCGAACTGGATCTCTACGCCCTGCATGACTCCATCCTGCAAGTGCCACAACCGGCCTTGCTCGGCGCCCTAGGTGCAACGATCGTCGGCTTCATCATCTTGCTCGGCTATGAGTGGTCGGCATCGCGCTATGCCGGTGTAAGCCTACCGGCCCGCAGCCTGATGTTCGGCGGCTTCAGCGCATTTGCCATTGGCAACGCCATAGGCCTGTCATTGCTCTCGGGCGGCTCGGTGCGTTACCGGCTCTACGCGCGTCACGGCCTCGGGGCTTCGGAAGTCGCCCACATGACCCTGTTTGCCAGCCTGTCCCTGGGCTGCGCCCTGCCCCCGCTGGCAGCCCTGGCGACCCTGAGCAACCTGCCGGCCGCCTCTGCCGCCCTGCACTTGTCCGAGGCCCTGCTGGGCGGCATCGCGATTGCCGTGCTGCTGCTCTGTGCGGTCCTGGCGATTGGCATCTACCGGCGGCGCCTGCCCGAGCAACCCTACCCGGACAACCTGCTGGTGCGTGCCGGGCGCCGTACCCTGCGCCTGCCGGGCCGGCGCCTGACCTTCCTGCAACTGATCATCACCGCGCTCGACGTCGCCGCGGCTGCCACAGTGTTGTATCTGCTGCTGCCGGAAACCCCGCCATTCGGTGCATTCCTGCTGGTCTACCTGCTGGCCCTGGCCGCGGGCGTGCTCAGCCACGTGCCCGGTGGCGTCGGCGTGTTCGAGGCCATTCTGCTGGCAGCCTTTGCCGACAAGCTGGGCGCCGCGCCGCTGGCCGCCGCCCTGCTGCTGTATCGCCTGATCTATGTGATCCTGCCAATGCTGGTGGCCTGCCTGCTGCTGTTGATCAATGAGGCCCAACGCCTGTTCAACAGCCGTGAGGCGCTGCGCACCGCTTCCGGCCTCGCCGCGCCGGTGCTCGCGGTACTGGTGTTCCTGTCTGGCGTGGTCCTGCTGTTTTCCGGCGCCACACCGGAGATCGACACCCGCCTGGAACACATCGGTTTTCTGATCCCCCATCGCCTGATCGACGCCTCGCACTTCGGCGCCAGCCTGATCGGCGTACTGTGCCTGTTGCTGGCCCAGGGCCTGCGCCGGCGCCTGTCGGCCGCCTGGATGCTCACCACCGTGCTGCTGCTGGCCGGTGCCTTGCTGTCGCTGCTCAAGGGCTTCGACTGGGAAGAAGCCAGCCTGCTGATCCTGACGGCCAGCCTGCTGGCGATCTTCCGCCGCTCGTTCTATCGCCCCAGTCGCCTGACCGAACTGCCCTTCTCGCCGCTGTACCTGGTGGCCAGCGTGTGCGTGTTGGCTGCGTCGATCTGGCTGCTGCTATTCGCCTACCAGGATGTGCCCTACAGCCACCAACTATGGTGGCAGTTCACCCTGGATTCCGATGCACCGCGCGGCTTGCGTTCGCTGCTCGGTGCCGCGGTGCTGCTGGTGGTGGTGTCGCTGACCTGGCTGCTGCGCACTGCCCGCCCGGCCATTGACCTGCCCGACGCCACTGACCTGGCAAAAGCGCAGAAGATCCTGATGGCCTCGGCCCAACCGGACGGCGGCCTGGCCCTGACCGGGGACAAAGCGTTGCTGTTCCACCCCAACGGCGACGCCTTTTTGATGTATGCCCGGCGCGGCCGCAGCCTGGTTGCCCTGTACGACCCGATCGGCCAGCCGCAGCAGCGTGCCGAGATGATCTGGCAGTTCCGCGACCTCTGCGACCTGCATCACGCCCGCCCGGTGTTTTATCAGGTGCGCGCAGAAAACCTGCCCTACTACATGGACATCGGCCTGACCGCCATCAAGCTCGGCGAAGAGGCGCGGGTCGACCTGCTGCGCTTTGACCTGGAAGCCAAGGGCAAGGAGATGAAGGACCTGCGCTACACCTGGAACCGCGGCACCCGTGATGGCCTGTCGTTGGAAATCCACGAGCCCGGCCAGGCGCCGATGGACGAGCTGAAAGTGATTTCCGATGCCTGGCTCACCGGCAAGAACGTGCGCGAGAAAGGCTTCTCCCTGGGCCGCTTCAGCGATGACTACCTGAAGCACTTTCGCATTGCGATCATTCGTTTTGAGGGGCGCCCGGTGGCATTTGCCAACCTGCTCGAGACCTACAGCCACGACCTGGCCAGCCTCGACCTGATGCGCGCGCACCCGGACGCCCCCAAGTTGACCATGGAATTCATGATGGTCGGCCTGATTCAGCATTATAAGAACCACGGCTATGCACGCTTCAGCCTGGGCATGGTGCCATTGTCGGGCTTGCAACCCCGGCGTGGCGCGCCACTGACCCAGCGCCTCGGCTCGATGGTGTTTCGCCGGGGCGAGCAGCTCTACAATTTCCAGGGGCTGCGCCGCTTCAAAGACAAGTTCCAGCCTGACTGGGAACCTCGTTACATGGCTGTGCCCGCCGGACTCGATCCGCTGGTGGCACTGGCCGATACCGCCGCCCTGATTGCGGGCGGCTTGACTGGATTGGTGAAACGCTGATGATTCAACGCTCCTGGCGGTATGTATTGGCCACTCTGGTGGCTCTGGCTGTGATCCTTGGCGGTGGTTACTGGTACTGGAACCGTCCAGCCCCACAACCCACCGTGGAACTGTTGACGCCGGCTGACGGCGCGCCCATGACCCGGGTCATTCCGGGCACCCAGGCGCGCGCCCAGGTGATCGTCGCGGTCAATGCAGAGCAGAAGCTCAGCGACACCCAGTTGATCACCCTCAGCCGTGGCGGCGCAGCAGAAATCGTCCAGGTGATCCTGCCCAAGGACTGCATGTTGCAAGGACGTGCCCTGCAGTCGGCGCTCAAGCAGCTCAACGGCCCAGCCACCCTGGTCAGCGGTATCGGCCCCGGCGCGGTGCTGGCGTGGCGCTGGCTGGCCGAGCAGAAGGACGACAAGTCCCAGGCGGTCTCGGTCGACCTGGCCCTGGAGAAACCCGGTTGCACCCACCTGCTGCCAAAAAGCGCCGCCCACGGCCACTGGCTGGTAGCGTGGAACGATAACCCCGACGACACCAGTGCCGGTTTCGTACGGGACCAGGCCAATGCGCAAACCAGCATCAGCGACTACGACATCAACCTGCCACAGGTGCTGAACAACGAACTGCGCAAGCTGCTGATCGGTGCCGACAAGGGCAATGGCGGCCTGAACATTCCGGTGGTCGAAGTGCCCGCCGGCCAGGCCAAGGACACCGTCACCCTGTTCCTCTCCGGCGACGGCGGCTGGCGCGACCTGGACCGCGACGTGGCCGGTGAAATGGCCAAGATCGGCTACCCGGTGGTTGGCATCGACACCCTGCGCTACTACTGGCAGCACAAAAGCCCCGAGCAGAGCGCCATCGACCTCGCCGAGCTGATGCAGCACTACCGGCAGAAATGGGGCACCAAGCGCTTCATCCTCACCGGCTACTCATTTGGTGCCGACGTCCTGCCCGCCATCTACAACCGCCTGGCGGAATCGGAGCAGCAACGGGTCGACGCGATCATCCTGCTGGCCTTCGCCCGCACCGGCAGCTTCGAGATCGAAGTCGAAGGCTGGCTCGGCAACGCCGGCAAGGAAGCCGCCACCGGCCCGGAAATGGCCAAGTTGCCTGCCGCCAAAGTGGTGTGCATCTACGGCGAGGAAGAAGCCGACGAGAGCGGCTGCACCGATAAGACTGCCGTGGGCCAAGCCATGAAGCTGCCTGGCGGGCACCACTTCGACGAGAACTACCCGGCTCTGGCCCAGCGGTTGGTGGATATCATCGAGAAGCGCCAGGGCGCTGACAAGGTCGCTGAAGACTGAGTGCGCCCCCCAACAAAAAGCCCCCGCTGCCATTAGGCCGCGAGGGCTTTTTTACATGTACAAGCATGAAGCGCTACCAACTCGCCGAACTTCATGCGGATGCTCTGAACTTCCAAGGCTAAAACTGAACATCTATCCATGTCACGTCATCTTCAACAGCGATAAAGTCGCTATCCGGTGCTGCCAGCAAGCTGCGTTGCTGCTCCTGCGTTAACTCCGCCCAAAAGCCGTCGGTTACGAACACCAATCGCTCATCGACGGCCAATGGGTGAAAAACAAAGTCAGGGTTCGGGGGACGATCAACTTTCAGGCATCGGGTTATTCTGTTTCGAGCCGGATCTTGCGCCAGCTCAAGGTGCGAACGGTCGCGCCTCCAATTGGCCTTGCAATGGGGTGGTGTAATCCACTCGATCGTGCCTGCCGTTGTCACTACACCACACGAACAGTCACCTTCATACGCAAGCGTGAGCCTCCCATGAGCAGCGAAACCGATCAGGTAACAGGTGGCCCCAGTCTGGCCCGCAAATAGAGCAAGGTGAAGCTCAGCCAGCACTGAAGCAAGTACCCGCTCAACTGCTCCCTCCTCAGTGAGATCGCCCTCCCGATCCATATGTTTCGGGTAGGCCGCTAAAACACCTTTTACGAAGCCTTCAGCAAGATCACCACTGCCAGGCTTCGCCGTACCGTCCGTGATGACGAATAGCCCTCTGTCGCCATCGCAGAGAGCTCCAGCACAATCATGATTGGCTTTCCTGGTCCGCCCTATTACTGATCTGGTGCCGTATCTCATGCGTTGCCCAGGCCCTTCATACGCTCGTGAATGATTCGCCCCCTACCCGGATTAGCCTGCACCGAACCCGAGCTTTCAATCACGTAGTCGATACCACTGAGCACCGTGAGCTCTCGAATTCCAGTCGTGATGAACGCTTTGAGCTCAGACTCAGCGTGGCGAACTTCCTCCAAAAGCTCTGTACGACCATCAATCAAGATGATTATGTCTTCGACGTCTTTATGGTAGGGATCACCCTCGCCACGACCGCTAAAAGCCTCTAGTTTCGTCGCAAGAAAGTAGGTCGGTTTAAATATCTGGATTACGGTACCGCTGGGCAACGTAAATTTATCGGCCCTCGCCAGTCCCTCCACGAACCAACGGTTGGCATATCCGAGAACTTCAGGGTCAGAAGGCATCACGTCAACGACGACGTCGTTGAAACGGAAACGACAGTTGACTTCATCCTCACCGGTGATCTTGAAGTGCTTGGTCGCCAGCCGCTCTATGAGGTGTTGCCAGGCGCTAATGCCTGCCAGCTCGATCACCAAGTCGACATCATCGGTGAACCGGATGTCGTCCAGCACAGCCGCATCAGTGACCAGCATGGCCGTGGTGCAACCGCCGACAAAGGCAACTTCAGCGAGAAACGCCTGCCCCAAGCCGTCTGCCACAAACTCTATGAGTTCGTAGTTGTGATCCGCGCTTGATGACATGTTATTTCAGCCCCATCCCTGCTTTCAGAATGTTGACCGCCACACCACGCTCTCGCGGGCCACCAAGACGGATCGCGTCAGCAAGCGCAAGATAGTGATAAAGGATTCTGTCCCTCTTCACCGCTTCCGGCACTGTCTTGTAGAGCGGCACTATCGCCTGACCACGCTCAGTTCCGAGTGCATCAGGCCAAACCGGAATCAACCCGCCAGCGCTCTTGATGCTTTTGGAAAGGGCCGGAGCTGCGAAGCCTGTTGGAATACCGCGAACCATCGCGCCCGGTTTCACGGGGAAAAAGTATTTCAGAGCGTGCTCGGTAATTTTCAGCAGCTCTCGCCGATTAACTTTCGCAAACCCGGTGTCGTAGTCATTGGTGAGAATTCCGGACTCACGGCACCTAGCCATAGAATTTGAAACTTCGCTTTTGCTTATCCCAAGAGACGCAGATAACGCACGCAACGAGTAACCCTCACTCCAGCTCGCCAGCCGCGGAGAAGGCACAGGCTCCGACCACCCTTCCCACCCATCCTCATCCCCCAAGGGCAAGTCGAACTCCTGGCGGCGGAATACAGTTTCTTCACCATCAACGGGGTAGCTGTCCAGCGGCAGCCCTACTCGCCCCCCTGCCGTCATTCGATTGATCTGCTGGGGCTTCAACAGCTCTTCAACCCTGTTCGAATTCGACTCAGACTCCATCCTCCCAAAAAGATTTTCTTCCTGGGCATGCAAGCTGGCCATCTTGAACAAAAGCAAAATGTCTTGACTCTTCATGAAGCTAAAAACCCCAAGTGTCCACACTCCATAAAACGTGGACACTTGTCTCATTGGAAATATCGAGCAGTCAAGCTCTTTCGATACTTGTCAGTTTTCACTGGGCAAACCTGCAGATCGTCTGCCAATTCGCAAACAGCAGGGACAGTGACTGAACTTAGAAGCCCTCGAACCGTAGCGCTAACGACCCTTAGACGAAAAAGCCCCCGCAACCTTGAGGTGGCAGGGGCTTCTTCATCCAGCAACGCTTACATCTCCACCTGCGTCCCCAACTCAATCACCCGGTTCAGCGGCAGATTGAAGAAGCGCAGGTTGCCGTTGGCGTTTTTCAACATGAAGGCGAACAACGCTTCGCGCCAGCGGGCCATGCCTTCGAGCTTGGAGGCGATCACCGTCTCGCGGCTGAGGAAGTAGGTGGTGCGCATCGGGCTGAAGTCCAGCTCATCGAGATGACACAGCTTCAGCGCCTGCGGCACGTCCGGCTCGTCGACGAAACCAAAGTGCAGGATCACCCGGAAGAACCCTTCGCCGTGCGCCTCGACCTCAAAGCGCCGCGCTGGCGGTACCCGTGGGATGTCTTCGTAGACCACGGTCAGCAGCACTACCTGCTCGTGCAGCACCTGGTTATGCAGCAGGTTGTGCAACAACGCGTGGGGCACCGCGTCCGGGCGTGCGGTGAGGAACACCGCCGTACCCTGGACCCGATGGGGTGGCTGCACACGGATGCTGCTGATGAAGATCGGCAAAGGCAGGCCGCCCTCGTCCATCCGCTCGACCAACAGTTGTTTACCGCGTTTCCAGGTGGTCATCAGGACGAACAGCGCCAGACCGGCGATTACCGGAAAGGCCCCGCCCTGGACGATTTTCGGCACGTTTGCAGCGAAATACAGACCGTCCACCAGCAAGAAGCCCAGCAACACCGGGACGGCGAGCAGTGGAGGCCATTTCCACAGCAACAGCATGACCGCCGACACCAGGATGGTGGTCATCAGCATGGTGCCCGTCACCGCCACCCCGTACGCCGAGGCCAACGCCCCAGAGGATTCAAACCCGAGTACCAGCAGGATCACCCCGACCATCAGCGACCAGTTCACCGCGCCAATGTAGATCTGGCCCTGTTCGGCACTGGAGGTGTGCTGGATGTGCATGCGCGGAATGTAGCCGAGCTGGATCGCCTGGCGGGTCAGGGAGAACGCCCCGGAAATCACCGCCTGGGAGGCAATCACCGTGGCCAGGGTCGACAGGCCGACCAACGGAATCAAGGCCCAGCTTGGCGCCAGCAGATAAAAGGGGTTGCGGGCCGCGCTCGGATCGCCGAGCAGCAATGCGCCCTGGCCGAAGTAATTCAGCACCAGCGCCGGCAGTACCAGGATGAACCAGGCGCGGGCAATCGGCTTGCGGCCGAAGTGGCCCATGTCGGCGTACAGCGCTTCAGCACCGGTCAACGCCAGCACCACCGCACCGAGGATTGCCACGCCCATGCCCGGGTGGACAATGAAGAAGCGCACACCCCAGACCGGGTTCATCGCCTGCAGCACTTCCGGATGTTGCAGGATGCCGTAGACACCCAGCGCGCCCAGCACCAGAAACCAGGTGACCATGATCGGCCCGAACAGAATGCCAATACGCGCAGTGCCATGGCGTTGGATCAGGAACAGCGCCACCAGCACCACCAGCGACAGTGGCACCACCCAGTGGTCAATGCCGTCGAATGCCAGTCCCAGGCCTTCAATCGCCGAGAGCACGGAAATCGCCGGGGTAATCATGCTGTCGCCATAAAACAGCGCTGCACCGATCAGCCCACAGACCACCAGCAAGGTGCGCAATCGGGCATGCCCGGCCGCCGCTCGCCGCGCCAACGCGGTCAAGGCCATGATCCCGCCTTCGCCCTGGTTGTCGGCACGCAGCACAAACATCATGTACTTGATCGACACCACCCAGATCAACGACCAGAAGATCAGTGCCAGAATCCCCAGGACGCCGTCATGGTTGACCGGTACGCCATAGTTCCCGGAGAAGACCTCCTTGAGGGTGTACAGCGGGCTCGTGCCGATATCGCCGTAAACCACCCCAACTGCCGCCACCAGCATGCCGATCGGCTTGGCCGCCGAATGCTCGGAACCTGCCGCCTGACTACTTGCCTGCCCCATCCACCACCCCTACTACCCAGACCCGGACTGCCTTGGAAAAGCACGACGCTTTATCGTGCAGCATGCGCTGTTTTACTTTCCGTTACAGACGTTTTGTTGACTGTAAGAAATCGGCAAAGCCCAACGGCGCGAAGCATAGCGCAGCACTCGTCGTATTTCCCTGCATAAAGCTGGTCAAGAGGGCCGACCATCGCTAGAATTGCGCACTTTTTGATCAGAGGCTAAGCGTCCTGCCTCGCGAATACTGCTGTTTTTTGACGGCGCCTGTTGTTGCCATGCTGCGTTGCCGCTTCTCGCCATAGCCAGCTATGACTCGGCGCGGTGCCTTGCCCGACAACAACAGTCACTCGTCAAAAAGCAGCGTAATCACGAGGCAGAACGCCAAGCGCCCGTCTGTCGCCTTGCCGTTCCCGGCTGGAGGCGTCACAAATACCGAGGTTAGACATGTCCACCACTCCTGCGTCGGCCAACCCCAAGGTTGGCTTCGTATCCCTGGGTTGCCCAAAAGCGCTGGTCGACTCCGAGCGCATCCTTACCCAACTGCGTATGGAAGGCTATGACGTCGTGTCCACCTATCAGGACGCGGACGTCGTGGTGGTCAACACCTGTGGCTTCATCGACTCGGCCAAGGCCGAATCCCTGGAAGTGATCGGCGAAGCCATCAAGGAGAACGGCAAGGTCATCGTGACCGGCTGCATGGGCGTCGAAGAAGGCAATATCCGCAACGTGCACCCAAGCGTGCTGGCCGTCACCGGCCCGCAACAGTACGAGCAAGTGGTCAATGCCGTGCATCAGGTCGTGCCGCCACGCCAGGATCACAACCCGCTGATCGACCTGGTGCCGCCACAAGGCATCAAGCTGACCCCGCGCCACTACGCCTACCTGAAGATTTCCGAAGGCTGCAACCACAGCTGCAGCTTCTGCATCATCCCGTCGATGCGCGGCAAGCTGGTCAGCCGCCCGGTGGGCGATGTGCTGGACGAAGCCCAGCGCCTGGTCAAATCCGGCGTCAAGGAACTGCTGGTTATCTCCCAGGACACCAGCGCCTACGGCGTTGACGTCAAGTACCGCACCGGGTTCTGGAACGGCGCGCCGGTAAAAACCCGCATGACCGAACTCTGCGAAGCCCTCAGCACCCTGGGTGTCTGGGTGCGCCTGCACTACGTTTACCCGTACCCGCACGTCGACGAACTGATCCCGCTGATGGCCGCGGGCAAGATCCTGCCGTACCTGGACATCCCGTTCCAGCACGCCAGCCCGAAAGTCCTCAAGTCGATGAAACGCCCGGCCTTCGAAGACAAGACCCTGGCGCGCATCAAGAACTGGCGCGAAATCTGCCCGGACCTGATCATCCGCTCGACCTTCATCGTCGGCTTCCCTGGCGAAACCGAAGAAGACTTCCAGTACCTGTTGAACTGGCTGACCGAAGCGCAACTCGACCGCGTGGGCTGCTTCCAGTACTCGCCGGTAGAAGGCGCACCGGCCAACGACCTGGACCTGGAAGTAGTCCCGGACGACGTCAAGCAGGACCGTTGGGAGCGTTTCATGGCGCACCAACAGGCCATCAGTTCGGCACGCCTGCAAATGCGCATCGGCCGGGAAATCGAAGTGCTGGTCGATGAAGTCGACGAGCAAGGCGCGGTCGGCCGCTGCTTCTTCGATGCCCCGGAAATCGACGGCAACGTATTTATCGACAACGGCAGCAACCTCAAGCCAGGCGATAAAGTCTGGTGCAAGGTGACTGATGCCGACGAGTACGACCTGTGGGCTGAACAGATCTAAGACAGGGCATCCCCTACGGATTGCACTGACTCCAAAAAGCCCCGCTCTTTTTCATGAGATGCGGGGCTTTTTTACGGCTATCGTTTGCTTATCCACTAAAAAGAGGCAGGCGGGCATGCGTCAGCATTCGGTCATCCACACACCGACACTCAGCGATTATCAGGAACTGACCCAGGTCTGGGAGGCATCAGTGCGTGCGACCCACGATTTTCTGCCAGACAGCTACATCGAGTTGCTGCGCAACCTGGTGCTCACCCGCTACCTCGACGCGGTGATGCTGATCTGCACCCGCGACAAACAGCAGCACATCAGCGGCTTCGCCGGGGTTGCCGCCGGCAAGATCGAAATGCTCTTCATCGCCCCCCAGCATCGTGGCGAAGGCCTGGGTAAACAGTTGTTGCAGTACGCCATGCAACACCTGAATGCCGATGAACTGGACGTCAACGAGCAGAATCCGCAGGCCCTGGGTTTCTACTACAAGCAAGGGTTTGAAGTGATCGGACGCTCGGCAGTCGACGGCATGGGCCAGCCCTATCCGTTGCTGCACATGCGTTTGAAGCAGTCCAGGCCGCAAGCCCTGCGCGGCTAAAAGCCACACAAGGCAAATGGACCCGCGATTAACCGGCGCGAGGCAGGTACAATGCCTGCCCCCTTTTTGTTACGGCCCTGTCATGACTGACCCGATTCGTCTTTCCAAACGCCTCATCGAACTCGTCGGCTGTTCCCGTCGGGAGGCTGAGCTGTTCATTGAAGGCGGCTGGGTCACCGTGGACGGCGAAGTCATCGACGAGCCGCAGTTCAAGGTCGATACCCAGAAAGTCGCGCTCGACCCCGAGGCCAAGGCCACTGCGCCGGAGCCGGTGACCATCCTGCTGCATGCTCCTGCGGGCATGGACGTGGAGAGCGCCCAGCAATTGATCAGCGCCGACACCCTGAGCGAAGAGCACCGTTTCAGCAAGCGCCCGCTCAAGGGGCATTTCCTGCGCCTGACCGTCAGTGCCGACCTGCAGGCCAACGCCAGCGGCCTGCTGGTGTTCACCCAGGACTGGAAAATCCTGCGCAAGCTCACGGCCGACGCGAGCAAGATCGAGCAAGAGTATGTGGTCGAAGTCGAAGGCGACATGGTCGCCCACGGCCTCAACCGCCTGAACCACGGCCTGACCTACAAGGGCAAGGAATTGCCAGCGGTCAAAGCCAGCTGGCAGAACGAAAACCGCCTGCGCTTCGCGATGAAGAACCCGCAACCGGGAATCATCGCCCTGCTCTGCCAGGCGGTCGGCCTCAAGGTCATTGCCATCCGCCGCATCCGTATCGGCGGAGTTTCCATCGGCAAGGTTCCGCTGGGCCAATGGCGCTATCTGTCCGCCAAAGAGAAATTCTGAGGCTGCCACTCATTTCGGTGTCGCCGGTACCGGCAACGCCCACAGCTGAATGATCAGGACTGCACACATGATTCATAACGACGTACTGCGCAGCGTGCGCTACATGCTCGACATCAGCGACAACAAGGTCGTCGAGATCATCAAACTCGGCGGCATGGACGTCACCAAGGAAGACCTCGTTACCTACCTCAAGAAAGACGAGGAAGAAGGTTTCGTATTCTGCCCCGACGACGTCATGGCGCATTTCCTCGATGGCCTGGTGATCTTCAAGCGGGGCAAGGACGAAAGCCGTCCGCCACAGCCGATCGAAACGCCGGTGACCAACAACATCATCCTGAAGAAACTGCGCGTGGCCTTCGAGCTGAAGGAAGACGACATGCACGCCATCCTCAAGGCCTCCGAGTTCCCGGTGTCCAAGCCGGAGCTGAGCGCACTGTTTCGCAAGTTCGGCCACACCAACTACCGCCCGTGTGGCGACCAGTTGCTGCGCAACTTCCTCAAGGGCCTGACCCTGCGCGTCCGTCCGCAGTAAGAGCCGGCCAGCCGGCGATGGCGCCCTTCAAAACGCCATCGCCCGCAGCTCGACCCGCCCGTATGGCGGCACATTCCCGGTAAAAATAGTGGCTCCGCTTCCCGCGGCTGACGACTAGGGTGTAGTGACCCTCAGTTATCAGGATTCGCCATGCACCCCTACTTCTCCCTGCAAGGCCGCACCGCTCTGGTGACCGGCGGCACCCGTGGTATCGGCAAAATGATCGCCAAAGCCTTCGTCGAAGCAGGAGCGACGGTGTATGTCTGCGCGCGCGACGCCGAGGCCTGCCAACAGACAGCCGATGAACTGGGCGCCCTGGGGCACTGCCACGCGATCGCGGCCAACCTCGCCACAGAAGAAGGCGTCGCCCAATTGGCCAGTCGTCTCGGCGAACACGTGAGCCACCTGGACATCCTGGTGAACAATGCCGGCACCACCTGGGGAGCGCCGCTGGAGAGCTACCCAGCCAAGGGCTGGGAAAAAGTCATGCAATTGAACGTGACCTCGGTATTCAACTGCATCCAGCAATTCCTGCCGTTGTTGCGCAAGGCCGGTTCGGCCGCCAATCCGGCCCGGATCATCAACATCGGTTCGGTCGCCGGGATTTCCTCCTTCGGTGAACAGGCCTACGCCTACGGCCCGAGCAAGGCAGCCCTGCACCAACTGTCGCGGATTCTCGCCAGGGAGCTGGTCAGCCAGCACATCAACGTCAACGTGATTGCCCCGGGACGCTTCCCGAGCAAGATGACCCAGCACATCGGTAACGATGCCCAGGCCTTGGCCGAGGACACGGCCTTGATCCCCATGCAGCGCTGGGGTCGCGAGGAGGAAATGGCGGCACTGGCCATCAGCTTGGCGAGTACCGCCGGGGCGTACATGACCGGCAACATCATTCCGCTGGATGGTGGGTTCAGCCTCTAAGATCGGCGTGGTGGCCCGCTCGCGAAGACGGTCTCAGGGTCGCGTGAGTTATCATGCTCGCCCTAACCCCGCCTCGACCCGCCACCATGACCTACAGCGTTTCCCCCATCGGTTTTGTGCACTCCTGCTTCAAGGAGAAGTTCGCCATTCCCCGCCAGCCCCAACTGGCCCCTGCCGCGCGGGGCATCCTGGAGCTGGTGGCACCGTTCGACCAGGGTGATGCGGTACAGGGCCTGGAGCAGGTCAGCCACGTCTGGCTGCTGTTCCTGTTTCACCAGGCCCTGGAAGACAAGCCACGGCTCAAGGTGCGCCCGCCGCGCCTGGGCGGCAACAAATCCATGGGCGTGTTTGCCACGCGCGCAACCCACCGTCCCAATGGCATCGGGCAGTCAGTGGTGAAACTGGACAAGGTCGAGGCGAATCGCCTTTGGATTTCGGGCATCGACCTGCTCGATGGCACGCCGGTTCTGGACATCAAACCCTACGTCCCCTACGCCGACATCATCGACACCGCCTCCAACAGCATCGCCAGTGCCGCGCCGCAGCTGATTCCCGTGCAGTGGACGGACGCAGCGCTGCAACAGGCTCACGCGCACGCTCAGCGCCTTGCAGAGCCGCTGGTGGAGCTGATCGAGCAATGCCTGGCACAAGACCCACGCCCGGCCTACCAAACTCCTACATCCGCGCGGGAATATGGCGCGCAGTTTTGGGATCTGGATGTGCGATGGCATTACCCCGAGGCCGGGCTGATTCGCGTCCTCGAAGTCATTCCCGCGAACGCCTGATCACCAGAAACAACTGTGGGAGCGAGCCTGCTCGCGATTGCGGTGTGAAAGCCAACATTGATGTCGACTGGCACTCCCCTATCGCGAGCAGGCTCGCTCCCACAGGTAAAACACAGCAGTTGCGCGCCTGCTTACTTCTCGACGAACGCACGCTCGATCAGGTAGTCACCCGGCTCACGCATACGCGGCGACACTTTCAGGCCGAAGCTGTTGAGCACTTCGCTGGTCTCGTCGAGCATGCTCGGGCTGCCGCACAACATGGCGCGGTCGTCCTGCGGGTTGATCGGGGGCAGGCCGATGTCGCTGAACAGCTTGCCGCTGCGCATCAGGTCGGTCAGGCGGCCTTCGTTTTCGAATGGCTCGCGGGTCACGGTCGGGTAGTAGATCAACTTGTCACGCAGGGCTTCGCCGAAGAACTCGTTCTGCGGCAGGTGCTCGGTGATGAACTCGCGGTAAGCGACTTCGTTGACGTAACGCACGCCGTGGCACAGGATCACTTTTTCGAAACGCTCGTAGGTTTCCGGATCCTGGATCACGCTCATGAAAGGCGCCAGGCCGGTACCGGTGCTGAGCAGGTACAGATGTTTGCCAGGTTTGAGGTCGTCCAGCACCAGCGTGCCCGTAGGCTTCTTGCTGATGATGATCTCGTCGCCTTCCTTGAGGTGCTGCAACTGGGAAGTCAGCGGGCCATCAGGCACCTTGATGCTGAAGAACTCCAGATGCTCTTCCCAGTTTGGGCTGGCAATCGAGTAAGCACGCATAAGCGGGCGGCCGTTGGGCTGTTGCAGGCCGATCATCACGAACTGACCGTTCTCGAAGCGCAGGCCCGGATCGCGGGTGCACTTGAAGCTGAACAGAGTGTCGTTCCAGTGGTGAACACTGAGGACACGCTCGTGGTTCATGTTGCTCATGTACGTGGGACTCCTGGGGATTTTGCCTGCGCCGCTGTGCGCAATTGCATCGCATTCTAATGGCAGCGACAATATCTGTTAAATGGATTATTAAGATAAGGGTTATCGGTTATATAGATATGCGATTTACTCTACGTCAACTTCAAGTCTTCGTCGCCGTTGCCCAGCAAGAAAGCGTATCCCGTGCTGCGGGTCTGCTCAACCTCTCGCAATCGGCGGCCAGCACCTCGATCACCGAGCTGGAGCGCCAGTGCAGCTGCCAATTGTTCGATCGCGCCGGCAAACGGCTGAGCCTCAACGCCCTGGGTAAACAGCTGTTGCCGCAAGCGGTGGCTCTGCTCGACCAGGCCAAGGAAATCGAGGACCTGCTCAACGGCAAGTCCGGTTTTGGTTCCCTGGCGGTCGGCGCCACACTGACCATCGGCAATTACCTGGCGACCTTGCTGATCGGTAGCTTCATGCAGCGCCACCCCGAGAGCCAGGTGAAGCTGCACGTCCAGAACACTGCCAATATCGTGCAACAGGTCGCGCACTATGAAATTGATCTGGGTCTAATCGAAGGCGACTGCAGCCATCCGGACATCGAAGTGCAGAGCTGGGTCGAAGATGAGCTGGTGGTGTTCTGCGCGCCCCAGCATCCGCTGGCACAACGCGGCACTGCCAGCATGGAGGAGCTTAGCCATGAGGCGTGGATTCTTCGCGAGCAGGGTTCCGGGACTCGCCTGACCTTCGATCAGGCCATGCGTCATCATCGCAGCGCGTTGAATATCCGCCTGGAGCTGGAACACACCGAAGCGATCAAACGTGCGGTCGAGTCGGGCCTGGGCATTGGCTGCATTTCCCGCCTGGCCCTGCGCGACGCCTTCCGACGCGGCAGCCTGGTGGCGGTGGAAACCCCGGATCTGGACCTTGCGCGGCAGTTCTACTTCATCTGGCACAAACAGAAATACCAGACCTCAGCCATGCGCGAATTCCTCGAACTGTGCCGCGCCTTCACCGCCGGGGTTCAGCGCAGCGACGAGATCGTGCTGCCGAGCATCGCCTGAGGGGTCAGATCAGGATCACCGCCCACACCAGGGCAATCATGCTCAAAGCCACGAACTGCGCGGCGCTGCCCATGTCCTTGGCGTTTTTCGACAGCGGGTGCAGGTCGAGGGAGATGCGGTCAATGGCCGCTTCTACTGCGGAGTTGAGCAACTCCACGATCAGCGCCAGCAGACAGACGGCAATCAGCACAGCCTGTTCGACGCGGCTGACATTCAGAATGAAGGTCAGCGGAATCAATATCACGTTGAGCAACACCAGTTGCCGAAAAGCCGCTTCGCCGGTGAAAGCGGCGCGCAGGCCGTCCAGGGAGTAGCCCGAAGCGTTGAGGATGCGTTTGAGGCCGGTCTGGCCTTTGAAAGGTGACATATGAGTAGGCAACTGAAAAAAGGAGTGGGAAAGCTAGATCAACAAAAGTCAAAAAAGCGTGAATGAGCCGGCTTCACTGCGGCGAAATTGACTCAAGTTGTTGCAGGAGCAGCGCCGCCTGAGTCCGGGTGCGCACCCCCAGCTTGCGGAAAATCGCCGTCACGTGGGCCTTGATGGTCGCCTCCGACACACTCAGTTCGTAGGCAATCTGCTTGTTCAGCAAACCTTCGCAGACCATGGTCAGCACGCGGAACTGTTGCGGGGTCAAACTCGCCAGGCCCTCACTCGCAGCCTTGGCTTCCGGCGAGACACTGACCGCCTCGAACGCTTGCGGTGGCCAGAACACGTCGCCATCCAGCACCGCACGCACCGCCTGCTGGATCACTTCCAGCGAGCTGGATTTGGGAATGAAGCCGCTGGCCCCGAACTCCCGGGACTTGACCATGATCGACGCTTCTTCCTGTGCCGAGACCATCACCACCGGAATCTGCGGGTACTGGCCGCGCAACAGCACCAGCCCGGAGAATCCGTATGCACCCGGCATGTTCAGGTCCAGTAGCACCAGGTCCCAGTCGGCCTTCTCGGTCAGACGGGTTTCCAGCTCAGCAATGCTTGCCACTTCCACCAGGCGCACGTCCGGGCCCAGCCCCAGTGTGACAGCCTGGTGCAGTGCGCTACGAAAGAGAGGGTGGTCATCGGCAATCAGGATTTCGTATGTGGCCATTGTTCAAATGATCCTGTTTTTTATGGCAGGCCTGATGCATTCAAGCCTCACCAAAACAACTCAAGGTAGCACCAGCAGGCGCAACCAACAGGGTACGTTCAACGCCAAGAGCCCATAAAACCGGCGTTTCAATCTTCGGCCGCACCCTAATCGGCGCCAAGGATGCCCAGCGAAGCCGGGGTGGTCAAGCCGCATCCTTTACGGCATCTTAGCTGGCTAACTAATAAGAGTGCCATCATGCAGACCAAAGCCCTGCGTGCCGATGTCCTGATGTTGATCACCGCGATAATTTGGGGATCAGGATTTGTCGCACAAACCTCCGGCATGGATCACATTGGTCCTTTCCTCTATTCCGGCCTGCGCTTCGCGCTTGGTTCGTTGTGTCTGCTACCGCTGGTCCTGCGTGGCTCCCGTCAGAACAGCCACCACGAGCCCTTCCTGACCCGTGGCTTGTTGATCGGTGGCGGCCTGATGGGCCTCGCCCTGGCTCTGGGGATCAACCTGCAACAGGTCGGCCTCTTGTTCACCAGCGTGACCAACGCCGGTTTCATCACCGGGCTCTACGTCATCGT
Organism: Pseudomonas sp. IT-P176; assembly: GCF_949767245.1. Classification (NCBI taxonomy): domain Bacteria; kingdom Pseudomonadati; phylum Pseudomonadota; class Gammaproteobacteria; order Pseudomonadales; family Pseudomonadaceae; genus Pseudomonas; species Pseudomonas sp. IT-P176. Next base: position 178,562 of record NZ_CATKPN010000068.1, read on the forward strand.
CGTGCCACTGCTGGGGCTGTTGATTGGCCACAAGACCGGGCTCGGCACCTGGTTCGGGGCGATTCTGGCGGTGGTCGGAATGTTCCTCCTCAGCGTAGGCGATCAGTTCCAGGTTGCGTCCGGCGACTGGTTGCAATTGATCGGCGCCTTTGTCTGGGGTGGACACGTGGTGCTGGTGGGCGTTTTCGCCAGCCGCCACGACCCGATTCGCCTGGCATTCCTGCAGTTCACTACCTGCGCGGTGGTCAGCCTGGTCCTGGCCCTGTGCCTGGAGACCTTCGAGCTCAACGCAATCATCGCCGCCGGCCCAGCCATCCTCTATGGTGGCCTGATTGCGGTCGGCATCGGCTACACCTTGCAGGTGATCGCCCAGAAAGACGCAATCGCCTCCCATGCCGCGATTATTTTTTCCCTGGAGGCGGTGTTTGCCGCCATTGCCGGGGCCTGGCTACTGGGTGAAGAACTGAGCCCGCGCGGCTATGTCGGCTGTGGGTTAATGCTGGCCGGGATGCTGGCAGCCCAGCTCTGGCCAAAAAGCCCAGCGCTGACCCGCAGTACAACCTAGAGGTAGGGCTTGAGGCGGGCGTGGACTGCGTCGAGCGGATCGATCGCCTGCTGAAACTTCGCCGACAAGTAATGGGTGCTGAAGACGTCCAGGTAGGCGTCCAGCACTTCGCTGGCGGCTAGGTCGTCGGCCAGTTCCAGGCAGAGCGCGGCCACTTCGGCGGTGCAGAAGTGATCATCGCGCTTGGAGCGGCGCAACTTGTAGCGCGACAGTTGCTCGGGCTGCAGGCTCAACACCGGCAAATGCTCGAGATAAGGGCTCTTGCGGAACATCTTGCGCGCCTCGCTCCAGGTCGCGTCCAGCAGAATGAACAGCGGGCGCTTGCCCGGCTCCAGCCGGACCTCGCTCACCACCCGCTGCGGGGCGACAAACTCCCCCGGAAACACGATGTACGGCTGCCACTGGGGATCGGCGATCAAGGCCAGCAAACCCGGCTCGACTTCGGTACGCGACCAGGGAAACGCACTGGTCTGCTCGATCACGTCGGCAATCAGCCAGCCGGTATTGCTCGGTTTCATCGGCTCGACATCATGCATCACCAGGCACATGGCCGATTTGGCGGCAACGGTCGGCCGCCAGGCACACATGCAATGGCTGGGGATCACCCGGCAGCCGGCGCACCGCTCAGCTCGCGAACCCCGCGCAACAAAGGGGCGGACGGCACGGGCCAGGCGCTGGGCGCGCAAACGGGAAACGGCGTGGCTCATGGCAGGTTTCGATGGCAAGGGGATTGAATTGACACAAAAAGCGCTCGGCAGGGCAATAAAGTGCCAGCAGTTTACCAGAGCAGCCCGCGCAAGCCTGTACCACCCGCCGCCCGCACCCTATAATTTGCCGCCACTGAACGCTCAGCCCTGTGACGGGTCGAAGCACCAGTCACTGAATCAGGAGAGTTTCATGCTGCGCCTAATCGTCCCCACCGCCGCCCTTGTGCTGGCTTTGCCTTTCTGCGCCCAGGCCGCGTCCCTGAAAGACTTGAACCTGAGCAAGATGCTGGAGAAGGTGGCCGCGGAAAGTAACGTTGGCCTGCCTCGCGAAGTCAGTGACAACATTCTGGACCAGGGCTACACGGTCGAAGGCAAGGAGCTGGTTGATCACCTCAGCGTGCAATCGGTGTACGCCGAAGAAATGCGCGCCAACCCGAAAGCCGTCTACCTGCAACTGGGTGCCAGCGTTTGCCGCAACCCCAACTACCGCAAGTTGATGGCCCAGGGCGCGATCTTGCGTTACGAATTCACCGAGAACAAAACCAACCGCCCGGTGGCCTCGGCCCGATTCCAGGAATCGGACTGCCCGGCAGAGCCTGCGAAAAAGAACAAGTAACTAGCCCGAACCCGCGCGTCGCTGCTCTTCATCGGCGCGCAATTCCGCCACCAGCGCCTGCAAATAAGGCGAGCGCTGTTCCCTGCCCTCCAGCCGCCGTCGACATTCCTCCTCCAGGCTCACCTGATGGTCCTCGGCTGCCGACTTGAGCATCTGATACAGCTGCGTATCGATCTCCAGTATCACCAGAGTCATAACCCGCCTCCGTGCCTAAGAATCGCCACTACTTGCGCGATGACTCCCCACAGCTCCTGGTGCCTTGCGTCTTGCCCTGGACGCACGACAAATGTGTTGCGTGTCTGTATTTCAGTAAATCAGAGCGTAGCGCCTAAGGTGGAGCTTCAGACAAGCGGTGAAAGTCGATCACCTATCGCCAACAAGCTATTGCCAGCACAGACTTTTCAGGACCATGATCAAGTCAGCGCAACTGACGCCGAGCGTCTAGATTTAACCTGTCGATGTTCAATGCTCACGGCAGAAAAGGGGCTGCCATCCAGAGCGGTGTCTTGCGAACATTTCTTTCATCCAAGGGATAAACAGAGCCCGTCTGGATGACTCGACGGCCGTCCGCGGCGGGTCGGGTTGGCTGCAATGCCCAGGCGACACAAGGTGTGTCGCGGCCCCGACGAATCTTTCGGTCGGGCCGAAGGTTCTGTGTAGAAGGAGAAGTTGAATGCCTTACCAACCGAATGACCTTCTGATACGTCATTTTCAGAACAACGGTGTCGATCTCACGAGCAAGATCGAAGAACAACTCAACCTGGTTTCCCCCAACAGCCCGAACATTCCGATCTACCGCGACATGATGCTGACTGTCCTGCGCATGGCCCAGGACGACCACAACCGCTGGAATGCCAAGATCACCCTACAAGCCTTGCGCGAACTGGAGCACGCTTTCCGTGTGCTGGAACAGTTCAAGGGACGCCGTAAGGTCACCGTGTTCGGCTCAGCGCGTACTCCGGTGGAGCACCCGCTGTATGCACTGGCCCGTGAACTGGGGGAAAAACTCGCGCAATCGGACCTGATGGTGATCACCGGAGCCGGTGGCGGGATCATGGCCGCCGCTCACGAAGGCGCCGGCCGTGATCACAGCCTTGGGTTCAACATCACCCTGCCCTTCGAACAGCATGCCAACCCCACCGTCGGTGGCACTGCCAACTTGCTGCCCTTCCACTTTTTCTTCACCCGCAAACTGTTCTTCGTCAAGGAAGCCGACGCGCTGGTGCTGTGCCCGGGCGGCTTCGGCACACTGGACGAAGCCCTGGAAGTACTGACCCTGATCCAGACCGGCAAAAGCCCACTGGTACCCGTGGTGCTGCTGGATGCACCGGGCGGCAAGTTCTGGGAAAGCGCATTGGAGTTTATCCGCAATCAATTGGAGGCCAATCGCTACATCCTGCCCAACGACCTGAAGCTGGTGCGTCTGGTGGATAACGCCGAGGAAGCCGTGGCGCAAATCAATCAGTTCTACAGCAACTTCCACTCCAGCCGCTGGCTAAAAAACCAGTTTGTGATCCGCATGAATCACGCGCTAAACGAGCAGGCGCTGGCACACCTGCAAGTGGCGTTCGCCGATCTGTGCCTCAGCGATCACTTTCACCAGCATGCCTACAGTGGCGAGGAGCATGACGAAGCGCAGTTCAGCCACTTGGCGCGTCTGGCGTTCACCTTCAATGCCCGGGATCATGGGCGCCTGCGTGAGTTGGTGGACTACCTCAACCTGCCGGAAAACTGGGTCACCTCCCAGCCCGCAACTGCCCAGCGCCAACGGGACCCTATCAAAGTGACGTGAATAAAAAAGCCCGACTATTTCTAGTCGGGCTTTTTTAGTCGTCCATTGCTCGGCCGCTGAACAACCGGCCGATCATCTCCATGGAGTAACCGCGATAAGCGAGGAAGCGCCCTTGCTTGGCACGCTCGCGGGCATCGATTGGTAAATGCCCGGCAAATTTACGGCGCCAGGTGTCTTCCAGTTGTGCCTGCCAGCTGATTCCACACTCGCGCAAGGCGAGTTCGATATCAGCGCGCTGCAATCCGCGCTGGCTCAACTCTTCACGAATGCGCAAAGGGCCGTAGCCTGAACGGGCCCGGTAGGAAACGAAACTTTCGAGGTAACGGGATTCGGACAGCAACCCCTCTTCCGTCAGACGGTCGAGGGCAGTGTCGATCATTTCATCGGGGGCGCCGCGCTGACGCAGTTTACGCGTCAGCTCGACTCGACCGTGCTCGCGTCGCGCGAGCAGGTCCATTGCGGTTCGCCGCACCGCGACGAGGGTATCGAGTACGGCGGTCATGGGATCAATCAGATATCAGCGTCGGCCAGGTCATCTTCAGTCTCTTTGACCGGCGCGGCGTTGAGGTCCACCGGCGTCAGCAGCTTGTCGCGAATCTGCTTCTCGAGCTTGGCTGCAATGTCCGGGTTGTCCTGCAGGAACTTGGCCGAGTTGGCCTTGCCCTGACCGATCTTGCTGCCGTTGTAGGCATACCAGGCACCGGACTTCTCAACAAAACCGTGCAACACACCCAGGTCGATCATCTCGCCATTGAGGTAGATGCCCTTGCCGTAAAGAATCTGGAACTCGGCCTGACGGAACGGTGCTGCCACCTTGTTCTTGACGACTTTGACGCGGGTTTCGCTGCCGACCACTTCGTCGCCTTCTTTCACCGCGCCAGTACGGCGGATGTCCAGGCGAACCGAGGCGTAGAACTTCAGCGCGTTACCACCGGTGGTGGTTTCCGGGCTGCCGAACATCACGCCGATTTTCATCCGGATCTGGTTGATGAAGATCACCAAGCAGTTGGCGTTCTTGATGTTACCGGTGATTTTACGCAGCGCCTGGGACATCAGGCGGGCTTGCAGGCCCACATGCATGTCGCCCATCTCGCCTTCGATTTCCGCCTTGGGTACCAGTGCAGCCACGGAGTCGACGATGATCACGTCAACCGCGTTGGAACGCACCAGCATGTCGGTGATTTCCAGGGCTTGCTCGCCGGTGTCCGGCTGGGAAACCAGCAGGTCGTCGACGTTGACCCCCAGTTTGCCGGCGTATTCCGGGTCCAGGGCGTGCTCGGCATCGACGAACGCGCAGGTCGCACCGGCTTTTTGCGCTTGGGCGATGACCGACAGGGTCAGGGTGGTTTTACCGGAAGATTCAGGACCGTAGATTTCAACGATACGGCCTTTTGGCAGGCCGCCAATGCCGAGTGCGATGTCCAGACCCAGAGAGCCAGTGGAGATAGCCGGGATCGCCTGACGGTCCTGATCGCCCATACGCATTACGGCACCCTTGCCGAATTGACGTTCGATCTGACCCAGGGCCGCAGCCAAGGCTTTCTTCTTGTTGTCGTCCATTAAAGTCCTCACGTAATCAATAAGGCCTGACGGCCAACACCTGTATAAGTAGACAGTATTATTCCACAGCGATTGTGGATCGCCTACCCCTGATTTGAGATTTCTCCGGCGGCATGTTGCAGCAAGCCCTCTAGCGCGGCCTTCACCGTTTGTCGGCGGACCTCATCGCGGTTACCGGGGAAGTGCCGGCACTCGCTAAACACGGCCTCGCCCACCCCCCAGGCCAGCCAGACAGTCCCCACCGGCTTGGCCGGCGAGCCGCCGTCAGGTCCGGCGATCCCGCTGACCGCCACGGCAAACCGCGCATGGCTGTTGCGCTGCGCGCCGCGAACCATGGCCTCCACGACCTCGCGACTCACCGCACCGACCTGCTCGAACAATTCGCCCGGCACCTTCAGTTGCTGGGTTTTCTGGCGATTGGAATACGTGACATACCCCGCCTCGAACCAGGCCGAACTGCCGGCAATCCGGGTGATCGCCTCGGCGATACCGCCCCCGGTGCAGGATTCGGCCGTGCTGACGTGGGCATTGAGAACCTGTAGACGCCGGCCCAGTTCCGCGGCCAGCTGAGTGATTTCATTCACGACTCTCTCCTTATCAGACGGGCGTGAGCACTACCCTACATGAGCAGGTTGCGCTTGCAAGGCGCTGGGGAAATCAAAATATGAGTGGCGCCGTGCCCGCGCACTACCGCTGATCCTCCGGGGCCTGGTCTTCCACTACGCCGATGCGCCTGGCCGCCCAGCGCTGATACAAGCCAATGGCGAAATCCGCACCGGCCATCGCCGTCAGGCAGCCGAATGCGGCAGCTGTCCAGGCCGAGATGTTGGCGGCATATAACAGCATCACCACCGAGACACCGCAGATCATGCTCGACCCAGAGCGCAGGCTCAGGCGCCGGACCAATGACCAGCCGCGCTCCCCCTCCTTGTCCGCACGCCACATTTCACCAGACAAGCCACCCAGCAGCGTGAGTGCAATGACCAGCCAGACAGGGATCTCCAGCAAGGCTTGCTGTTCGATTGTCATTTGATTGCTCCTGAGTGACGAGTCAAAACATTATGCACTGATGCATATATAGTCAATCGGAAACCCATCAAACTCAGCGAATATTCATGCATAAATGCATCAAAACAATTCACCTCCCCCCCAAAAAACTCCAGGCGCAAAAAAACCCGCCAGAGGACGGGTTGGGATTGGCACAAGAGACAATCAGCGAGCGTACATACCCCACCAGAACACATGCCCCAGGATTACGATCTGCCCGGTCTGGATATCCTGGAAGCCATAGTCCTCATCCGGATGCTCATCGCGATTGAAGCTGCGCAGGCGAATCCCGGTGGGCAGTCGATACAGCTGTTTCACGCGCAACTGGCCGTTGTGGTTGATCGCGTAGAGATCGCCGTCGACGATATCGCCGATCCCGCATTTGCCGGCATTCACCCCTACCGTGGCGCCATCACGCAGCACCGGCAACATGCTGTTGCCGCGCACGGTCACGCATTTGGCCTGATCGAATTGCACGCCGTTGTGGCGCAGGCTGCGCTTGCCAAAACGCAGGCTGGCGCGCTCGCTTTCTTCGATCACGAATCTTCCTGATCCAGCAGCCAATTCAACCTCGCGCAGAAAGGGTACCGAGACCTCGTCGTCTTCGATGGGAGTGTCGTCATCCCACAGGCTGATGTCCTTGAGCTCCGAGTGCGCGGGATCTCGTGCAGGCGGGTAACCCGGCGCGACATCGACACGGCCACGCAACTGGTCGGTGCTCACACGAAAATACTCGGCGATCTTCGAGATGTGTTTATCCGCCGGATCGGCGATCTTGCCGCCGAGTATCCGCGAGAGGGTGGATTGCGGCACGCCGGTACGCCGGTGAAGCTCCGTAGGGGAGATCCCGTGTTGATCGAGCAGCGCCCTGAGGACGGTAGAAACATTGCGTTTTTGCATACTTTGCATAATGCGGATTCTTTTTCGGGATGACAAATGCTGTTTCGCATAAATTGCCCTTCAGATTCGCAAAACACCCCCACTTGGCGTTCATCCCTGGGTCGTGCGGAGCCGCCCATGGTAACCTTGCGCCCATCGCGCAAAGGCCTGGGCAACGCCCTCCTTTACCCACCCCTTTGAATGAATCCGCCTGATTACCCGATGAATAAAGCACTTTCCGACCTGTCCTCCCACACCCCGATGATGCAGCAGTACTGGCGCCTGAAGAACCAGCACCCGGACCAGTTGATGTTCTATCGCATGGGTGACTTCTACGAGATCTTCTACGAAGACGCGAAGAAAGCCGCCAAGCTGCTGGACATCACCCTGACGGCGCGTGGGCAGTCGGCCGGCCAGGCGATTCCGATGTGTGGGATTCCTTACCATGCCGCCGAAGGTTACCTCGCCAAGCTGGTCAAGCTGGGCGAATCAGTAGTGATCTGTGAGCAGGTGGGTGATCCGGCGACCAGCAAAGGGCCGGTGGATCGCCAGGTGGTGCGCATCATCACCCCCGGCACCGTCAGCGACGAGGCGTTGCTGGACGAACGGCGCGACAACCTGATCGCTGCTGTGCTGGGTGACGAGCGCCTGTTCGGCCTGGCCGTACTGGACATCACCAGCGGCAACTTCACGGTGCTGGAAATCAAAGGCTGGGAAAACCTGCTGGCCGAGCTGGAACGGGTCAACCCGGTGGAACTGATGATCCCGGATGACTGGCCAAAAGACCTGCCGGCGGAAAAACGGCGTGGCGTTCGTCGTCGCGCGCCGTGGGATTTTGAGCGAGATTCGGCGTTCAAGAGCCTGTGCCAGCAATTTTCCACCCAGGACCTCAAGGGTTTTGGCTGCGAGAACCTGACCCTGGCTATCGGCGCTGCCGGTTGCCTCCTGAGCTATGCCAAGGAAACCCAGCGTACCGCCCTGCCGCACTTGCGCAGCCTGCGGCATGAACGCCTGGACGACACCGTGGTGCTGGACGGCGCGAGCCGACGCAACCTGGAACTGGACACCAACCTGGCCGGTGGCCGCGATAACACCCTGCAATCGGTGGTCGATCGTTGCCAGACTGCCATGGGCAGCCGCCTGCTGACCCGCTGGCTGAACCGCCCGTTGCGCGACCTGCAGGTGCTACAGGCGCGGCAGAGTTCGATCACCTGCCTGCTGGATGGCTATCGCTTCGAGAAACTGCAACCGCAGCTCAAGGAGATCGGCGACATAGAGCGAATCCTGGCGCGGATCGGCCTGCGCAACGCTCGCCCGCGCGACTTGGCACGCCTGCGTGACGCCCTCGGCGCCCTGCCGCAACTGCAAGTGGCGATGAGCGAACTGGAAGCGCCGCACCTGAACCAACTGGCCGTGACCACCAGCACCTATCCCGAACTGGCGGCGCTGCTGGAAAAAGCCATCATCGACAACCCGCCCGCAGTGATCCGCGACGGTGGGGTGTTGAAAACCGGGTACGACACCGAGCTCGACGAGCTGCAATCGCTGAGCGAGAACGCCGGCCAGTTCCTCATCGACCTGGAAGCCCGGGAAAAGGCGCGCACCGGCCTGTCCCACCTGAAGGTCGGTTACAACCGGATTCACGGCTACTTCATCGAACTGCCGAGCAAGCAGGCCGAACAGGCCCCCGCCGACTACATCCGGCGGCAGACGCTCAAGGGTGCCGAGCGTTTCATTACGCCGGAACTCAAGGCATTCGAAGACAAGGCACTGTCGGCCAAGAGCCGAGCGCTGGCCCGTGAGAAAATGCTTTATGAAGCCCTGCTCGAGGACTTGATCAGCCAATTGCCACCCTTGCAGGACACTGCAGCGGCACTGGCCGAGCTGGATGTGCTGAGCAACCTGGCCGAACGCGCGTTGAACCTTGATCTGAACTGCCCGCGTTTCGTCAGCGAGCCGTGCATGCGCATCAGCCAGGGCCGCCACCCAGTGGTCGAGCAAGTGCTGAGCACCCCGTTCGTGGCCAACGACCTGAGCCTGGACGACAACACCCGGATGCTGGTGATCACCGGGCCGAACATGGGCGGTAAATCCACCTATATGCGCCAGACTGCACTGATCGTGTTGCTGGCGCACATCGGCAGCTTCGTGCCGGCGGCCAGCTGTGAGTTGTCGCTGGTGGACCGGATCTTCACCCGGATCGGCTCCAGTGACGACCTTGCAGGCGGGCGCTCGACCTTTATGGTGGAAATGAGCGAAACCGCGAACATTCTGCACAATTCCACCGAACGCAGCCTGGTGCTGATGGACGAAGTGGGCCGTGGCACCAGCACCTTCGACGGCTTGTCCCTGGCCTGGGCAGCGGCCGAGCGCCTGGCCCAACTGCGCGCCTACACGCTGTTCGCTACCCACTACTTCGAGTTGACGGTGCTGCCGGAAGCCCAGCCATTGGTGGCCAACGTGCATCTCAACGCCACCGAACACAACGAGCGCATCGTTTTCCTCCACCACGTGCTGCCTGGCCCCGCCAGCCAGAGCTACGGCCTGGCGGTGGCACAACTGGCGGGCGTGCCCACAGAGGTCATCCTGCGCGCCCGAGAGCACTTGAGCCGCCTGGAAACCACCAGCCTGCCCCTTGAAGTCCCGGCTCCGGCCAAAGGCAAACCGGCAGCGCCGCAGCAGAGCGACATGTTCGCCAGCCTGCCCCACCCGGTGCTGGATGAACTGGCAAAACTCGATCTGGATGACCTGACACCACGTCGTGCACTCGAAATGCTCTATACACTGAAGACACGGATCTAACGCTGTTGCCTGCAAGCTGTTAGAATCTCGCGCGGTTTGGGGTGCTGCAGGCTATTAGCCTGGTCTGCAGGCAAGCGCTCCCAAACCTGGCGACCCCACCGTGAAGGGGCGCAGCACGCCGCCTGAGGAGAGAATTAGAAATGACCTTCGTCGTCACCGACAACTGCATCAAGTGCAAGTACACCGACTGCGTAGAAGTCTGTCCGGTGGACTGCTTTTACGAAGGCCCGAACTTCCTGGTGATTCACCCGGATGAGTGCATCGACTGCGCCCTGTGCGAGCCGGAATGCCCTGCTGTGGCCATCTTCTCCGAGGACGAAGTTCCGGACGAGATGCAAGAATTCATTCAGCTGAACGTTGAACTGGCCGAAATCTGGCCCAACATCACTGAGAAGAAAGATTCGCTGCCAGACGCAGCGGAGTTTGATGGCGTCAAAGGCAAGATCAAAGACCTGGTTCGCTGATCTTCGCTGCACGCTCAAAAAAGGCCCTTCGCGGGCCTTTTTGCATTTTGGAGCACGGTACTTTCAGCTGGCAAAAAAAAGGGGCGGTATGACCCGCCCACATTTTTTCCCTAGTCCCTGTGTTCCTTTTCATCGTCCTGATGAATCACGTCCTTGCGATGTTCCTTGACCATCATCCTTGATGGCTGTGTCTATCCGTCGACACAGGGCTGATATTAAAGGCTTCGCCAGCAATCACAATCACCGCTTAGGCTTAAACAGTAGGTGTAGAAGTGCCTGCGCTAATAATTAATTACTTATAAAACAAGATGTTAAAAAATGTATTACTGAGCAACAGCATTCATCCAGCAAGCATAAAAACCGAACACTTACGAAAGAGTAAGCCACGGCTTACAGCAACCCGGGAAAGCACCCGGGATACTCTCCCTGCTAAACACGTGGTGAAATCGCGGGCACAAAAAACCCCGAGATGCCGGGGTTTTTGCTGATCGAGTACCGGGGTTCCTGCTACTGGAACAAAGACTCGCTCGACAATCCATTTTTCTCGAGAATTTCACGCAGACGTTTCAGTCCTTCAACCTGGATCTGCCGGACCCGTTCGCGGGTCAGTCCGATTTCCAGGCCAACGTCTTCCAGCGTGCTGCTCTCATGGCCGCGCAAGCCGAAGCGGCGAATCACCACCTCTCGTTGCTTGTCGGTCAATTCGCACAGCCACTGATCGATACTCTGTGACAGGTCATCATCCTGAAGCAGCTCACAGGGATCGGTAGGGCGGTCGTCAGTCAGGGTGTCCAGCAGGGTTTTATCCGAATCCGGACCCAACGAGACGTCGACCGAAGAAACCCGCTCGTTCAGGCCGAGCATGCGCTTGACCTCTCCCACCGGTTTTTCCAGCAGGTTGGCGATTTCTTCGGGTGAGGGTTCATGATCGAGCTTTTGTGTCAGCTCTCGGGCGGCCCGCAAGTAGACATTCAGCTCTTTGACCACGTGAATCGGCAACCGGATGGTCCGGGTCTGATTCATGATCGCGCGCTCGATGGTCTGACGAATCCACCAGGTTGCGTAGGTCGAAAAGCGGAAGCCACGCTCCGGATCAAACTTTTCCACTGCCCGGATCAGCCCAAGGTTGCCCTCTTCGATCAAGTCGAGCAATGACAGCCCACGATTGACGTAGCGTCGGGCGATTTTCACCACCAGTCGCAAGTTGCTTTCAATCATGCGTTTACGCCCGGCCGGATCTCCACTTTGCGACAGGCGCGCAAAATGAACTTCTTCTTCCGGGGACAACAGGGGGGAAAAGCCGATTTCATTGAGATACAACTGGGTAGCATCTAGCGCCCGTGTGTAATCAATGTACTTGTGTTGCTTGAGTGAGGCGGAGTGTTTGGATTTTGCGCGAACTGAAGGTGTAGCAGACCCCTCATTCGACGTCTGATCCGATGCGACGTCGGTCTCCATCAGGAGAACCTCATCGTCGATGTCAAACTCCGGCACTTCTTTACTGAGAGCCATTGTTATAGTCCTTTGGTGAGTTCGACCTCAAGCTCAAGCGGCGCCTTTATCCTTGGCAACGCTGGAGCCTGTTCCTCTACGTGAAGGAACAGGCTGGTAACAAATCAACGACGTGGCAGGAATTGCAGCGGATCTACTGGCTTACCTTGTCGGCGAATCTCAAAATGCAGTTTCACCCGGTCCGTACCCGTTGACCCCATTTCGGCAATTGTCTGCCCAACCTTGACCTGCTGCCCCTCCCGAACCAACAGCCTGCGGTTGTGACCGTAGGCACTGACGTAGGTATCGCTGTGTTTGATAATGACCAATTCACCGTAGCCCCGCAAGCCACTCCCGGCGTAAACGACAGTCCCATCAGACGCAGCTAAAACAGGCTGTCCCAAATCTCCGGCGATATCAATTCCTTTATTCAAACTACCGTTTGAAGAGAATTTTCCAATAAGAATGCCATTAGATGGCCAACCCCATCCTGTGGGAGCGGGCCCCGCTGGAGGCAATGGCGCCGGCGCGGGCTTGCTGGCAGTAGACGGTGCAGCAGTGGCCGTACTGGTGCCGGTCGCCGAAGCCGGACGGCGAGTAACCGTGAATTTTCCGGAAGACGAAGAGTTGGTGGTGGAGGACGTTACGACCGGGGTCGGCGTTGAACCCGAGCGCCCATCGAAGCGAATCGTCTGACCCGGATGTATCGTATAAGGCGTAAGAATGTTGTTGCGCGCGGCGAGGGCTTTGTAGTCCCAGCCGTAGCGGAAAGCGATTGAAAACAAGGTATCGCCGCGACGGACTACGTACTGGCCGGTGGTAACGGCAGGACGCTGGGCGGCCGTGCTGTTGCGATCGACAACCCGCACGTCACTCGACTTGGTGCTGGAGCAACCGACCAGCAATGAGCTCAAGACAAGGCCAGTCACCAGGCACTGAAAGCTTTTTGTACCAATACGCTGCGCAATGACTTTGAGACTCACCCGCCGCTCCCTTTCTGGTGGCTGAAAATAGTAGATGCCTGGTTCAGGCATGAAGTGTCGCAAGTATAACTGGCCGCTGGCGCATTACCGTCGGCAAAACGAAATCGATACAAGCCTGCGTTTACCGGCTGTAGTACAACGACGTTGAAGCCATCCTTGCCGCTGTAAGACCAAGGTAATCGAAGAGAATTCAGCGCCGTTGAACAAATGCTCAGGCCAATGGCCCGTTAAGCAACGGGACGAAGCGCACCGAGCCCAGGACACGCCTGGAAAACCCCTGTTCCTCGCGGATGATCAGCAACAATTGTTGAACCTCCCCTGACCCAACCGGAATCACCAGACGCCCTCCTGGCGCCAACTGATCCAGCAATGCCTGGGGCACATCGGTCGCCACCGCCGTGACGATAATGCCGTTATAAGGTGCCAGTGCCGGCCAGCCTTCCCAACCATCGCCCCAGCGAAACACCACGTTGCGCAGGTTCAATTCCACCAGGCGCTCTTTGGCCCGATCCTGCAGGACCTTGATCCGCTCGACCGAAAACACCCGCTCCACCAGTTGCGACAATACGGCCGTCTGATAGCCGGAACCGGTACCGATCTCCATGACCTTGTCCAACGGCCCCGCCTCTAAAAGCAGCTCGCTCATGCGTGCCACCATATAAGGCTGGGAAATGGTCTGGTTGTGGCCAATCGGCAAGGCCGTGTCTTCGTAGGCACGGTGGGCCAGCGCTTCATCGACAAACAGATGGCGCGGCGTACGGCGGATCACTTCCAGGACCTGGGCGTTGCTCACGCCTTCTTCATAAAGTCGCTGGATCAAGCGTTCACGGGTCCGCTGGGAAGTCATCCCGATCCCGCGGCGCAGCATATCGTCTTGCTCGCGAGCCATCAGCGCAGCCCCTCCAGCCAGCCATCGAGACTGGCAAAGGCATCATTGAAGGTGCGATCGAGCTGCAGCGGGGTGATGGAGACATACCCCTGCATGACGGCATGGAAATCCGTACCCGGCCCACCATCTTCCGCATCGCCGGCCGCAGCAATCCAGTAGCCGGACTTGCCGCGTGGGTCGACCACCTTGGTCGGTGCCGCAGCACGTGCCCGGTGGCCCAGGCGGGTCAGTTGAATGCCCCGGATGTGGTCCAGCGGCAGGTTCGGAATGTTCACGTTCAACACCGTGCGCGGCGGCAGATTCAGCTCGGCATGAGCTTCCACCAGTTTGCGCGCAAAGTAGGCGGCTGTCGGCAAATTATCCACCTGCCGCGAGACCAGGGAAAACGCAAAGGACGGCTTGGCGAGGAAGCGCCCTTCGAGTGCCGCCGCCACCGTACCGGAATACAGCACGTCGTCCCCCAGGTTGGCACCCAGGTTGATCCCGGAAACCACCATGTCCGGCTCGCGCTCGAGCAAGCCGTTGAGGCCCAGGTGCACACAATCGGTCGGCGTGCCATTCAGGCTGATAAAGCCGTTGGCCAGGGTTTGCGGGTGCAGCGGACGGTCCAGCGTCAGCGAACTGCTGGCGCCGCTCTTGTCCTGGTCCGGGGCGATAACCACGCACTCGGTGTAATCCGCCAGCGCAGCATAAAGCGCGGCGAGACCGGGTGCGGTTACCCCGTCGTCGTTAGAAATCAGAATACGCATGGGCTGTCCGTCTGCCCCACCGGCACCAGATCAACGAGTTCACGCACCAATACGGTGGCGAAGCATCCGGCCGGCAGGACGAATTCCAGTTGCAGAATGTCCAGCGAAGGATAATGCCACGTCAACCCGCCAATGGGCAGCCGCAGGATGCGTCGTTCATGGCTCATTCCGGCGTTTACCAGCCAATCGCGCAGGTCCGCTTCGTTCGTGGCGATCCGTTGCTCCAGCTCATGAGTCGCACCAGCGGCAGGTGAATCGCCCTCGCCCCATTGCGGCCCGGTCGGATGCAGGTCGAGGATCGCCAGGCGCGGGTCACTGCACTCCGCTTCGCCAGCCGGGAAAAAGCTGCGGCTGTCGGTGAAGGCCAGTAAGTCGCCAACCTGAGCGCGCTGCCAACTACCGTCGGCAACACGCGCCGCCAGCACCTGATTGAACAGAAAGCTACGGGCGGTGGACAGCAACCGCGAACGCACATTGCGCTGCTCCGGCAAGGCCTTGCGTGCCGCCCAGGCACGCGCGTCCACCACGTTGCCACCGTCATGGCCGAAACGTTGTGCACCGAAGTAATTGGGAATGCCCTGCTTGGCGATCAGTTGCAGACGCGCTTCGAGCGCCTCTTTGTCACCGGCGAACTGGGTCAGGCGCAAGGTAAAACCGTTGGCCGAATGCGCGCCCCGTTGCAGCTTGCGCTTGTGCCGGGCGGTCTTGAGAATTTTCAGGGTGTCGTTTTCAGCCGCCGACAAATCCGGATCGGCCTTGCCCGGCAATTGCACGCTGAACCACTGTCGGGTCAGCGCCTGACGATCCTTCAGACCAGCATAGCTGACGGTGCGCAGGGGCACGCCGGCGGCCTTGGCGATGCGCCGTGCCGCTTCCTCGGTGTTCAGGCCGCGTTTTTCCACCCAGATCCACAGGTGCTCACCATCGCCAGTCAGCGGAATATCGAGCACTTCATCGACTTGGAAATCTTCCGCGATGGCTTTCAGTACGGCGCTGCCGAGGGGTTCGCCGTAGGCACGCGGGCCGAGCAATTGCGCTTCGTTCATGGGCGCAGCAACAAGGCAACGGAATGCACGGCAATGCCTTCTTCGCGACCGACAAAGCCGAGTTTTTCGGTGGTGGTAGCTTTCACGTTCACTTGATCCAGTTCAACTTGAAGATCGGCGGCAATCAGCGCGCGCATCGCTTCGATATGGGGAGCCATTTTCGGCGCCTGGGCGACGATGGTGTTGTCGACGTTGCCGACTTTCCAGCCCTTGGCGTGAATCAGCGCAACGACATGACGCAACAGCACACGGCTGTCAGCACCCTTGAACTGGGGGTCGGTATCGGGGAAGTGTTTACCGATATCGCCCAGTGCCGCAGCACCCAGCAAGGCATCGCTCAACGCGTGCAACAATACGTCGCCGTCGGAGTGGGCGAGCAGCCCGAAGCTGTGTGCAATCCGCACGCCGCCCAGAGTGATGAAATCGCCTTCAGCAAAACGGTGCACATCGTAGCCGTGGCCAATACGCATAAAAAAACGCCCTGATTGAGTCAGGGCGTGATTCTACCTGCTTTAGGCGCCTAGGGCGTGCGCGTGATGCCGTAAGTGGTCATCGATGAAGCTGGCGATGAAGAAATAGCTGTGGTCGTAGCCCGGTTGCAGACGCAAGGTCAGCGGATGGCCGGCGAGTTTGGCTGCCTGCTGCAAGGCTTCAGGCTTGAGTTGGGTGGCGAGGAAGTCGTCCCGATCACCCTGGTCGACCAGCAGTGGCAGCTGTTCGCTGGCTTCGCTGATCAGCACCGTAGCATCCCACTCTCGCCACTTCGAACGCTCTTCACCCAGATAGCGCGAAAACGCCTTCTGACCCCACGGGCAATCCATTGGGTTGTTGATCGGCGCGAACGCCGAGACCGACTGGTAGCGCCCCGGGTTACGCAGTGCGCACACCAGCGCACCGTGGCCACCCATGGAGTGACCGCTGACGCCGCGTTTGTCCGAGGCCGGGAAATGCGCCTCGACCAATGCCGGTAATTCCTGCACCACGTAGTCGTGCATCCGATAGTGTTTGGCCCAGGGTTGCTGGGTGGCATTCACGTAAAACCCGGCCCCCAGGCCAAAGTCCCAGGCACCCTCAGGGTCCCCCGGCACATCGGCACCACGCGGACTGGTGTCCGGCGCCACGATGATCAAGCCAAGCTCGGCCGCCAGGCGCATGGCACCAGCCTTGTGCATGAAGTTCTCATCGGTGCAGGTCAAGCCCGACAACCAATACAGCACCGGCAACTTGCCACCCTGCTCCGCCTGGGGTGGCAGGTACACGGCAAACACCATGTCGCAACCCAGCACTTGGGAGTGATGTCTGTAGCGTTTGTGCCAGCCACCGAAGCTCTTCTGGCATGAGATGTTTTCCAGACTCATGGGAGTACTCCCAGCTTCAAGCCGCAAGCTGTGAACCGCAAGAGAGGGGAACCCGCTTGCCGCTTACAGCTTGGCGCTTGGCGCTGCGCTTAAAAGTGGATGACGGTGCGAATGCTCTTGCCTTCATGCATCAGGTCAAAAGCCTTGTTGATGTCTTCCAGGCCCATGGTGTGGGTGATGAAAGTGTCCAGTGGAATCTCGCCGGTCTGGGCCATTTCCACATAGCTTGGCAATTCGCTGCGACCGCGCACCCCACCAAAGGCCGACCCGCGCCATACGCGCCCGGTGACCAACTGGAACGGACGGGTGGCGATTTCCTGGCCAGCACCGGCCACGCCGATGATCACCGACTCGCCCCAGCCTTTGTGGCAGCATTCCAGTGCCGCACGCATCAGTTGGACATTGCCGATGCACTCAAAGGAAAAGTCCACGCCGCCATCGGTCATGTCGACAATGACCTCCTGGATCGGACGGTCGAAATCTTTCGGATTCACACAATCGGTGGCGCCCAACTGCTTGGCGATCTCGAACTTGCCCGGGTTGATGTCGATCGCAATGATGCGCGCGGCCTTGGCCTTGACCGCACCGATCACGGCCGACAGGCCGATGCCGCCCAGGCCAAAGATGGCCACGGTATCGCCCGGCTTGACCTTGGCAGTGTTGAGCACCGCACCAATCCCGGTGGTCACGCCGCAGCCCAGCAGGCAGACCTTTTCCAGCGGCGCCTCTTTAGGAATCTTGGCCACGGAAATTTCCGGCAGCACGGTGTACTCGGAGAAAGTCGAGGTCCCCATGTAGTGGAAAATCGGCTGGCCTTTGTAGGAGAAGCGAGTAGTGCCGTCCGGCATCAGGCCCTTGCCCTGGGTCGCACGGATCGCCTGGCAGAGGTTGGTCTTGCCCGACTTGCAGAATTTGCACTGGCCGCATTCCGGGGTGTAGAGCGGAATCACATGATCGCCCACGGCCACCGAGGTCACGCCCTCGCCAATGGCTTCGACAACCGCGCCACCTTCGTGACCGAGGATCGACGGGAAGATGCCTTCCGGATCGGCACCCGACAAGGTGTAGGCGTCGGTGTGGCAAACGCCGGAGGCGACCACGCGCAACAGCACTTCACCGGCCTTGGGCATGGCGACATCGACCTCAACGATCTCCAGGGGTTTCTTGGCCTCGAAGGCAACGGCAGCGCGCGACTTGATCATCCTGACTCTCCAGCGAATTAAAACGAGACCGGGAGTGTAATACACGGCCATCCGATGAATAATCGAGACAAATGCAAAATATTATTGCCATACAGGGATAATCAGAATGTCCGAGAACCGCTGGGAAGGCATCGACGAGTTCGTCGCCGTCGCCGAATGCAGCCAGTTCACCGCCGCCGCTGAACGCCTGGGAGTCTCTTCCTCCCACGTCAGTCGACAAATCGTACGCCTGGAAGAACGCCTGCAAACCCGCCTGCTCTACCGCAGCACGCGCCGGGTGACCCTCACCGAGGCTGGACAAACCTTCCTGCAACATTGCCAACGCCTGCAGGACGGACGCGAAGAGGCCTTGCGCGCCGTCGGCGACCTGACCAGCGAACCCAAGGGCATGCTGCGCATGACCTGTGCCGTGGCGTACGGCGAGCGCTTCATCGTGACGCTGGTGACCGGCTTCATGGGGCTTTACCCGCAGCTGCGGGTCGACATCGAACTGAGTAACCGCCCCTTGGACCTGGTCCACGAAGGCCTCGACCTGGCCATTCGCCTTGGCCGCCTGCAGGACTCGCGCCTGGTGGCCACCCGCCTGGCACCACGGCGCATGTACCTGTGCGCCTCCCCCTCCTACCTCGAGCGTTATGGACGCCCCCATAGCCTGTCGGAACTGAGCCGGCACAACTGCCTCATCGGCAGTTCGGACCTTTGGCAACTGGAACAGAACGGCCGCGAGTTTTCCCAGCGAGTCCAAGGCAACTGGCGCTGCAACAGCGGGCAAGCCGTCCTGGATGCCGCGCTCCAGGGAGTTGGCCTGTGCCAACTCCCGGACTACTACGTGCTGGAACACCTGACCAGTGGCGCCCTGGTGTCGCTTCTCGACGCCCACCAGCCACCGAACACCGCGGTCTGGGCGTTGTACCCACAGCAACGACATCTGTCGCCGAAGGTGCGCAAATTGGTCGATTTTCTTAAGGAAGGGTTGGCAAAACGGCCGGAGTACAGCAGCTAGCCTGCTGCCGATACCCATTACTCAACGGGATGAGGACTGAATCTTCGAGCGCTGCCTCCGGCAGCCCCGACACCTACAGCCCCCCCCGCGGCCCCCAACGCAACCGCAACCACTCAAGATCCTCAGGCCGCGTCACCTTGAGGTTATCCGCCCGCCCTTCGATCAAGCGCGGCGCCTGCCCCGACCACTCCATCGCCGAAGCCTCGTCAGTGATCGTGACATCCGCCACCAGACTATCGGCCAACGCCCGATGCAGGGCCCCCAGGCGAAACATCTGCGGCGTATACGCCTGCCAGATCAAACTCCGGTCAACGGTCTCAAGCACCCGGCCGTGTTTGTCCGCCCGCTTGAGGGTGTCACGCGCTGGCACGGCCAGCAGCCCACCCACCGGATCATCCGCCAGCTCCGACAGCAGCTTGTCGAGATCATCACGAGTCAGGTTCGGCCGTGCCGCATCATGGACCAACACCCAATCCTCATCGCCAGCCCCCTGCGCATGCAGGTGCAACAAGGCATTGAGTACCGACCCCGAACGCTCTTCGCCACCGTCCACCCGCTGAATGCGCGGGTCGGCAGCGCAGGCCAGGTTCGGCCAATAAGGATCATCGATCGCCAGACTGACCACCAGCCCCTTCAAGGCCGGGTGATCAAGGAAACAGCCAAGGCTGTGTTCAAGAATTGTGCGTCCGCCCAATTGCAGATACTGCTTGGGACGGTCGGCTGCCATACGGGCACCGACACCCGCGGCAGGAATCACGGCCCAGAAGGCCGGCAAGCTATTCATCATTGAGCCAGCTGGTAAAGGGTTTCACCGTCCTTGACCATGCCCAACTCATGGCGA
This sequence comes from Pseudomonas sp. IT-P176, assembly GCF_949767245.1. Taxonomy (NCBI): domain Bacteria; kingdom Pseudomonadati; phylum Pseudomonadota; class Gammaproteobacteria; order Pseudomonadales; family Pseudomonadaceae; genus Pseudomonas; species Pseudomonas sp. IT-P176. Next base: position 198,556 of record NZ_CATKPN010000068.1, read on the forward strand.
GCCCGCTCTTCAACGGTCTCCATGCCTTTTTTCAGCTCCATCACTTCGGCGTCCATCACCCGGTTGCGCTCCAGCAGCGTCTGGTTTTCAGCCTGCTGATCGGCAATTTGCTGAGTCAGGTCGGCCACCTGTGCCAGGCTGCCGTTTCCCACCCACAGGCGGTACTGCAACCCCCCCAGGAGCAAGAGCAAGACAAGAAACAACCAATAGGGACTGCGCATCGAATATCAGGTATCCACTGAAAAAAAACAGCCATGCCAACACTTTGAAGCGTCTGATAGCACGAAGCCTGGAAGAACCAGGCTCGTACTCTAAGGCATCAGACTAGTGGCAAAAAACCCGCTAATGCGATTTTTTCGACACAATCCGGTGTCTTTTTACTCCACCAAGCTTAGCCGCGGAATTCGCTGCGGCCGTTGTACTTGGCTTTGCCACCCAATTGCTCTTCGATACGCAGCAGTTGGTTGTACTTGGAAACGCGGTCGGAACGGCACAACGAACCGGTCTTGATCTGGCCTGCCGAAGTGCCCACAGCCAGGTCGGCAATGGTCGAATCTTCGGTTTCGCCGGAGCGGTGCGAGATCACGGCAGTGTAGCCAGCGGCCTTGGCCATCTGGATCGCTTCCAGGGTCTCGGTCAGGGTGCCGATCTGGTTGAACTTGATCAGGATCGAGTTGGCGATCTTTTTATCGATGCCTTCTTTCAGGATCTTGGTGTTGGTCACGAACAGGTCGTCGCCCACCAGTTGGGTCTTCTCGCCGATCTTGTCGGTGAGGATCTTCCAGCCAGCCCAGTCGGACTCGTCCAGGCCGTCTTCGATCGAGATGATCGGATAACGCTCGGTCAGGCCTTTGAGGTAGTCAGCGAAACCTTCAGCGGTGAACACCTGGCCTTCGCCGGACAGGTTGTACTTGCCGTCTTCGTAGAATTCGCTCGCCGCGCAGTCCAGTGCCAGGGTCACGTCGGTGCCCAGAGTGTAACCGGCGTTGGCTACGGCTTCGGAGATGACTTTCAAAGCGTCTTCGTTGGAAGCCAGGTTTGGCGCGAAACCACCTTCGTCACCCACTGCAGTGCTCAGGCCACGGGCCTTCAGTACAGCCTTGAGGTGATGGAAAATCTCGGTGCCCATGCGCAGGCCTTCCGAGAAAGACTTGGCGCCAACCGGCTGCACCATGAATTCCTGGATGTCGACGTTGTTATCAGCGTGCTCGCCACCGTTGATGATGTTCATCATCGGCACCGGCATCGAGTAGACACCCGGGGTACCGTTCAGGTTAGCGATGTGGGCGTACAGCGGCAGATCCTGATCGTGGGCTGCTGCCTTGGCCGCAGCCAGGGAGACGGCGAGGATCGCGTTGGCGCCCAGGCTGCCTTTGTTCTCGGTACCGTCGAGCTCGATCATGATGCGGTCGAGGGCTTTCTGGTCAACCGGGTCTTTACCCAGCAGCGCGGTGCGAATCGGGCCATTGATGTTGGCTACGGCCTTGAGCACACCTTTGCCCAGGTAACGGCTCTTGTCGCCATCACGCAGCTCGAGCGCTTCACGCGAGCCAGTGGAAGCACCGGACGGCGCGCAAGCGCTGCCGATGATGCCGTTATCGAGAAGCACGTCCGCTTCGACGGTGGGGTTGCCACGGGAGTCGAGAACTTCACGACCTTTGATGTCGACGATTTTTGCCATTGTTGTAAACACTCCAAAGTTGACGAAAACGCTGTATACCGATCGATTTATAACTTGTGGGTCACATTACTGTTTGTCGACGCTGACAATCCAGCGCCAACAAGACGCAGAAACCCAGGTAACGCGGCTTCTGCGTTGGAAAACTTTCAGCCAATCATCCAGCAACGGCCAGCGGCGTAATCGCGGCAACCCACGGGCCTTGGCAGCCCATGGGTCACATCGCGAATTCACGCCTTGGCGCGTCAGGCTTTTTTCTGGTGCTGAGTCAATGCTGCCTTGACGAAACCGCTGAACAGCGGGTGGCCGTCACGCGGAGTCGAGGTGAACTCCGGGTGGAACTGGCAAGCGACGAACCATGGATGATCCGGTGCTTCAACCACTTCAACCAGGGCGCCATCGCCGGAACGACCGGAGATTTTCAGGCCGGCTTCGATCAGCTGTGGCAGCAGATTGTTGTTCACTTCATAGCGATGACGATGACGCTCGACGATCACGTCCTTGGCATAGCAATCGTGAACCAGCGAGCCGGCTTCCAGCAGGCAGTCCTGGGCACCCAGACGCATGGTGCCGCCCAGATCGGAGGACTCGGTGCGAGTTTCAACAGCGCCGGTGGCATCTTCCCACTCGGTGATCAGGCCCACGACCGGGTGACCGCTAGCGCGATCGAACTCGGTGGAGTTGGCGTCTTTCCAACCCAGCACGTTACGGGCGAACTCGATGACCGCCACTTGCATGCCCAGGCAGATACCCAGGTACGGCACCTTGTTTTCGCGAGCGTACTGCACGGCGGTGATCTTGCCTTCCACGCCACGCAGGCCAAAACCGCCTGGTACCAGGATCGCATCGACACCTTCGAGCAGCGCAGTGCCCTGGTTCTCGATGTCTTCGGAGTCGATGTAGCGCAGGTTGACCTTGGTCCGGTTGCTGATGCCGGCGTGGCTCATCGCTTCGATCAGCGACTTGTACGCGTCCAGCAACTCCATGTACTTGCCGACCATGGCGATGGTGACTTCGTGTTCCGGGTTCAGCTTGGCATCGACCACCGCTTCCCACTCGGACAGGTCGGCGCTATCGCATTGCAGGCCAAAACGCTCGACGACAAAATCATCCAGGCCCTGGGAGTGCAGGATGCCCGGGATCTTGTAGATGGTGTCGGCGTCTTCCAGGGCAATCACCGCACGTTCTTCAACGTTGGTGAACTGCGCGATCTTGCGACGCGAAGACAGGTCGATCGGGTGGTCGGAACGACAGACCAGCACGTCCGGCTGCAGGCCGATGGAACGCAGTTCCTTGACCGAATGCTGGGTTGGCTTGGTCTTGGTTTCGCCTGCGGTGGCGATGTACGGTACCAGCGTCAGGTGCATCAGCATCGCGCGCTTGGCGCCGACTTCGAAACGCAGTTGACGGATGGCTTCCAGGAACGGTTGCGACTCGATGTCACCCACGGTGCCACCGATCTCGACCATCGCCACGTCAGCGTCGCCAGCACCCTTGATGATGCGGCGCTTGATTTCGTCGGTGATGTGCGGGATCACCTGGATGGTTGCACCCAGGTAATCACCACGGCGCTCTTTGCGCAGCACGTGCTCGTAGACACGGCCAGTGGTGAAGTTGTTGTTCTGGGTCATGGTCGTGCGGATGAACCGCTCGTAGTGGCCCAGGTCCAGGTCGGTCTCGGCGCCGTCGTGAGTGACGAACACTTCACCGTGCTGGAACGGGCTCATGGTGCCCGGGTCGACGTTGATGTACGGGTCCAGCTTGAGCATGGTGACCTTAAGTCCCCGCGCCTCCAGGATGGCCGCCAATGATGCCGATGCAATGCCTTTCCCCAATGAAGAAACAACACCGCCCGTGACGAATATGTAGCGCGTCATGAAAAACCCTAGAAGTCTGCGTTAAAGCGGTCAGTGCCGCCGGGGAAAGCGAAGGAAGGCCGAAGCCCCCGATCACCTGCATTAATTACAGTGCATCTTTCAAAAAAACCGCCGCGTTGGGACAGACCGGTAGATGAATCACCAGTAGGTTGCTCGCTACACATTTTTTGGAATCGCCCAGCAAAGACTGCTTGGTAATCGGCAACTCCTGCAATTCAGGCGAATCCACAGAAGTTGTATCAAGAAGGGAGCGTAGTCTACCGGAAAGCCCCTTTCAGCTCAAACCTTGATCGTTGATTACTGGCTGCCATCGCAAAACCAGGTTTGCCCCCGCATTGACGTCCAGCCCGGGCAGGTTGGCCACGGCGATCAGTTGCTCATCGCAGTACAGCAGCGGCAATCTGCCACGGGCAAACAACGGCACCTGACGCTCATTGAGCAAGCGCTTGAGGTCACGGTGGCCACGACCGGGCAACTGCATGATTTCCCCGCCCTGGCGGTAGCGCACGCTGAGCAGGCCTTGCGGGGCCTCACCCGCCAGGCTGAGCCGGCCATTGCCGGGCAGTGCCAGTTCAACTGATGGATCAGCCCAGGGCACAGTACCCGTGAGCGCGGGCAGCCCCGCGCCGGACAACCACCAGACCCGCCCATTGGCCCGATGCAGCTCGCCATCTGCCAGGCGCCAGATCGGCCGGGCATCCGCCGCGGCATCCCGCAGGCTGTCCCAACCCGACCAATGGTCAGTGTCTGGCAGCCGAGTCAGCGTTGCCAACCAATGCCCCAAGGCGTTGCGCTGGCGAGCCGCGGACAGCCCGGCCAGTACCGCCAGGTCCAGCGACGGTTGCCCCAGCCAGGCAAATTCATGGGCAGTGGCAGCCCGGGCCAGGTCCATCTGGGCCAACTCATCGAGCAAGCCCTGAGCCTCGCGCAGATGGCCGGCACTGCGGGCCAGGGTGGCGGCAGCCTGGGGCCAGCGGCAACTGAGCACGGGGAAAACCTGCTGGCGCAGGTAATTGCGGGAAAACTGCTGGTCGCCGTTCGAGGGGTCCTCGACCCAGCGCAACTGATGCGCCCGGGCGTACGCCTCAAGCTCGGCCCGTGGCACATCCAACAACGGCCGCACCAGACTCCCGCATCCCAAGGCACGATGGCCCGGCATTGCCGACAAGCCCCTGACCCCCGCGCCCCTTAACAGACGAAACAGCAGGGTCTCAGCCTGATCGTCGCGGTGCTGGGCAGTCAGCAACAGCTCACCGGCCTCAGTCACCTGGATAAAGGCGGCATAACGCGCCTCGCGGGCGGCTCGCTCCAGGCTGGCACCCGCCTGGACCTGCACCCGAATCACCGCCAGCGGCACGCCCAACTCGTCACACACGGCCTGACAATGCTGCGGCCATGCATCAGCCGCAGCCTGCAGGCCGTGATGCACGTGGACAGCTTGGAGTTTTGGCAGGTCCTGGCTTTGAGCCAGTTGCGCCAGGAGGTGCAGCAGCACGGTGGAGTCAAGGCCACCGGAGAAGGCGATACGCCAGGTCGGCGCGTTACGCCAGGGGGTCAGGTTCAACAGCAGTCTTGCAGATAGATCCGTGAGCTGGCGCATAACGATCACTTCGCACAGATCAAAGGTGGGAGCGAGCCTGCTCGCGAAAAAAGCCAGCCAACACTGAGGTTGACTGTAGCTCCGTCATCGCGAGCAGGCTCGCTCCTACAATGATCTCGCGTCAGATCACAGACCGTAGCTCATCAGGCGCTCGTAACGGCGGGCCAGCAGCGCGTCGTTGTCGAATTTCTTGAGCATCTGCAGTTGCGCGACCAGTTCGCCACGGATCGAGGCAGCCGCAGCGGCTGGATCACGGTGGGCGCCGCCCAATGGCTCGCCGATCACTTTATCGACGATACCCAGGCCCTTGAGGCGCTCGGCGGTGATGCCCATCGCTTCGGCAGCATCCGGGGCCTTTTCCGCGGTTTTCCACAGGATCGAGGCACACCCTTCCGGCGAGATCACCGCGTAGGTCGAATACTGCAGCATGTTCAACTGATCGCAGACACCAATGGCCAGTGCACCACCGGAACCACCCTCACCGATCACGGTGGCGATGATTGGGGTTTTCAGGCGGGACATAACCCGCAGGTTCCAGGCAATGGCCTCGCTCTGGTTGCGCTCTTCGGCGTCGATCCCCGGGTACGCGCCCGGCGTGTCGATGAAGGTCAGGATCGGCATCTTGAAGCGTTCAGCCATTTCCATCAGGCGGCACGCCTTGCGGTAGCCTTCCGGACGCGGCATGCCGAAGTTGCGGCGAACCTTCTCGCGCACTTCACGGCCTTTCTGGTGACCGATCACCATTACTGGCTGGTCGTCCAGACGGGCTACACCGCCGACAATCGCCGCGTCATCGGAGAAGTGACGGTCGCCGTGCAGTTCATCGAACTCGGTGAAGATGTGCTGGATGTAGTCCAGGGTGTAGGGACGACGCGGATGACGCGCCAGACGAGCGATCTGCCAGCTGGTCAGCTTGCCGAAGATGTCTTCGGTCAGCGTGCTGCTCTTGTCCTGCAGGCGCGAGATCTCATCGCCGATATTCAGCGAATTGTCATTACCGACCAAGCGCAACTCTTCGATCTTGGCTTGCAGGTCGGCGATCGGCTGTTCGAAATCTAGAAAATTCGGGTTCATAGGCGTCCGTCTTGGGTCGACGTCCAAGTGAGCTTGGGTCGGCCGGTTGTCTATTCGCGCCCTACCTTAAGGGACAGGCGCGTTCAGGTCGAGATTAAAAATTCGGGTCATGGCCAGGGCGCTTCAAGGGCCCCTGACCGTCAACGGTATTGGAGGAAGACGTTGTCTCGCCCGAACTGGTCACGCAGGGCTTGAATCAAGCTGTCTGCCGGATCGATTCGCCAGGTCTCGCCAAATTGCAGCAAGGCCTTCGCGTCGGGGCTGGTGTACTCCATGGTGATGGGGCAGGCGCCACGATGACGCTTGAACAACTCCCCCAGCCAGCGCAACTGATCGCCCTTGAGGTCCTGGGTCTGCACCTTCAGGCGCAGGCTTTCGGCCAGGTTGGTGCGCGCATCTTCCATGCTCATCACCCGCTTGACCCGTAGCCGCAGGCCACCGGAGAAGTCGTCATTGCTGACTTCGCCCTCGACCACCACCATCGCGTCGGTTTGCAGCAGCGATTGCGCGGAATGGAACGCCTCGGCGAACAGCGACGCCTCGATCCGGCCCGAACGGTCGTCGAGGGTGATAAAGCCCATCTTGTCGCCCTTTTTGTTCTTCATCACCCGCAGGGCGATGATCATGCCGGCGACAGTCTGGGTGTCGCGAGCCGGCTTCAGGTCGATGATGCGCTGGCGGGCAAAACGGCGGATTTCACCTTCATATTCGTCAATCGGGTGACCGGTCAGGTACAGCCCCAGGGTGTCTTTTTCACCTTTCAGGCGTTCCTTGAGCGTCAGCTCCTTGGCTTTGCGGTGATTGGCGTAGACGTCGGCGTCTTCTTCGACAAACAGCCCGCCGAAGAGGTCGGCGTGCCCGCTGTCGTGGGTCCGCGCCGTCTGCTCGGCCGCCTTGATCGCCTCTTCCATGGCCGTCAGCAGCACCGCGCGGTTACGGTCGATGTTGGCTTGGTAGGCTTTGGTCTCATCAAAGAAGTACGGACCCAGGCGGTCCAGCGCGCCGCTGCGGATCAGGCCGTCGAGGGTGCGCTTGTTAATTCGCTTGAGGTCGACCCGCGCGCAGAAATCGAACAGGTCCTGGAACGGCCCATCCTGACGCGCCTCGGTAATCGCCTCGACCGGCCCTTCGCCCACGCCCTTGATCGCGCCCAGGCCGTAGATGATCCGGCCCTCCTCGTTCACCGTGAACTTGAACTCCGAAGTGTTCACGTCCGGCGCGTCGAGACGCAGCTTCATGGTCCGCACTTCCTCGATCAAGGTCACGACCTTGTCGGTGTTGTGCATATCCGCCGAGAGTACCGCGGCCATGAACGGCGCCGGGTAGTGGGCTTTCAGCCAGGCCGTCTGGTAAGACACCAGGCCGTAGGCGGCGGAGTGAGATTTGTTGAAGCCGTAACCGGCGAATTTCTCCACCAGATCGAAGATGTTACCCGCAAGGTCAGCGTCGATATTGTTGGTCGCGCAACCTTCGATGAAACCGCCACGTTGCTTGGCCATCTCTTCGGGTTTTTTCTTACCCATGGCCCGACGCAGCATGTCCGCTCCGCCGAGGGTGTAGCCGGCCATGACCTGGGCGATCTGCATTACCTGTTCTTGATACAGGATGATGCCGTAGGTCGGTGCCAGTACGGGCTTGAGGCCCTCGTACTGGTAGTCGGAGTGCGGGTACGCCAGTTCGGCTCGACCGTGCTTACGGTTGATAAAGTCGTCCACCATGCCCGATTGCAACGGGCCGGGACGGAACAGGGCCACCAGTGCGATCAAGTCTTCCAGGCAGTCGGGCTTGAGCTTTTTGATCAGCTCCTTCATGCCGCGCGACTCGAGCTGGAACACCGCGGTGGTCTCGGCCTTTTGCAGCAAGCTGTAGGTCGGCTTGTCGTCCAGCGGGATAAAGGCGATATCCAGCGGCGGCTCGTCGACCTTGGCGCGGTCGCGGTTGATGGTTTTCAGCGCCCAGTCGATGATCGTCAGGGTCCGCAGACCGAGGAAGTCGAACTTCACCAGGCCGGCCGCCTCGACGTCATCCTTGTCGAACTGGGTGACCAGGCCGCCACCCTCTTCATCGCAATAGATCGGCGAGAAGTCGGTCAGCTTGGTGGGTGCGATCACCACACCACCGGCGTGCTTGCCGACGTTACGCACAACACCTTCGAGTTTGCGCGCCATCTCCCAGATTTCCGCCGCCTCTTCATCGACCTTGATGAAGTCGCGCAGGATCTCTTCCTGCTCGTAGGCTTTTTCCAGAGTCATGCCGACTTCGAAGGGAATCATCTTCGACAGGCGATCCGCCAGGCCGTAGGACTTGCCCTGGACCCGCGCCACGTCGCGCACCACCGCCTTGGCGGCCATGGAGCCGAAGGTGATGATCTGGCTAACCGCGTTGCGCCCGTATTTCTCGGCCACGTACTCGATGACCCGGTCACGACCGTCCATGCAGAAGTCGACGTCGAAGTCGGGCATGGAGACCCGTTCCGGGTTGAGGAAACGTTCGAACAGCAGGTCGTATTCCAGCGGGTCGAGGTCGGTGATTTTCTGTACATAGGCCACCAGCGAGCCGGCACCCGACCCCCGGCCCGGCCCCACCGGAACCCCGTTGCTCTTGGCCCACTGGATAAAGTCCATCACGATCAGGAAGTAACCGGGGAACCCCATCTGGATAATGATATCCAGCTCGAAATTCAGCCGGTCGACGTAGACCTGGCGCTTGGCCTCGTAGTCCTCGGTGGTGTCCTTGGGCAGCAGCACGCTCAAGCGCTCTTCAAGCCCGTCGAAGGACACCTTGCGGAAATACTCGTCGATGGTCATGCCATCGGGAATCGGGAAGTTGGGCAGGAAGTGCTTGCCCAGTTTTACATCGATATTGCAGCGCTTGGCGATCTCGACCGTGTTCTGCACGGCATCGGGCAAGTCGCTGAACAGCTCGAGCATTTCCTCGGCGCTTTTGAGGTATTGCTGGTCGCTGTAGTTCTTCGAGCGCCGCGGATCGTCGAGTGCCCGGCCTTCACCGATGCACACCCGGGTTTCGTGGGCGGCAAAGTCTTCCTGCTTGATGAAGCGCACGTCGTTGGTGGCCACCAGCGGCGCGCCGATCTTGTCGGCCAGGGCCACGGCTGCGTGCAGTTGCTCTTCATCATTGGGACGGTTGGTACGCTGGATTTCCAGGTAAAAACGGTCCGGGAACACCGCCATCCACTCGCGAGCCAGGGTTTCGGCTTCGTCCGGGTTGCCGCCGAGCAGGGCCATGCCGATCTCGCCCTCCTTGGCTGCCGAGAGCATGATCAAGCCTTCGTTGGCCTCTGCCACCCATTCGCGCTCGATGATGACCTGGCCATTGCGCTGGCCATCGATGAAGCCGCGGGAAATCAGCTCGGTGAGATTGCGATAACCGACCGCATTCATCGCCAGGAAGCTGATCCGGCTCAACGCGTTGTCCGGGTCCTTGTTCGACAGCCACAGGTCGGCGCCGCAGATCGGCTTGATCCCCGCACCCATGGAGTTTTTGTAGAACTTGACCAGGGAACACATGTTGTTCTGGTCGGTGACCGCTACGGCCGGCATGTTCATGCCGACCAGGGTCTTGACCAGCGGCTTGATCCGCACCAGACCGTCGACCAGGGAGTATTCAGTGTGCAGGCGTAGGTGAACGAATGAAGCCGGCATAGTGATCCTGCTAATAACGTGGAGACAACAAGGCCCGGATTGTACCGGGCCTTGGCAAAAACATCAGCTTGGACTAGCGCTCAAGCAGCCCTTCGCGAGCCTCGTAAGCCTGCCGCACCGGCGCGAACGAACGCCGGTGAATCGGGGTCGGGCCCAGGCGCGCCAGGGCTTCCAGGTGCACGGGAGTCGGATAACCTTTGTGGCCGCCGATGCCATACCCCGGGTAAATCAATTCAAAGGCGGCCATTTCGCGGTCGCGGCTGACTTTGGCCAGGATCGACGCCGCGGCAATCGCCGGGACCTTGCTATCGCCCTTGACCACCGCTTCCGCCGGCATGGCCAGCTTGGGGCAGCGGTTACCGTCGATCATCGCCAGTTTTGGCTGGATGTGCAGGCCTTCGACGGCGCGCTGCATCGCCAGCATGGTGGCATGGAGAATGTTCAACTCGTCGATTTCTTCGATTTCAGCGCGAGCGATACACCAGCTCAGGGCTTTTTCACAGATTTCGTCGTAGAGCTTTTCGCGACGAGCTTCAGTGAGCTTCTTCGAGTCATTGAGGCCGAGGATCGGGCGCAGCGGATCGAGGATCACCGCCGCCGTCACCACCGCGCCACAGAGTGGACCGCGCCCTACTTCATCGACTCCGGCGACCAGCGCTTGCGCATCCGCGACAAGGTTGAAATCCAGGCCCATTTGCATCTTTACCGTAGTCATTGTGGTGCGCCGATCAAATTGAGGACCGCGTCAGCAGCCTGGTTCGAGGCATCGCGGCGCAGGGTCCGGTGGATCTGGTCAAAACCGATGGTTTGCTCTTCGCCGCCATCGATCAGCGGCGACAGGGTCAGCGCCAACGCCTCGGGCGTCGCATCGTCCTGCAGCAACTCGGGCACCAGCAGACGCTGGGCCAGCAAGTTCGGCAAGGAGATGTAGGGGCTTTTCACCATGCGCTTGAGAATCCAGTAGGTCAGTGGCGCCAGGCGATAAGCCACGACCATCGGCCGCTTGTACAACAAAGCCTCCAGCGTCGCAGTCCCCGAGGCGATCAGGACCGCGTCGCAGGCGGCCAGCGCCAGGTGCGAGCGACCGTCCAGCAGGGTGACCGGCAAATCACGGCCAGCCAGCAGCTCTTCGAGCTGCACCCGCCGCTCAGGGTTGGCACACGGGATGACAAACCGCACTCCGGGGCGCATGGCCCGCAACCGCTGGGCGGCATCGAGGAACAAGCCGCCCAGGCGCCCGACTTCACCGCCCCGGCTGCCCGGCATCAGGGCGACCAGAGGGCCGTCCGGCAGGCCCAGCTCGGCGCGCGCTGCGCCGCGGTCGGCTTCCAGCGGAATGGCATCGGCCAGGGTGTGGCCGACAAACCGCACCGGCACGCCTTTCTCTTCGTAGAACCGGGCTTCGAACGGCAGCAGCGTGAGCATCAAGTCGCAGCCTTCGCGGATCTTCAGCACACGTTTCTGCCGCCAGGCCCAGACCGAAGGGCTGACGTAGTGCACGGTCTTGATCCCGGCCTGGCGCAGCTTGAGTTCGATATTGAGGGTGAAGTCTGGTGCATCGATGCCGATAAACACGTCCGGCTTTTCGGCGATCAAGGTCTTGATCAGCTTCTTGCGCCGAGCCAACAGTTCACGCAAGCGCCCCAGGACTTCCACCAACCCCATGACCGACAAGCGCTCCATGGGAAAATAGGACGTCAGGCCTTCAGCCTGCATGAGCGGGCCACCGACACCGATGAACTCGACCGCTGGGTGGCGAGCCTTGAGCGCACGCATCAAGCCCGCGCCCAGGATGTCGCCGGAAGCTTCGCCCGCCACCAGCGCTATACGCAGATTAGCCATGGTTAGCGGGTGATGCCGCGGGTCGAAGACTGGATCGAGTCACGGAACACTGCAACTTCCGGAAACTGCGCCGAAGGCTCGACCAGCTCAGCCAATGCCTGCTCCACGGTCAAGCCCTGGCGGTAGACCACTTTGTAGGCGCGACGCAGGGCATGGATAGCTTCTTCGCTGAACCCACGACGGCGCATGCCCTCGAAGTTCATGCTGCGCGCTTCGGCCGGGTTGCCGAACACCGTGACATAGGCCGGCACATCCTTGCCGATGGCTGTGCCCATGCCGGAGAAGCTGTGGGCACCAATGTGGCAATACTGATGAACCAGGGTGAATCCGGAGAGGATCGCCCAGTCGGCCACGTGTACATGCCCGGCCAACGCTGTGTTGTTGACCAGGATGCAGTGGTTGCCGATGACGCTATCGTGGCCGATGTGGGCATAGGCCATGATCAGGTTGTGATCGCCCAGGGTGGTTTCCGAGCGGTCCTGGATGGTCCCACGGTGAATCGTCACCCCTTCTCGGATAACGTTGTGGTCACCGATCACCAGTCGCGTCTCTTCCCCCTTGTACTTCAGGTCAGGGGTGTCCTCACCGATCGAGGAGAACTGATAGATGCGGTTGTGCTTGCCAATCCGGGTCGGTCCCTTGAGCACCACGTGCGGGCCGATCACTGTTCCCTCGCCGATTTCCACACCTGCGCCGACGATCGACCAAGGGCCGACCTCAACGCCCTCAGCCAGTACGGCTGTCGGATCGATGATTGCGCGAGGGTCAATCAAACTCATACTTTTTGTTCCGCACAGATGATCTCGGCCGAGCACACGGGCTTGCCATCCACCGAAGCCTGGCATTCAAACTTCCAGATCTTGCGCTTGCAGCTGATGAAGGTGGCTTCGAGGATCAACTGGTCGCCCGGCTTGACCGGCTGACGGAAGCGTAGCTTGTCGGAGCCGACAAAGTAGTAAAGCGTGCCATCGGCAGGCTTGACGTCGAGCATTTTGAAACCAAGGATTCCGGCAGCCTGGGCCATCGCTTCGATGATCAATACGCCCGGCATGATTGGATGCGCGGGGAAGTGACCGTTGAAGAACGGCTCGTTGATGCTGACATTCTTGTAGGCACGAATGCGCTTTTCCTCAACATTGAGGTCCACTACGCGGTCCACCAGCAGGAACGGGTAACGGTGAGGCAGGTATTCGCGAATCTCGTTGATGTCCATCATTTCGGGGGGAAGCCTATGTAAAGATTGGGAACGCGCGACTGATGCACGCTCCTCTAGCAAATCAAGGAGGCAGTCTAACGGCTGTGCACGCTTGATATGGAAATGGTATCAGCCATCTGATGAAGCATTACCACCAGGGGTCACTTCACCTACCTGCTTTTCCAGCTGGCGCAGGCGTCGCGCGATGTCATCGAGCTGACGGATGCGTGCCGCGCTTTTGCGCCACTCGGCGGCCGGCTGCATGGCCGTACCGGAAGAATAGGCGCCCGGCTCGGTAATCGAGTGGGTAACCATGGTCATTCCGGTCAGGAATACGTTGTCGCAGATCTCGATGTGCCCCACCAGCCCGACACCGCCGGCCAGCATGCAATGCTTGCCGATCTTGGTGCTGCCGGAAATGCCTACGCACGCTGCCATGGCGGTGTGATCACCGACCTGCACGTTGTGCGCGATCTGAATCTGGTTGTCCAGCTTCACCCCATTGCCGAGGATGGTGTCAGCCAAGGCGCCACGGTCGATAGCGGTATTCACGCCAATCTCCACGTCATCACCGACCAGCACCCCACCGACCTGGGCAATTTTCTGCCAGATGCCCTTTTCGTTGGCGAAACCAAACCCTTCACCGCCGAGCACCGCACCGGACTGAATGACCACCCGCTTGCCAATGCGCACGTCGTGGTACAGCGTCACTCGCGGGGCCAACCAGCCACCTTCACCGATCTCGCTACGGGCACCGATGAAGCAATGGGCGCCGACCGTGACACCGGCAGCAATCCGGGCACCGCTCTCGATCACCGCAAACGCACCGATGCTCGCCGCCGGGTCAACCACCGCGTCCGCCGCGATGACTGCCGTCGGATGGATACCGGCAGCCGCCTTGGGCTTGGGATCGAACAGGTGGGACACCCGCGCGTACGCCGCGTAAGGATCCGGCACCACCAGCGCATCACCGGCAAAACCTTCGGCGTCAGCGGCCTTCAGCAACACGGCTGCGGCATGGCTGTCGGCCAGGTATTTACGGTATTGGGGGTTTGCCAGAAAGCTCAACTGAGCTGGGCCAGCCTCTTGTAAAGTGGCTAGCCCAGTAATTGTCTTCTCTGGGTCACCACACAATGTGGCGCCCAGGAACTCGGCCAATTGGCCGAGGGTTTTAGTCGCTGTCATGGATTACTTCAGCTGATTCATGCGCTCGATAACCTGGCGGGTGATGTCGTATTGCGGCTTGACATCAATCACTGCGCCACGCTCGAAGACCAGGTCAAAAGCACCTTTCTTGATGACTTCTTCCACAGCGCTATCCAGTTTCGGCTTGAGCTGCTTGAGCATTTCACGGTCGGCAACAGCCTTGGCTTCGTTCAATTCCTTGGACTGGAACTGGAAGTCGCGGGCCTTTTGCTTGAATTCAAGCTCCAGACGCTCACGCTCGCCCTGGGCCATTTTGTCGCCACCGCTGACCAGACGATCCTGGATGCCTTTGGCACTGCTTTCCAGGGTCTTGAGCTTGCTCAGTTGTGGGCCGAACTTCTTCTCGGCGTCCACTGCGTACTTCTTCGCCGCGTCGGATTCCAGCAGCGCCATCTGGTAGTTCAGTACCGCGATTTTCATGTCGGCAAATGCCGGGGTCGCTACCAGGACAGTTGCCAGGAGAACCAATTGAGTCAACTTACGCACGATGCACTCCTACAAAATCCATTGTCGTTGTCTTGGGGCAGACGCTTAGAACGTCTGACCGAGGGAAAATTGGAACACTTGGGTTTCAGCGTTATCCGGTTCTTTCACCGGCATGGCCAGAGCAAAGCTCAAAGGACCCAATGCAGTAACCCAGGTCACGCCAATACCCACGGAGCTGGCCAGGTTGCTGAGGCTGACGTCGTTGCACTGTGTTTGGGACTTAGAACCATTGCTGTTGATGGTCTGCTCGCACTTGGAGTCGAATACGTTACCGACATCCCAGAACACGGAAGTACGTAGCGAACGTTGATCCTTGACGAATGGCAGCGGGAACAGCAGCTCGGCACCACCCTGGATCAGGACGTTACCACCAAACGGCAGCGGATCGTTGTCCGGGTCGGCAACCGTACCTTGGTTCCCCGTTTCCTTAACACCACGACTCGGGGTACTGCGAGGACCCAAGGTACTGTCCTTGAAGCCACGAACCGAGTTGAAACCACCAGCATAGTAGTTTTCGTAGAATGGCAAGCCATCCGTCGAGCCGTAGCCGTCACCGTAGCCCAGCTCGGTGTGCAGGCGCAGGGTGTAGTTATCGGTCAATGGCTGGAACAACTGACCACGGTAGTCGAGCTTGAAGAACGACAGGTCGCTGCCCGGCACCGTGGTTTCCAGGGTCACGCTCTGGGAGTGACCACGGGTGGCCAATACGCCTTTGTTCAGGGTCGACTCGGACCAACCGGCCGAAGCCTTGAAGTTCAGGTACTGGTCGCCTTCACGGTTAACGAAGTCGAAGATCTCGTCGACGGTGTACTGGCCGGTCTTGATCTTGTCTTGCTGTGCGTTCAGACCAAAGGTCAGGCGCGAAGTCTCGCTGATCGGGTAACCCACGCTGACACCGGCACCCAGGCTGTCCACGGCATAGCTGGAAACGTCGGTATCGAGCTCATCGTAGTCAGTGGTGCGATAGAAAGCGTTGTAACCCAGGCTCACGCCATCGGCTGTCCAGTAGGGGTCCACGTAGCCGAAGTTGTAGCGGCTCTGGTATTCACTGCGGGTCAAACCGATGCTGACCTTGTTACCGGTACCCAGGAAGTTGTTCTGGGTGATCGAACCACCGAGGATCAGACCGGCGCTCTGGGCAAAACCGACGCTGGCAGTGATGGAACCGGATGCTTGTTCTTCAACGCTGTAGTTGACGTCTACCTGGTCATCGACACCCGGCACGGCCGGCGTCTCGACGTTGACTTCCTTGAAGAAGCCCAGGCGCTCCAGACGGGTCTTGGACTGGTCGATCAGGTAAGTCGAAGCCCAGCCACCTTCCATCTGGCGCATTTCACGACGCAGCACTTCGTCTTCGGACTTGGTGTTGCCACGGAAGTTGATACGGTTCACGTAGGCACGTTTGCCCGGATCGACCACGAAGGTGATATCGACCGTGTGGTCTTCGTCGTGCGGCTGAGGCACGCCGTTGACGTTGGCGAAGGTGTAGCCCTCGTTACCCAGGCGACGGGTGATCAGTTCGGAGGTGGTGGTCATCAGCTTGCGCGAGAACACTTGGCCTTTCTGCACCAGCAACAGCGCCTTGACCTGGTCTTCAGGCACTTTCAGGTCGCCGCTGAGCTTCACGTCACGAACGTTGTACTTCTGGCCTTCGTTGACGTTGACGGTAATGTAGACGTGCTTCTTGTCCGGGGTGATGGACACCTGGGTCGAAGCGATATCCATGTTGATATAGCCGCGGTCCAGGTAGTAGGAGCGCAGGCGCTCGAGGTCACCGGAGAGTTTTTCACGGGCGTACTTGTCATCGTTCTTGAAGAACGACAACCAGTTGGTGGTCTTGAGTTCGAACAGGTCGATCAGGTCATCGTCGGGGAAAACCGTGTTGCCCACCACGTTGATGTGCTGGATAGCGGCAACGGTGCCTTCGTTGATGTTGACCTTCAGGCCTACGCGGTTGCGCGGCTGAGGGACCACTTCGGTATCAACGGTGGCCGAGTAGCGGCCTTGAGCCACGTACTGGCGCTGCAGTTCGTTACGCACGCCTTCGAGGGTTGCGCGCTGGAAGATTTCGCCTTCAGCCAGACCGGATTGCTTGAGGCCCTTCATCAGGTCTTCAGTGGAGATCGCCTTGTTGCCTTCGATCTCGATACTGGCGACGGAAGGACGCTCGACCACCGTGATGACCAGGACGTTGCCGTCGCGACCCAACTGGATGTCCTGGAAGAAACCGGTTTTGAACAGCGCACGAGTGGATTCGACCAGGCGACGATCATCCGCCTGCTCACCGACGTTCAACGGCAAGGCACCAAAGACGCTACCGGCGGAAACCCGCTGGAGGCCGTTGACGCGAATATCGGAGATAGTGAAGGACTCGGCGTGAACTTCGGCGATCATCAATACGGTGAGAACCGCAGTTAGCAGCAGACGTTTCATGAAGTCCTTTCTTATTCCAACTGGCAATAAAAACTGCCGCAAAATGCGGCAGATTCGCAATTCAGCGAAGCGTTACAGTCGACCCAGATCGTTGACCAAGGCAAGCAACATCACCCCGACCACCAAACTGATACCGATCTGTATCCCCCAACCTTGCACCCGATCCGACAAGGGACGACCACGCGCCCACTCGATCAGATAAAACAACAAATGCCCCCCATCCAGTACAGGAATGGGCAACAAATTCAGAACCCCCAGGCTAATACTCAGATAAGCAAGGAAATTCAGGAAATCAGCGACGCCCGACTGGGCAGAAGCGCCCGCCACTTTAGCAATGGTTATCGGTCCACTCAAGTTTTTTACCGAGAGCTCGCCGAACAACATTTTCTTCAGCGAATCGAGGGTCAGCACACTCATGGTCCAGGTGCGCCGCGCCCCTTCGCCAATGGCCGCTACAGGACCGAAGCTGACCTCACGAATCATCGTTGGTGGCCAATCGACAGCTTTCACCCCCGCCCCCAGGTAACCGGTGGCGGCCTTGCCGTCACCTCGGACCGCC
This sequence comes from Pseudomonas sp. IT-P176, assembly GCF_949767245.1. NCBI lineage: Bacteria > Pseudomonadati > Pseudomonadota > Gammaproteobacteria > Pseudomonadales > Pseudomonadaceae > Pseudomonas > Pseudomonas sp. IT-P176. The sequence continues at coordinate 216,168 of NZ_CATKPN010000068.1, forward strand.
AGGGTCACAGGGACGTCGATTTGAGCACCGTCGCGCTCGACCTGCAGCACAATTTTGGTTTCAGGACGTACACGCACCCAATCGACCACTTGCTGCCAATCCGTCAGCGCCTGGCCATCGAGCTTCAACAGCCGGTCGCCGGTTTTCAGGCCTGCCGCCTGGGCCGGCCCCTTGGGATCGAGCTCAGCCAGGACCGGCGGCAAGGCCGGACGCCATGGACGAATGCCGAGGGAGCGAATCGGATCAGGCTCATCGGCGCCCTTGAGCCACTTGTCCAGAATCAGTTCACGGGGGGTATCGGCAGTGGAGCCCTCCTCGCGCACCAAAAACTGCACCGCACCACTCTCACCCAGGCGGCGCACCAGTTGCAGATTGACGGCGGCCCAACCGGAAGTGGCCTCACCATCGACGGCGACGATTTCCTGGCCCGGACTCAAGCCGGCCTTGGCGGCGATACTGCCGATTTCAACTGCGCCAATCACCGGGCGCACCTGCTCGGTACCGAGCATGGCCAGGACCCAGAAGAACACCAGGGCCAGCAGGAAGTTGGCAATAGGGCCGGCAGCAACGATAGCGATACGCTGGCGAACCGACTTGCGATTGAAGGATTGCTCCAATTGATCAGCCGGCACGTCGCCTTCACGCTCATCGAGCATTTTCACGTAGCCACCCAGCGGAATGGCGGCAATCACAAATTCGGTGCCCTGGCGATCGTGCCAGCGTATCAACGGCATGCCGAAGCCTACGGAAAAACGCAGGACCTTGACGCCACAACGACGCGCGACCCAGAAGTGGCCGAATTCATGGAAGGTGACCAGCACACCCAGGGCTACCAGGGTGCCGACAATCATATAGAGCGCGCTCATCTACTTTCTCCGCAATCCTATTCAGCGCTGGCGCCGGCAAACCTGCCGCAACACCTATCGCCCGTGGCGGCTCAACCAACGCTGCGCCAGTACACGCGCTTTCGCGTCCGCCGTAAACACTGCCTCGAGATCCGCCACAGCCACCACCGGCTCAAGGTTCAATACTTCCTCGATGATACTCGCGATCTCCAGGTAGCGGACACGCCCATCCAGAAAGGCGGCAACCGCCACTTCGTTGGCCGCATTCAACATGGCCGGCGCGCTGTTACCCGCCTCGGCCGCCTGGCGTGCCAGGCGCAGGCACGGGAAACGCTCTTCGTCGGGTGCCTGGAAATCCAGGCGCGCGATAGCAAACAGATCAAGCGGCGCCACACCGGAGTCAATCCGCTCAGGCCAGGCCAGCGCATTGGCGATGGGTGTGCGCATGTCCGGGTTGCCCAACTGGGCCAGCACCGAACCGTCCACGTAGTCGACCAGCGAGTGAATCACGCTCTGCGGGTGGATCACCACTTCGACCTGTGAGGGCTTGGCATCGAACAGCCAACAGGCCTCGATCAACTCCAGACCCTTATTCATCATGCTCGCCGAGTCGACCGAAATCTTGCGCCCCATCGACCAGTTGGGATGGGCGCAAGCTTGATCCGGCGTGACATGTGCCAGCTCGGCCAGGGCGGTCTGGCGGAACGGGCCGCCCGATGCAGTCAGCAGAATCCGCCGCACCCCGACATTGCCCAGCCCGCGGGAAAAGTCCGTAGGCATGCACTGGAAGATCGCATTGTGCTCACTGTCGATCGGCAACAATACCGAACCGCTCTTGTGCACCGCCTGCATGAACAAGGCGCCGGACATCACCAGCGCCTCCTTGTTGGCCAGCAGGATCTTCTTGCCAGCTTCCACTGCCGCCAGGGTCGGGCGCAGTCCTGCCGCACCGACTATCGCCGCCATCACCGCATCCACTTCGGGATCGGCAGCCACCTGGCACAACCCCTCCTCCCCCACCAGCACACGGGTCGGCAGGCCAGCAGCCCGCAGATCGTCCTGCAGACGCCGCGCCGCTTCAGGTTGCGGGACCACGGCAAAACGCGGCACGTGACGGATGCACAAGGCCAGCAACTCACTAAGGCGCGAGAAGCCACTCAAGGCAAAGACCTGGAAACGCTCCGGGTGGCGAGCGATGACGTCCAGGGTGCTCAGGCCTATGGAGCCGGTCGCACCGAGGACGGTGATCTGTTGTGGCCGGCTCACGGTGCGGCCATCCACAACAGCACGGCAAACAAGGGGATTGCAGCGGTCAGGCTGTCGATTCGATCCAGCACACCGCCGTGACCCGGCAGCAGGTTACTGCTGTCCTTGATCCCGGCCTGACGCTTGAACATGCTTTCGGTCAGGTCACCGACCACCGAGATGAACACGATGATAGCCGCGCCGACCAGGCCCATGAGCAACTGGCCCACGCTCCAGTCGCGTACCAGGCCGACGACCAGGGTAATCACCAAGCTCAACAGCAGGCCGCCATACACCCCTTCCCAGCTCTTGCCAGGACTGACCAGCGGCGCCAGCTTGCGCTTGCCGAAGGCCCGGCCGGAGAAGTAAGCGCCGATGTCCGCGCCCCAGACCAGCACCATGACCGCCATGATCAGCCAGTTGCCCAGCGGGTATTGCTTGATCAGCACCAGGCCTTGCCAGGCCGGCAACAGGATCAGCAGACCGATCACCAGCTTGCAGGCGGCACTCGCCCAATGCTCGCTGGTCTTGGGGTAGGTCAGCACCAGGAAGGTCGCCACGCCCCACCACAGCACGGCTGCGCCCAACACCCAAGGCGCAAGCCCGGGTACCAGATGCAGGACCAGCAGCATCGCGGCCACTACAGCCCCGTAGGCGACACGCATCGACTGCGCCTCGAAGCCCGCCAGGCGCGCCCATTCCCACGCGCCCAGGGTTACCACCAGACCGATGAACAGCGCAAAAGCGGAACCTTCGAGCAGGAAAAACCCGCACAGGGCGATTGGCAGCAGGATCAGTGCCGTGATGATTCGTTGTTTAAGCATTAAACCCGGGCTCCAGCTTCGACCTGTTCGCTCGTTTTACCGAAGCGACGTTGGCGAGAAGCGAAATCGGCCAGTGCAGTGCGCATGGCTTCGTGTTTGAAGTCCGGCCAGAACAGGTCGGAGAAGTACAACTCGGAATAGGCCATCTGCCACAACAGGAAGTTGCTGATGCGATGCTCGCCACCGGTGCGAATACACAGGTCCGGCAACGGCAGGTCGCCTGTGGACAGGCAGGTCTGCAGCAAATCCGGGGTGATGTCGTCCGGCCGCAGGTGGCCGGCCTGAACTTCTCGCGCCAGACGCTGCGCAGCCTGGGCAATGTCCCACTGACCGCCATAGTTGGCGGCGATTTGCAGGACAAAACGATTGGCCCCGGCCGTCATCGCCTCGGCTTCACGCATGGCTGCCTGAAGCTCCGGATGAAAGCGCGAGCGATCGCCAATGATGCGCAAGGAAATGTTGTTGTCGTTGAGGCGCTTGGCCTCACGACGCAACGCCTTGAAGAACAGGTCCATCAAGGCACTGACTTCATCGGCCGGGCGCTGCCAGTTTTCACTGGAAAACGCGAACAGGGTCAGGACTTCCACCCCCGATTCCGCGCACACCTCGATTACGGCGCGCACAGCATCGACGCCCGCCTTGTGCCCGGCAACGCCGGGCAAGAAACGTTTTTTTGCCCAGCGATTATTGCCGTCCATGATGATCGCGACATGTCGCGGCACCGTGGACAGCGCAGGCTGCTTGGTCTTTTCCATGAAAGCGCGACCCTTATACGGCCATCAAATCCGCTTCTTTTTGCTTGGTCGCTGCGTCGATTTCGGCCTCAGCCTTGTCGGTCAGCTTCTGGATATCAGCAGCGGCACGACGCTCTTCGTCTTCGCTGATTTCCTTGTCCTTGACCAGTTTCTTCAGGTCGCCCAGTGCATCACGACGAATGTTGCGCACGGCAACACGAGCATCTTCAGCTGCGCTACGCGCCTGCTTGGTGAAGCCCTTGCGGGTTTCTTCAGTCAGAGCCGGCATGGAGATCAACAGCAGCTCGCCCAGGTTCGTCGGGTTGAGGTTCAAACCTGCACTTTGGATCGCCTTGTCGACTGCCGCGAGCATATTGCGCTCAAACGCCACGACCTGAAGGGTCCGGGAGTCTTTTACCGTGATGTTGGCCACTTGGGTGATGGAAGTGTCCGTGCCGTAGTACGGCACCATCACGCTACCCAGGATGCTTGGGTGAGCCTTGCCGGTACGAATCTGACCAAATGCATGGTTCAGAGAGTCCAGCGATTTCTGCATGCGCTCTTGAGCGTCTTTCTTGATTTCGTTGATCATTGTTCGCCTTCCTCGATCAGAGTCCCTTCAGCGCCGCCATGTACGATGTTCAGCAGGGCGCCGGGCTTGTTCATGTTAAATACGCGCAGCGGCATCTTGTGGTCGCGGCACAGGCAGATAGCCGTCAGGTCCATGACACCCAGCTTGCGATCCAGTACTTCATCGTAGGTCAGATGATCGAACTTCTCGGCATGTGGGTCTTTGAATGGATCTGCGGTGTACACACCGTCAACCTTGGTCGCTTTGAGCACGACGTCGGCATCGATTTCGATCGCGCGCAGGCAGGCAGCCGAATCGGTGGTGAAGAACGGGTTGCCGGTACCGGCCGCGAAGATCACCACTTCCTTGGAGTTGAGGTGACGCATGGCTTTGCGGCGATCGTAGTGATCGGTCACGCCAACCATGGAGATGGCCGACATCACGATGGCCGAGATATTCGCACGTTCCAGCGCGTCGCGCATGGCCAGGGCGTTCATCACAGTGGCCAGCATGCCCATGTGGTCGCCAGTGACCCGATCCATGCCGGCCGCACTCAGTGCCGCGCCGCGGAACAGGTTGCCGCCACCGATCACCAGGCCGACCTGGACGCCGATACCGACCAACTGGCCGACTTCCAGCGCCATGCGATCCAGGACCTTGGGATCGATCCCGAACTCTTCGGAGCCCATCAAGGCCTCGCCGCTAAGCTTGAGTAGAATGCGTTTATAGCGAGCCTGATAACCACTGCCCTGCTGAGCCATTGCGAATCTCTCCTGCGGCGTATTTTAAAAAATTCTGTGCTGGCTGTTTACAGCCTGCGTTTACTCTAGCTTGACGCTATCACAGCGCCATCAGAACACGGCTTTGTAAGCCAGTTCCGAAGGGAAGCCAAATAAAATCGACCTCCCATTTGAAAAGAGGCTGCGCGCGTGAGCGGGCAGCCTCTTTCGGGCGACAGTTGAAAACTGTCTTATTGCTTGGCAGCAGCCAGCTGGGCAGCAACTTCTTCAGCGAAGTTGTCGACCGGCTTCTCGATGCCTTCGCCTACTTTGAAGTAAGTGAAGGAAACGATTTCAGCACCGGCTTTCTTGGCCAGTTCGCCAACCTTGATTTCAGGGTTCTTGACGAACGCCTGCTCAACCAGGCTTGCTTCAGCCAGGAACTTGCTGATACGGCCTTTGACCATGTTCTCAACAATGTTTTCTGGCTTGCCTTTGATTTTTTCTTCGTTCAGCTGCAGGAACACGGCTTTTTCGCGCTCGATCGCTTCAGCGGAAACTTCCGATGGCAGCAGGAACTCAGGGTTGCTAGCAGCTACGTGCATAGCGATGTCCTTGGCCAGCTCAACGTTGCCGCCTTTCAGAACAACAGCTACACCGATCTTGTTGCCGTGCAGGTAACCACCAACCACATCACCTTCAACGCGAGCCAGGCGACGGATGTTGACGTTTTCGCCAACCTTGCCGACCAATACCAGGCGAGCAGCTTCTTGAGCTTCGATCAGCGGAGCGACGTCAGTCAGCTTGTCGGCGAACGCTTTTTCAACGCTTGCAGCAACAAATGCCTTGAAGTCGTCCTGCAGAGCCAGGAAGTCAGTCTGCGAGTTCACTTCCAGCAGGACTGCGGATTTACCGTCTTCCTTCAGGGCGATAGCGCCTTCAGCAGCAACGTTGCCTGCTTTTTTGGCAGCCTTGATGGCGCCCGAAGCACGCATGTCATCAATGGCTTTCTCGATGTCGCCGCCAGCCTTGGTCAAGGCCTTTTTGCAGTCCATCATGCCTTCGCCAGTACGCTCGCGCAGTTCTTTGACCAACGCTGCAGTAATCTCTGCCATTTTCAAATTCCTCTTGGATAGGTTTTCAACCATTCCACCCGATCGAACGGGCGTTCAATTCTTCTCGATCCACCCTTTGTTAGCTGCCGCACGTTACAAAAAGGCAGTGGGCGCCGACAAATGGTTTTCGAGGTGGCAAAAAGGGGGCCAAGCCCCCTTTTTGCTTACTGAGTCAACGCCAAGGCGTCAATTACTCAGCTGCTGCTACCGGAGCTTCTTCTACGAACTGCTCGGTGCCGCCAGCAACGTGGTTGCGACCGCGGATTACAGCGTCAGCCATCGAACCCATGTACAGCTGGATAGCGCGGATTGCGTCATCGTTGCCTGGGATGATGTAGTCAACGCCTTCCGGGCTGCTGTTGGTATCGACTACGCCGATAACCGGGATGCCCAGCTTGTTGGCTTCGGTGATCGCGATGCGCTCGTGATCAACGTCGATAACGAACAGTGCGTCAGGCAGACCGCCCATGTCCTTGATACCACCCAGGGAACGATCGAGCTTTTCCAGGTCACGAGTGCGCATCAGCGCTTCTTTCTTGGTCAGCTTGGCGAAAGTACCGTCTTCGGCTTGCACTTCAAGGTCACGCAGACGCTTGATGGAAGCACGGATGGTTTTGAAGTTGGTCAGCATGCCGCCCAACCAGCGGTGATCGACGTACGGCGAACCGCAACGTGCTGCTTCTTCAGCAACGATCTTGCCAGCGGAACGCTTGGTGCCGACGAACAGAATCTTGTTTTTGCCCTGGGCCAGACGCTCTACGAAAGTCAGAGCTTCGTTGAACATTGGCAGGGTTTTTTCAAGGTTGATGATGTGGATCTTGTTACGCGCGCCGAAAATGTATTTACCCATTTTCGGGTTCCAGTAACGGGTCTGGTGACCGAAGTGCACACCGGCCTTCAGCATATCGCGCATGTTGACTTGGGACATGATAGTTCCTTAATAAGTCGGGTTTGGCCTCCACGTATCCCAATGACCAACCAGCAGCTTCAGCTGAAGGCACCCAGGTCATCGTGTCGACACGTGTGTGGATTTAAGCCTTTCGGGGCATCCCCGGAAAGCGGCGCATTTTATACCACAGCAAGGCTGAAAACGGAACCCGGTTTCTCAAAACCGGGCCAGCGCAGGTGTTCCAGCCCTTGGAATCGCTCCAGAATGCGCCATTCTATAGAGAGAAGCGATGCATGCCGCCACGGATTTGCCGTGATCGTCTGTTAGAATCGCCTTTTTCAGGCCTGCGCACCGCATCACGCAGAGCCCATTCCGTATAGCAAGCGCCACTGAGCGTAGAGAGAGCCTGTATGACCGTCACCCTCAAAACCCCAGAGGACATCGCCAAAATGCGTATCGCCGGCAAACTCGCCGCCGATGTGCTGGAAATGATTGCCGAACACGTCAAGCCCGGGATCACCACCGAAGAGCTCGACCGCATCTGCCACGACTACATCGTCAACGAGCAGCAGGCCATCCCTGCCCCGCTCAACTACAAAGGCTTCCCGAAGTCGATCTGCACCTCGATCAACCATGTGGTCTGCCACGGCATCCCGAACGAGAAAGCCCTGAAAGACGGCGACACCCTGAACATCGACGTCACGGTGATCAAGGACGGCTACCACGGCGACACCAGCCGCATGTTCCACGTCGGCAGCGTGCCGGTCTGGGCCGAGCGCCTGTCCCAGGTCACCCAGGAATGCATGTACAAAGCCATCGAGATCGTCAAACCCGGCTGCCGCCTGGGCGATATCGGCGAAGTGATCCAGAAGCACGCTGAAAAGAACGGTTTCTCGGTCGTGCGCGAGTTCTGCGGCCACGGCATCGGCAAGGTGTTCCACGAAGAGCCACAAATCCTGCACTACGGCCGTGCCGGTACCGGCATGGAACTGCAAGCCGGCATGACCTTCACCATCGAGCCGATGATCAACCAGGGCAAGGCCGACACCAAGGTCCTGGGCGATGGCTGGACCGCCATCACCAAGGACCGCAAGCTCTCGGCCCAGTGGGAACACACCCTGCTGGTGACCGAGACCGGCTACGAAATCTTCACCTTGCGCAGCGATGACACCATCCCTCGCGTTTCCGCCTGACCTGCCGTTCCCAGCCTTATAGAAAGGAAAGCCAATCGATGCCGCAGGTGGATCCCGAACTCTTCGACCGCGGCCAGTTCCAGGCTGAACTGGCCCTGAAGGCAAGCCCGATTGCGGCTTTCAAGAAGGCCATCCGCCAGGCTCGCGAGGTGCTGGATACGCGCTTTCGCAGTGGCCGGGACATTCGCCGGCTGATCGAGGATCGTGCCTGGTTCGTCGACAACATCCTGCAAAAGGCCTGGGACCAGTTCGACTGGAGCGAAGACGCCGACATCGCGCTGGTCGCGGTCGGCGGCTACGGCCGGGGCGAGCTGCACCCCTATTCCGATATCGACCTGCTGATCCTGCTGGACAGCGCCGATCACGAAGTTTTCCGCGACTCCATCGAACGCTTCCTGACCCTGCTGTGGGACATCGGCCTGGAAGTAGGCCAGAGCGTGCGCTCGGTGGACGAGTGCGCAGTGGAAGCCCGCGCCGACCTGACGGTTGTCACCAACCTCATGGAAAGCCGCACCATTGCCGGCCCCGAGCACTTGCGCCAGCGCATGCTCGAGGTCACCAGCACCGCACACATGTGGCCAGCCAAGGAGTTCTTCCTGGCCAAGCGCGCCGAACAGAAAGCCCGTCACCACAAGTACAACGACACCGAATACAACCTGGAACCCAACGTCAAAGGCTCGCCCGGCGGCCTGCGGGATATCCAGACGATCTTGTGGGTAGCCCGCCGCCAGTACGGCACCCTGAACCTGCGCGCCCTGGCTGGCGAAGGTTTCCTGGTGGAGAGCGAGAACGCCCTGCTGGCCTCCTCCCAGGAGTTCCTGTGGAAAGTCCGCTACGCCCTGCACATGCTCGCCGGACGCTCGGAAGACCGCCTGCTGTTCGACCACCAGCGTTCGATCGCCGGCCTGCTGGGGTTTCAAGGTGAAGACGCCAAGCACGCCATCGAAAATTTCATGCAGCAGTACTATCGGGTCGTCATGAGCATTGCCCAGCTCAGCGACCTGATCATCCAGCACTTCGAGGAAATCATCCTCGCCCCGGCCGACGAAGCGCCGCCGCAGCCGATCAACTCGCGCTTCCAGCTGCATGACGGCTACATCGAGGCCATCAACACCAACGTGTTCAAGCGCACGCCGTTTGCCATGCTGGAAATCTTCGTGCTGATGGCCCAGCAGCCGGAAATCAAGGGCGTACGCGCCGATACCATTCGCTTGCTGCGCGAACACCGGCACCTGATCGACGACACCTTCCGCAACGACATCCGCAACACCAGCCTGTTTATCGAACTGTTCAAGTGCAAGATCGGTATCCACCGCAACCTGCGACGGATGAACCGCTACGGCATCCTCGGCCGCTACTTGCCGGAGTTCGGTTTTATTGTCGGGCAGATGCAGCATGACCTGTTCCACATCTATACGGTCGATGCCCATACCCTGAACCTGATCAAACACCTGCGTAAGCTGCAGTACACCCAGGTGTCCGAAAAATTCCCGCTGGCCAGCAAGCTCATGGCCAAGCTGCCCAAGCCGGAGCTGATCTACCTGGCCGGGCTGTACCACGATATCGGCAAAGGCCGGCATGGCGACCATTCCGACATCGGCGCGGTGGACGCGGAAGCCTTCTGCCAGCGCCATCAGCTCCCTGCCTGGGACAGCCGCCTGATCGTCTGGCTGGTGCAAAACCACCTGGTAATGTCGACCACCGCCCAGCGCAAGGACCTGTCCGACCCGCAGGTGATCCACGACTTCGCCCAGGCAGTCAGCGACGAGACCCGCCTCGACTACCTGTATGTACTGACCGTCGCGGACATCAACGCCACCAACCCGACCCTATGGAACTCCTGGCGCGCCAGCCTGTTGCGCCAACTCTACACCGAGACCAAGCGCGCCTTGCGCCGTGGCCTGGAAAACCCGGTAGACCGCGAGGAGCAGATTCGCCAGACCCAAAGCGCGGCCCTGGACATCCTGGTTCGCGGCGGCACCGATCCGGACGACGTCGAGCAGCTCTGGTCGCAACTGGGCGACGACTACTTCCTGCGCCACACCGCCGGCGATGTCGCCTGGCACAGTGACGCGATCCTCCAGCAACCGGCCGACGGCGGCCCGCTGGTCCTGATCAAGGAGACCACCCAGCGCGAGTTCGAAGGCGGCACGCAGATCTTCATCTATGCACCGGACCAACACGACTTCTTCGCCGTGACCGTGGCCGCGATGGACCAGCTCAACCTGAACATTCACGACGCCCGGGTCATCACCTCGACCAGCCAGTTCACCCTCGACACCTATATCGTGCTCGACACCGATGGCGACTCGATTGGCGACAACCCGGCCCGGGTCAAGCAGATCCGCGACGGCCTGACCGACGCGCTACGCAACCCGGACGACTACCCGACTATCATCCAGCGTCGGGTGCCGCGCCAGCTCAAGCATTTCGCCTTCGCGCCCCAGGTGACGATCCACAACGACGCCCACCGCCCCGTGACCGTGCTCGAGCTCAGCGCCCCGGACCGCCCGGGCCTGCTCGCGCGGATCGGCGGGATATTCCTCGAGTTCGACCTGTCGCTGCAGAACGCCAAGATCGCCACCCTCGGCGAGCGCGTGGAAGACGTGTTTTTCATTACCGACGCCCACAATCAACCGCTCTCGGACCCAGAGCTGTGCCGCCGACTGCAGGATGCAATCGTCGAGCAGTTGAGCGTCAACCAGGAACCGGATATCAAGCTGTCGCGCCTGAGCATTTGACTCCCAGCTTCCCCCTGTGGGAGCGGGCTTGCCCGCGATGGCGCCAGCACATTCAAGACCCACAGTGGCTGATCCACCGCTATCGCGGGCAAGCCCGCTCCCACGCTGGATCTGCTGCATTACACAGATTGCATTCATTTAATGACGCCATCGAGACTCACCGATGAACAACGCTCTGAACCAGCTCCAGCCCTACCCGTTCGAAAAGCTGCGCGCCCTGCTCGGTGCTGTCACGCCCAACCCTGACAAGCGCCCGATCGCCCTGTCCATCGGCGAGCCGAAACACCGCTCGCCAAGCTTCGTCGCCGAAGCCCTGGCCAGCAATCTGGAAAAAATGGCGGTATACCCGACCACCCTCGGTATCCCGCAGCTGCGTGAAGCCATCGCCGGCTGGTGCGAGCGGCGCTTCAACGTACCCGCCGGTTGGCTCGACCCGGCGCGCAACGTGTTGCCGGTCAATGGCACCCGTGAGGCACTGTTTGCTTTCACCCAGACCGTGGTCAACCGTGGCGATGACGCGCTGGTGGTCAGCCCGAACCCGTTCTACCAGATCTACGAAGGCGCCGCGTTCCTGGCCGGGGCCAAGCCGCACTACCTGCCGTGCCTGGACGAAAACGGCTTCAACCCGGATTTCGACGCTGTTTCGCCGGACATCTGGAAACGCTGCCAGATCCTGTTCCTGTGCTCGCCAGGCAACCCGACCGGTGCATTGATCCCGGTGGACATCCTGAAAAAGCTGATCGCCCTGGCTGACGAATACGACTTCGTGATTGCCGCCGACGAGTGCTACAGCGAACTGTACTTCGACGAACAAACCCCACCACCTGGCCTGCTGAGTGCCTGCGTGGAACTGGGCCGCCAGGACTTCAAGCGCTGCGTGGTATTCCACAGCCTGTCCAAGCGCTCCAACCTGCCGGGCCTGCGCTCGGGCTTCGTGGCCGGAGATGCCGAGATCCTCAAGGGCTTCTTGCTGTATCGCACCTACCACGGCTGCGCCATGCCGGTCCAAACCCAACTGGCCAGCGTTGCCGCCTGGAACGATGAAGAGCACGTGCGCGCCAACCGCACCCTGTACCGCGAGAAGTTCGACGCAGTGCTGGCGATCCTCAGCCCGGTGCTCGACGTCCAGCGCCCTGACGGCAGCTTCTACCTGTGGCCGAACGTCGGCGGCGACGACGCCGCCTTCTGCCGCGACCTGTATGTCGAGGAGCACGTGACGGTAGTGCCGGGCTCTTATCTGTCTCGCGAAGTCGACGGCTTCAACCCGGGTGCCGGTCGCGTTCGCCTGGCCCTGGTTGCGCCCCTGGCCGAATGCGTGGAAGCCGCCGAGCGGATTCGCGCCTTTATCCAGCGCCACCCGTAAGCCGGCGTCACTTCACCGGCCCCAGGTTGGCCTCGCTCAAATCGAGGTCGGCCAGCACCTCGCGCAGCACGTCATCACCGATCTGGTGATGACGACTGAGCCGGTACAACTCCAGACTCTGGGCCCGCAGCGCATTCAAGCGCAGGCGCCGCTCCAGCAAGTCCATCTGAAACGCCAGGGCCTGGGCTTCGGCGGAATCGTTGAAAACCTCCAATTGATGCCGGTACTCGGACATGATCCGCGCCTTGAGCTCGGCAGCCAGTGCAGCCTGCGCCGCATCCTGCGGATTGGCCTCCTCGGCCTCCAAGGCATGAATCGCCGCCTCGGCGGTCTTGCGCCAGGCGTCGCGCACCTCTTGCCGGCGCTTGTCGTCCGGACTCTTCGGCAGGCCGCGCAACAGCAGCGGCAAGGCGATGCAGGCCGTCACCAGGGACAACAGGATCACCCCGGCGGCAATGAAGATCAGCAGGTCGCGTTCTGGAAATGCCTCGGCGCCCATCAGCATCGGCACCGACATCACACCCGCCAGCGTCACCGCCCCGCGCACGCCACCCACCGTCAACAGCCAGCAGGAACGAGCGGTCGGCACCTCGGTCAGCTCGCCCTTGCCACGCCAGCGCCGCAACAGCACCGACAAGCGCCAGATGCTCTGCACCCAGATAAAGCGCAGCATCAGCAAAGCGAGGAAAATCGCCAGCACTTCCAGGCAACGATAAAACAGGGTCGGCCACAGCGTGCTTTCGTGACTGACCACGGCCTTGATGATGTCCGGCAGTTGCAGGCCCAATAGCAGGAAAATCAGGCCATTGAAGGCGAACTCCAGCAGCGACCAGACACTGCGATTGAGCAGCCGGGTACTGGTCTGGCGCGGCAGCAGGTCAAGCCAGCTCTGCATCATCCCCGCCGCCACCGCCGACAGAATGCCCGAGACACCCAGGCGCTCGGCCAGCACATAGGCGGCAAACGGCAGTAGTAACATGAACACCACGTGGGTCGCCGGGTCGTCCCAGCCACGGGCGATCATCCAGGCCCGCAGACGGCCGACCAGCCAACTCAGGGCCACGCCCACCAACAGCCCGCCAATCGCCACCAGGACAAAGGTCAGACTGGCATTGGCCAGGGAGAACGCTCCGGTAATGGCGGCCGCCAGGGCAAACTTGAAGGTCACCAGGCCCGAGGCATCATTCATCAGGGCCTCACCCTGCAGCATGTGCATCAAGGGCGTAGGCAAGCGGTTCTGGGAGATTGCCGAGACTGCCACGGCATCGGTCGGCGACAACACCGCCGCCAGGGCGAAGGCCACCGGCAATGGAATGCTCGGCACCAGCCAGTGAATGAAGTACCCCGCCCCGACCACGGTGAACAACACCAGCCCCACCGCCAGGGTCAAGATCGGTCCACGCAACTTCCACAGCGCCCGCTTGGGCATGCGCCAGCCATCGGAGAACAGCAGCGGCGGCAGGAACAGAAACAGGAACAGTTCGGGATCGAGCGCCACATGCAGCCCCAGTGTCGGCCACGCGAGCAGTGCCCCGGCGGCAATCTGCACCAGCGGCAACGGCAGTGGAATCACCCGGCCCACCAGACGCGAGACACTGACCAGCATCAGCAGAATGAGGACGGTATAAGCGGTTTGCATAAAACAACAGTTCCCGGACAGTCGACGTGCAACAGCACACATCAGGCAACAAGTTGCCGTTGAAGTGCCATATTAGACGCTTAAGCTAGCCTTCGACCTTTGCACAAAGGTCGCACCTGACCCGGTAACCTGTCGCACAATCGTTTTATGGCCGTCGTCGCCGACGCCGAACCCCCTCGGTCATGGCATAATCCTTCACCTTTTAGTTCCAGCACCTCCAAAGGGGGGCAATTCCTTGACCGCTTCAAGCAAAACGTTGCACCTTTTCGGCATCAAAGCCTGCGACACCATGAAAAAGGCGCGCACCTGGCTCGATGAAAACGCTGTCAGCTTTGATTTCCACGATTACAAGACGGCCGGAATCGACCGTGAACACCTGACCCAGTGGTGCAACGAGCACGGCTGGCAAGTGGTGCTCAACCGTGCAGGCACGACCTTTCGCAAACTCGACGACGAACGCAAAGCCGATCTCGACCAGGCGAAAGCTATCGAACTGATGCTCGCACAACCCTCGATGATCAAGCGCCCGGTGCTCGATCTCGGTGACCGAACCCTGATTGGCTTCAAGCCAGATATCTACGCGGCCGCACTCAAGTAAGGCAGCCCGTTCAATTTTGTTAGAGGTAATTGCATGTCCACTACCCTGTTCAGCGTGGCCTTTGGTGTTGGTACCCAGAATCGTCAAGGCACATGGCTGGAAGTGTTTTACGCCCAACCCCTGCTCAACCCGTCGGCCGAATTGATCGCCGCCGTTGCCCCGATCCTCGGCTACACCGAAGGCAACCAGGCCATCGCGTTCACTACCGCCCAGGCCGCGCAACTGGCCGAAGCCGTGAAAGCCATCGATGCCACCCAGGCCGCCCTGCTGACCCGCCTGGCGGAAAGCCACAAGCCGCTGGTCGCCACCCTGCTGGCCGAAGACGCACAACTGAGCTCCACCCCTGAGGCCTACCTCAAACTGCACCTGCTGTCCCACCGCCTGGTCAAGCCGCACGGCCTGAACCTGGCCGGGATCTTCCCGCTGTTGCCTAACGTAGCCTGGACCAGCCAGGGCGCCATCGACCTCGGCGAACTGGCTGAACATCAACTCGAAGCGCGCCTGCGTGGCGAGTTGCTGGAAGTGTTCTCGGTGGACAAGTTCCCGAAAATGACCGACTACGTAGTGCCGGCTGGCGTGCGTATCGCTGACGCCTCGCGGATCCGCCTGGGTGCCTACGTGGGCGAAGGCACCACCGTGATGCACGAAGGTTTCGTCAACTTCAACGCCGGCACCGAAGGCCCGGGCATGATCGAAGGCCGCGTGTCGGCCGGCGTGTTCGTCGGCAAGGGTTCGGACCTGGGCGGCGGCTGCTCCACCATGGGCACCCTGTCGGGCGGCGGCAACATCGTGATCAAGGTCGGCGAAGGCTGCCTAATCGGCGCCAACGCTGGTATCGGCATTCCGTTGGGCGACCGCAACACTGTCGAGTCGGGCCTGTACGTCACCGCTGGGACCAAAGTGGCCCTGCTGGATGAAAACAACCAACTGGTCAAAGTGGTCAAGGCTCGTGAGCTGGCCGGTCAGTCCGACCTGCTGTTCCGCCGCAATTCGCAGACCGGCGCCGTGGAATGCAAGACCCACAAGTCGGCCATCGAACTGAACGAAGCGCTGCACGCTCACAACTAAGCGTCACTCGAATACCTGTGTAGGAGCGAGCATGCTCGCGATGGACGTCAACGATAACGCGGGAAAGCAGACAGCCCGCATCATCCATGCGTTTTTCGCGAGCATGCTCGCTCCTACAGGGGTTCGGCGTACCTCCTGCAGGGCCCGATAACATGTTGATCCTCTCACCCTGGCGCGCCGATTTCCCGGCCATCGCCGCCCTGCAACGGCAAGACCAGACCTATCTGGACAACGCCGCCACCACCCAGAAACCCCAAGCCCTGCTCGACGCGCTGGCGCACTACTACGCCAACGGCGCGGCCAACGTCCATCGGGCGCAACACCTGCCCGGCGCCCATGCCACGCAAGCGTTCGAAGACAGCCGCAACAAAGTCGCGCATTGGCTCAATGCGCAAACCAGCGGGCAAATCATCTTCACCCACGGCGCGACCTCTGCGCTGAACCTCCTGGCCTATGGCCTGGAACACCTTTTCCAAGCGGGCGATGAAATTGTCATCAGCGCCCTGGAACACCACGCCAACCTTTTACCCTGGCAACAACTGGCCAAACGTCGCGAGCTGAAACTGGTGGTACTGCCACTGGACGTCGACGGCGTAATCGACCTGCAGGCCGCCAGCACACTGATCGGGCCCCGCACCCGGTTGCTGGCAGTCAGCCAATTGTCCAACGTACTGGGGGCCTGGCAGCCACTGGCGCCCCTGCTGGCCCTGGCACAGGCCCACAACGCCTTGACCGTGATCGACGGTGCCCAGGGCGTGGTTCATGGCCGGCACGACGTGCAGGCGCTGGGCTGCGACTTCTATGTGTTTTCCAGCCACAAACTCTACGGGCCCGATGGCCTGGGGGTGGTATTTGGCCGCAACGCTGCCCTTGAGCAATTGCGCCCCTGGCAGTTCGGCGGCGAGATGGTGCTGGATGCCAACTACCACGACGCACGGTTCCGCCCGGCGCCCCTGGGCTTTGAAGCCGGGACCCCGCCGATTGCCAGCGTGATCGGCCTGGGCGCAACCCTCGACTACCTGGCAGGGCTGGATCAGGACGCGGTGTCGGCCCACGAAGCGGCGCTGCATGAGTACTTGTTGAAGGGCCTGCAGGCGCGCAATGGCATCCGGCTACTCGGCAAACCCCAGCTGGCACTGGTCAGCTTTGTCGTCGAGGGCGTGCACAACGCCGACCTGGCCCACCTGCTCACAGAACAGGGAATTGCCGTGCGCGCCGGTCATCACTGCGCCATGCCATTGCTCAAGAGCTTCGAGCTGGCCGGGGCCATTCGTGTGTCGCTGGCGCTGTACAACGACTCCGAAGACCTTGAGCGCTTCTTCGAAGCCCTGGACCAAGCCCTGGAGCTGTTGCGATGAACCTGCCCGCCGAGGCCGTCAACGCCCTGCACACCTTCCAGGCCGCCGCCGGCTGGGAACAAAGGGCGCGCCTGTTGATGCAATGGGGCGACCGCCTGCCGCCCTTGAATGAAGCCGACAAATCCGAAACCAACCGCGTGCACGGCTGTGAAAGCCAGGTGTGGCTGGTGGGTGAACTGCACGACGGTCACTGGCAGTTTGCCGCGAGCAGCGATGCACGGTTGATTCGCGGGCTGGTGGCATTGCTGCTGGCGCGGGTCAATGGCTTGTCCGCGCAAGAGTTGCAACAGGTGGACTTACCAGACTGGTTCAACCAACTGGGCCTCAGCCGCCAGCTCTCACCGTCCCGCAGCAATGGCTTGAACGCGGTGTTGCAGCGGATGAATGAGTTGGCAACAGCACTTTTTTTATAAAAGCTTCATCAACACCAAAGCGAGATCCCACTGCTTGCCTTCTCCCGCCATATATAGTCGAAATAACTGGATATGCTCAGACCTAAAATGGAGCTCAGAATAGTTAACACCACTCAAACCCATTAAACATCTTAAGCTTTTGAAATAACACAACAAAATCAAAAACCTCAACAAAAACAAAAAACATAAAAGATTCACCCCACCCAAACGTAGGAACAAACCCACATTCGCATGGGAAGTTTCGCAACACCTTTCGATTGTAAAACAATCTCCAAAAAGCATTAATAACTCACTTGCGACAATTCAGCGCAAGTGCGGCGCTTACTCAAAAGCACCGCCTTATCAAAAAGGGAGTTAACATCATGGGTAAAAGACGTACCGAGATAGTCCCTGGGGATGTAATGTCACAGGTAATAGGGAGGTCAGATGGATTCCTGAAAAGCGAAGAAAAATTCTTTGCCTTTCTGACAATCTGACACTCACTGCAAGGTACCAGTAACCAGTGCCGAAAGGACGACCTTTCGGCACTCATAGCCTCACGAGGTTACTTATGTCTGAACGAGAATTTACTCCCTCTATCGCGTTAACAAAAATCAGAAAAATCATTCAGTCACTAAACCTAAACTCAAAAACACATTACAGCGACAAACACAAACTAGTAGCGACCGCCGAACTTTTCGACGAGAACAACAAATACATACAGTCAGGCGCTGGAAAAGGACCCAACGCGCTTGTCGGAGCACTAGCTGAAAGCATCGAACACTACAGCACATTCCAACAAACCAAAAATCAAACAACTCATCAACATTGTGAGTTAATCGCCACACAAAAAGGAGCTGAGCATGACGGATTTTTAACAGGACTTCCATATAGAGCAGGCTCAATAGAAGCGTTCAAACTCACAACCCTAGACGACGAGAAGACACTTTATATTCCGAGTATTATTCTCAACCCAAACATTGAGAGAGACTCATGGGACGGTGACAATCCAAATATGCAATTCCTGTCTCGCTATTCATCCAACTCGGGGATTGCATTTGGCTGCACCAAAGCCGAGGCACTTCTGCACGGAACCAATGAAGTTGTTGAAAGGCACATTCTTTCTTGTTTTTTCATGGCAGTCTGCACGATCGGTCCACCCCTGAAGCTGTATACACCGTCAAAGGCATTACTCAGGAACGCATTAGAAAGTAATCCCCATGCCCTTTCAGTAGCTGAAAAATTACAAATAATCATCATCAAAGACGTGATGAACATTTACTTCTCTGTAGCGCTACCTAAATCTGGCCCTGGACATCTTCACCTTTCACCGATTGGCTCAGGTTGCTCGCTGGATATTTGCACCGCAGTTCAACGGGCTGTAACTGAACAACATCAAGTAAATACTCTATATGACGATGCGCAAGAAATAATCGACCGCAGATCGTTAGACTTCCTGAACAGATCAAAAGTACTAAAACACTTAATTGCCTTTGAAGCTGTAACACACCTTAAGCTTCCAACACTTGACTTGCCGACAACGAACATCGTCACGAACGTTCCACTGCAACTAAGAATCCTGGAAAACAACCTATTAGCCTCGGGCAGATCCATACACCACAGAATAGTTTCTCGATACTCAGACGACGGCATCGTTTGCCAAGCGTACGTTCCTGGATTAGAACGTTTTAATCTAATTAGAAATGGGTCTTGGGTTGCACCTCAAGAGATACTTCGGCAAGCACCAGCAGGCATCCAATGCAGACCCTAATTAGAACAACCTGCAAAAATCACTCAGCATTACTCATATCAACGACAGTTACAATAATAGCGCTAAAAATATTAGCACTAACACCGCCTCTATTATTGGGAAACATTGTCGACACTCTAGGCAATGAAGAACCATCAACTCTAAACACCCTCCTGTTTCTGACTACTGCTTTTACACTAGCCGGCTGCATCCAGGCACTTATCAATCCCTTACAAACATTTCTTTTATCAAGACTGGTCCAGCACGTAGTGAAAGACGCATCCATCCACTGGATCGCCCAATTAATGCGCAAGGAGTTCCTGCAGTTCAGCGCATGGCGTATCGGCCATTTTATAAAGTCAGTCGAAAGGGGAATTACCGCGCATGAACAACTGCTGACCTTCTTTGTGACCATCGGATTCCCATTGTGCCTCGAGTTTCTGATCGTCGCAGGGGCCTTCATCTATATGGGGGGAGCAGGCATCTTTTTCGCCATGGCCAGCTTGGGTGTCTTCTATCTGTTTATCGCCCATAGGATCATCCGGTGGCGCAGAAAACACATAGATGCCGTCAATGAGCAAGAAGATGAACTCAGCGCCGTGCTGTTCAATACCCTGAGCAGTGCCAAGACGATAAAACTGGAGCGTGCCGAGCACACGGCGACTGCGCCACTAAACCATGCGTTCAAGCGCTATGCCTTAGCGGCCGTGACCGTCGCAAGCTCAGGTGGGGTGTTGACCGGGGTCAAAACCTTGTTTGTGAGCTTCTCCATGGGCGGATTGCTCGCCTGGGGCATCCTCGATCAATTATCGGGTGAGCCCAGCATCAGCGTCGGTCAGTTGGTGGCTACCTTTTCCATTGCCGGTAGTTTCTTACTCAACATTACCGCCTTGACCGAGGGCTATCGGGTTCTTGATCAGTTTCTCGCTGACCAGCGCCGCTTCCAGCACTTGCTCTCGCTGCCAAACTTCGACGACGACATTCGAGCGGCAGACATCAACCCCCTGACGCCCTCGACGCTGGTGCTCGGCCCTGTTGTTGTGCATGACCACGAGGCTGTGCGGCTGTCCATCAACAACAGTATCGCGTTCACCCAAGGCCAATCGGTTGCCATCATCGGCCCCAGTGGTGCGGGTAAATCAACCTTGCTGGAAGCACTGGCGGGGTTGAATGTCATAGTGAGGGCGCGGCTAAGCATCGACGGGATGACTCTTTCCAGTCTCAACGCCCAGACCCACCTGAAGGTTCTGCGGTACTGCCCTCAGTCACCGCAGTTCCTTGAGGGGATTTTCGACAGGGCCGTTCTGTTCGGCATTACCTCGTCACCGGGCCTCAAGCACGCAATACAGCAACTGAACCTTGAAGAGGTGGTATCCGAGCGTTGCCTGACGGAAAACGCATCGAACATTTCAGGGGGGGAAGCCAAACGCCTGTCACTGCTGCGACTGATCAACCGACCAGGGCGATTTAATTTGTTTGACGAGCCCAGTGCATCGATTGAACCGAAACTGGCCGCGCCGGTGTGGGATTTGTTGTTCCAGACCTTCGCCGAGCGTGGGTTGATTTGTGTCACCCATGATGTGGAGCACTTGCACCGCTTTGATCGCGTCATCGTCATGCATGCCGGTTCGATCATTGACGACGGCCCCTGGTGTGAGCTCTCCAGCAAGGCTGTCGTCAAAGCGCTGTTGAGTGACGTTGCGACGCGCGACAACCTGATAGAAACCCCACATTAGCCATCGCCCCCACTCGGCAAGCTTTTATGCCTGAGGCTTGACCTTGTCCGCCGGCCGTCGTACACCCGCGACGATCTTGTCCACAGCCTTGGTCGCCGCGACCATGCCGAAGGTCGCGGTCACCATCATCACCGCGCCAAAGCCACCGGCGCAGTCGAGCTTGACGCCGTCGCCGACAAAACTCTTCTGCAGGCAGATGCTGCCATCGGGTTTCGGGTAGCGCAGTTGTTCCGTGGAGAACACGCACGGCACGCTGTAGTGGCGGGTCACGGTGCGGGAAAAGTTGTAGTCGCGACGCAGGGTCGAACGCACTTTTGAGGCCAGTGGGTCATTGAAGGTGCGGTTCAGGTCGCAGACCTGGATCAGCGTCGGGTCAATCTGCCCGCCAGCGCCGCCAGTGGTAATGATCTGGATCTTGCGGCGCTTGCACCAGGCGATCAGGGCGGCCTTGGCGTTGACGCTGTCGATGCAATCGATCACGCAGTCGATATTCGGCGTGATGTACTCGGCCATGGTCTCGCGGGTGACGAAGTCTGCCACCGCGTGCACCGTGCACTCGGGATTGATCCCGCGCAGGCGCTCCGCCATGACCTCGACCTTGGGTTTGCCCACCGTGCTGTCCAGGGCGTGCAATTGCCGATTGGCGTTGCTCACACAGACGTCGTCGAGGTCGAACAGGGAAATCTCGCCCACCCCGCAACGGGCTATGGCTTCCGCCGCCCAGGAACCTACGCCACCGACGCCGACAATCGCCACGTGGGCCGCGCGCAAGCGGGCCAGGCCTTCAATGCCATACAAGCGGGCGATGCCAGCAAACCGCGGATCTTCTGTACTCATGACCACTACCCTAAAAACCGGCGCGCATTATAGGGCCACGGGCCGACAAGTTTTCACCTTCTGGCTACAAGTGTAAGAACTAATGTGAAAGTAGGTTGCCCAATGTCCGGCATTTCCCTGTCTGCTATACGGTCAGTGAAGGCCCAGTGTAGGATGCGCGCCCTTTGGCGGTAAGCCGACCACCCCCCTCGTTCCGCACCTTTTGGAACCCGAAATAGCCATGTCATCGCGTAAATTTGGACTCAACCTGGTGGTAGTGCTGGCAATCGCCGCGCTGTTCACTGGTTTCTGGGCGCTGATCAACCGCCCGGTCACGACCCCCAACTGGCCAGAGCAGATCTCCGGTTTTTCCTACTCGCCGTTCCAGCAAGGCCAGTTCCCGCAGAAAAACCAGTTTCCGTCCGACGAAGAAATGCGTCGTGACCTGGAAATCATGAGCAAGCTGACCGATAACATCCGCACCTACTCCGTCGACGGCACCCTGGGCGACATTCCCAAGCTGGCGGAAGAGTTCGGCCTGCGCGTGACCCTCGGCATCTGGATCAGCCCGGACCTGGAACGCAACGAACGGGAGATCCTGCGCGCCATCGAGATTGCCAACACCTCGCGCAGCGTGGTGCGGGTAGTGGTCGGTAACGAAGCGATTTTCCGCAAGGAAATCACCGCCGAGCAGCTCAGCGTGATCCTCGATCGGGTGCGCGCCGCGGTCAAAGTCCCGGTAACCACCTCCGAGCAATGGCACGTCTGGGAAGAAAACCCGATGCTGGCCAAGCACGTCGACCTGATCGCCGCCCACGTCCTGCCCTACTGGGAGTTCGTCCCGGTGGACCAGGCAGGCCAGTTCGTCCTGGACCGCGCCCGCGACCTGAAGAAGATGTTCCCGAAAAAACCCCTGCTGCTCTCCGAAGTGGGTTGGCCGAGCAACGGTCGCATGCGCGGCGGTGCCGATGCCACTCCCGCTGACCAGGCGATTTACCTGCGCACCCTGGTCAACAAGCTCAACCGCCAGGGCTTCAACTACTTCGTGATTGAAGCTTTTGACCAGCCGTGGAAAGCCAGCGATGAAGGCTCGGTAGGCGCCTATTGGGGCGTGTTCAACGCTGCGCGCCAGCAGAAGTTCAACTTTGAAGGCCCGGTCGTCGCGATCCCCCAATGGCGGGTACTCGCCATCGGCTCCGTGGTCCTGGCGCTGCTGTCCCTGACCCTGTTGATGATCGACGGCTCGGCCCTGCGCCAGCGTGGCCGGACCTTCCTGACCTTCATCGCGTTCCTTTGCGGTTCGGTGCTGGTGTGGATCGGCTACGACTACAGCCAGCAATACAGCACCTGGTTCAGCCTGACGGTGGGCTTCCTGCTCGCGCTCGGTGCCCTGGGGGTGTTTATCGTGTTGCTCACCGAGGCCCATGAACTGGCCGAGGCGGTGTGGATTCACAAGCGCCGGCGCGAGTTCCTGCCGGTCCTGGGTGATTCGAACTACCGCCCCAAAGTGTCGATTCACGTGCCCTGCTACAACGAGCCGCCGGAAATGGTCAAACAGACCCTCGACGCCCTGGCCAACCTCGATTACCCGGACTTTGAAGTCCTGATCATCGACAACAACACCAAGGACCCGGCGGTCTGGGAACCAGTGCGCGACTACTGCGCAACCCTCGGCCCGCGCTTCAAGTTCTTCCACGTCGCGCCCCTGGCCGGTTTCAAGGGTGGCGCGCTGAATTACCTGCTGCCGCACACCGCCAAGGACGCCGAAGTGATCGCGGTGATCGACTCCGACTACTGCGTGCACCCCAACTGGCTCAAGCACATGGTGCCGCACTTCGCCGACCCGAAAATCGCCATCGTGCAGTCGCCACAGGACTATCGCGACCAGAACGAAAGCACCTTCAAGAAGCTCTGCTACGCCGAATACAAGGGCTTCTTCCATATCGGCATGGTCACGCGCAACGACCGCGATGCGATCATCCAGCACGGCACCATGACCATGACCCGCCGTACCGTGCTCGAAGAGCTCGGCTGGGCCGACTGGTGCATCTGCGAAGACGCCGAGCTGGGCTTGCGGGTATTCGAGAAAGGCCTGTCGGCGGCGTACTACCACGACAGCTACGGCAAGGGCCTGATGCCCGATACCTTCATCGACTTCAAGAAGCAGCGTTTCCGCTGGGCCTACGGCGCGATCCAGATCATCAAGCGCCACACCGCCAGCCTGATCCGCGGCAAGGACACCGAGCTGACCCGTGGCCAGCGCTACCACTTCCTCGCGGGCTGGTTGCCGTGGGTGGCCGACGGCATGAACATCTTCTTCACCGTGGGCGCCCTGTTGTGGTCGGCGGCGATGATCATCGTGCCGCACCGGGTCGACCCGCCGCTGTTGATTTTCGCGATCCCGCCCCTGGCGTTGTTCGTGTTCAAGGTCGGCAAGATCATCTTCCTCTACCGTCGTGCGGTGGGGGTCAACCTCAAGGATGCATTCTGCGCGGCGCTGGCCGGCCTGGCGCTGTCCCACACCATCGCCAAGGCGGTGCTGTACGGTTTCTTCACCAGCAGCATTCCGTTCTTCCGCACACCGAAAAATGCCGACAACCACGGCTTCTGGGTGGCCATCTCGGAGGCCCGTGAAGAGCTGTTCATCATGCTGCTGTTGTGGGGCGCGGCGCTGGGCATCTGCCTGGTGCAAGGCTTGCCAAGCAACGACATGCGCTTCTGGGTGACCATGCTGCTGGTGCAGTCGCTGCCGTACCTGGCGGCGCTGATCATGGCCTTCCTGTCGTCGCTGCCAAAACCTTCGGCCGAGGTGCAAACCCAACCAGCGGTCTAAATCTGTAGCGATGCACTAAACGGCGGCCAATGGTCGCCGTTTTGCTTTAAGATATCCGCCATTTTGCGCGCCCTGGCCCACAGCCTGACCACAATTACTGTGGGGGCGAGCTTGCTCGCGATGAGTCCGTCACATTCAACATCTATGTTGAGGCTGGTTGCGCTATCGCGAGCAAGCTCGCTCCCACATTTAGATCTTCCGGAGTCCTACATGACGGCCCACGCCGACCTTTCGCCGACCCTCCAACTCGCCATCGACCTGATTCGTCGTCCATCGGTGACGCCGATCGATGCCGATTGCCAGAAGCAGATGATGCAGCGTCTGGGCGATGCCGGTTTTCTACTGGAGCCGATGCGCATCGAAGATGTGGATAACTTCTGGGCCACCCACGGCCAGCAGGCAGGTCCGGTGCTGTGCTTCGCCGGTCACACCGACGTGGTGCCAACCGGTCCGGTGGCGGCCTGGCAGATCGACCCGTTCGACGCGTTGATCGACGAACACGGCATGCTCTGCGGGCGTGGCGCAGCCGACATGAAGGGCAGCCTGGCGGCAATGACCGTGGCGGCCGAACGGTTTGTCGCCGATTACCCGAACCACAAGGGCAAGGTTGCCTTCCTGATCACCAGCGACGAAGAAGGCCCGGCACACCACGGCACCAAGGCAGTGGTCGAGCGCCTGGCTGCGCGCCAGGAGCGTCTGGACTGGTGCATCGTTGGCGAGCCATCGAGCACCACCCTGGTGGGTGACGTGGTCAAGAACGGTCGCCGTGGCTCCCTGGGCGCCAAGCTGACCGTGGGCGGCGTGCAAGGCCACGTGGCCTATCCGCACCTGGCGAAGAACCCGATCCACCTCGCCGCCCCGGCCCTGGCCGAACTGGCTGCCGAGCACTGGGATCACGGCAACGACTTTTTCCCGCCGACCAGCTTCCAGATTTCCAACGTCAATTCCGGCACCGGCGCGACCAACGTGATCCCCGGCGACCTGGTGGCGGTGTTCAACTTCCGCTTCTCCACTGAGTCCACCGTTGAAGGCCTGCAACAGCGGGTCGCCGTGATCCTCGACAAGCACGGCCTGGACTGGCACATCGACTGGGCCCTGTCCGGCCTGCCGTTCCTCACCGAGCCCGGCGCTTTGCTGGATGCCGTTGCCTCGAGCATCAAGGACATCACCGGTCGCGACACCCACGCATCCACCAGCGGCGGCACGTCGGACGGGCGTTTTATCGCCACCATGGGCACCCAGGTGGTCGAGCTCGGCCCGGTCAACGCGACGATCCACCAGGTCAACGAGCGGGTCCTGGCCAGCGATCTCGACGTGCTGACCGAAATCTACTACCAGACCCTGATCAAGTTGCTCGCCTGATGCTCGCCTGCCCTATCTGCAGCGCGCCGCTGAGCGCGGTCGACAACGGTATGACGTGCCCGGCCGGGCACCGTTTCGACCGCGCCCGCCAGGGTTACCTGAACTTGCTGCCGGTACAGCACAAGAACAGCCGTGACCCGGGTGATAACCAGGCCATGGTCGAAGCCCGACGCGACTTCCTCAACGCCGGGCATTACGCCCCGGTGGCCAAGCGCCTGGCTGAACTGGCCGCCGAACGCGCGCCGCAACGCTGGCTGGATATCGGCTGTGGCGAGGGTTACTACACCGCGCAGATCGCCGCAGCCCTGCCCACCGCCGATGGCTATGCCCTGGATATCTCCCGCGAAGCGGTGAAGCGCGCCTGCAAGCGCAATCCACAGCTGACCTGGTTGATCGCCAGCATGGCCCGGGTGCCGTTGGCCGACGCCAGCTGCCAATTCCTGGCCAGCGTCTTCAGCCCGCTCGACTGGCAGGAGGCCAAGCGCCTGCTCAGCCCTGGCGGCGGCCTGATGAAAGTCGGCCCGACCAGCGGTCACCTGATGGAATTGCGTGAGCGCCTGTACGACGAAGTCCGTGAGTACACCGATGACAAGCACCTGGCGCTGGTGCCGCAAGGCATGACCCTGCAACACAGCGAGACCCTGGACTTCAAACTGAACCTGGTACACCCCCAGGATCGTGCCAACCTGTTGGCCATGACCCCCCACGGCTGGCGCGCCAGCGCCGAACGCCGGGCGGCCGTGATCGAACAGGCCGAGCCGTTCGAGGTCAGTGTGTCGATGCGCTACGATTACTTCGTACTGCAATAACCCTTTAACTTTTGGCCCCCGCCAATGGCGTGGGCCGGCTAAATCCGCGAATGGATTTTTCGAAACTTGCCGTGAGGAACATCCATGCGCCAACCCGATATCGAGATTTACCTCAAAGACGCCGACGTCGACTACAAGGCTATCGCTGCCTGGCTCGGCGCTGCGCTGGGCCCTTGCACCGACTGGGTGCAGAAAGGCCAGACCTATAAGTGCAAGGCCGGCAACGTGCCCGTTACCTGGCTGCCAAAAGCCGTGGGCAAGTGGAACAGCCTGTACCTGGAAAGCGACCAGACCCCATGGGACGACGACATCGCCTGCGCCCGCGCCGCGTTTGCCGCGCTGAACGTCGAAGTACGCTGCGCGCCGGGGACCTGGGTCGAGGAAGAAGGTGAGGAATCGGCTGATCGCTGGATGCGCATCAGCGCTGACGGTGAAGAAGAGATCACCTGGAAAACTGCTTAATCACCTGTGGGAACGGGCTTGCCCGCGATGGCGGTATGTCAGCCACCATCGATGTTGAATGGACCGGCCCCATCGCTAGCAGGCTAGCTCCTACATTGGTTCTGGGTGTTCGCAAATTTTGGGTACATCTACTCAACCTGTGGGAGCGGGCTTGCCCGCGAAGACGATGGCACATCCAGCATTGATGTGAGTGCCAAACCGCTTTCGCGGGCAAGCCCGCTCCCACACTGGTCTTGCGTGTACTGAGGACCTGAGCTTACAGCCCTACCACATCCTCAGCCTGCAACCCCTTCTGCCCGTCCACCACGGCGTATTCCACCTGCTGGCCCTCGACCAGCGAGCGGTGGCCTTCGCCACGGATCGCACGGTAGTGCACGAACACATCGGCTCCCCCCTCACGCTGGATGAAGCCATAACCCTTGGCGTCGTTGAACCACTTCACGTTGCCGGTCTCGCGCGTTGCCATCAATCAGTACTCCCATTTTTATTATTAAGTCGGCTTGTTCATGGACAAGCCTGTAATACGTTTGCCAGGACTCGATGATCGGTAAACATCCGGGTCGATAGTGGCAAACGGCTGGCCGAGTATATGCCAGCCGCAAAAACTCTCAACTCAACAATACTTCGCCACCTTTTTGCCGATTTTCGACGAATACGGCACACTAGCGGCCCCGAGCGCTTGCTCGGTTTATCCAACTCAAAGCAGAAGCCGTATGACCCGCTCCCCGCTCCGCCGTCTAGTGTTTGGCACCTTGCGCCGACTGTTGTACCTCTGGGTCCGCTCGGAGACGATCAACCAGTCGTCCTTTACCCTCAACCTCGACTGCAGTCGCCCGGTGTTCTACGTCCTGCAAAACCCCTCACTGACCGACCTCGCCGTGCTCGACACCGAGTGCACCAAGGCCGGTCTGCCGCGTCCGGTGCTGCCGGTATCGGTGGGCAGCCTGCTGGAGCCGGCCGCGTTCTTCTACCTGACACCGGAGCCGGACTGGCTCGGCCGCCAGGACAAACGCGGCGCACCGCCGACCCTGACCCGCCTGGTCAGCGCCCTGAGCCAGAACGCCGTCGAAGACGCGCAGATCATTCCGGTCAGCGTGTTCTGGGGCCAGTCGCCAGACAGCGAATCGAGCCCATGGAAGCTGCTGTTCGCCGACAGCTGGGCCGTCACCGGCCGCCTGCGTCGCCTGCTGAGTATCATGATCCTGGGACGCAAGACCCGGGTGCAGTTCTCCGCACCGATTCACTTGCGCGAACTGATCGACCACAACAAGGGCCACGAACGCACCGTGCGCATGGCCCAGCGCATCCTGCGGGTGCACTTTCGCAACCTCAAGGCCGCGGTGATCGGCCCGGACATTTCCCACCGCCGCAACCTGGTCAAGGGCCTGCTCAACCAGCCGCTGGTCAAACAGGCGATCCTCGACGAAGCCGAGCGCGAGAACATTTCGCCGGAAAAAGCCAAGGCCCAGGCCCTGCGGTACGGCAACGAGATCGCCTCGGACTACACCTACACCGCGATCCGTTTTCTGGAAGTGGTGCTGAGCTGGTTCTGGAACAAGATCTACGACGGCATCAAGGTCAACCACATCGAGGGCGTGCAGAAGGTCGCCCAGGGTCACGAAGTGATCTACGTGCCGTGCCACCGCAGCCACATCGACTACCTGCTGCTGTCCTACCTGTTGTTTCGCAACGGCCTGACCCCGCCGCACATCGCCGCCGGGATCAACCTCAACATGCCGGTGATCGGTGGCCTGCTGCGCCGTGGCGGGGCGTTTTTCATGCGTCGCACCTTCAAGGGCAACCCGCTCTACACCTCGGTGTTCAACGAATACCTGCACACCCTGTTCACCAAGGGCTTCCCGGTGGAGTACTTCGTCGAGGGCGGCCGCTCGCGCACCGGGCGCATGCTGCAACCCAAGACCGGGATGCTGGCCATCACCCTGCGCAGCTTCCTGCGCTCGTCGCGCATGCCCATCGTCTTCGTGCCGGTCTATATCGGCTACGAACGGGTGCTGGAAGGCCGTACCTACCTGGGTGAATTGCGCGGCGCGAGCAAGAAGAAAGAGTCGATCTTCGATATCTTCAAAGTCATCGGCGCACTCAAGCAGCGCTTCGGCCAGGTCGCGGTGAACTTCGGCGAGCCGATCAAACTGGCCGAGTTTCTCGACAGCGAGCAACCGGACTGGCGCAGCCAGGACCTGGGCCCGCAGTTCAAGCCCGCCTGGCTCAACGAAACCACCAACCGCCTGGGCGAGCGTGTAGCGCGTCACCTCAACGAGGCGGCGGCGATCAACCCGGTCAACCTGGTGGCCCTGGCATTACTCTCCACCAGCCGCCTGGCGCTGGACGACCGGGCCATGGCGCGGGTGCTCGACCTCTATTTGGCGCTGCTGCGCCGTGTACCTTACTCGCCGCACACCACCTTGCCGGAAGGCGACGGCCGCGCGCTGATCGAACACGTCAAGGACATGGACCTGCTGTCCGAACAAAGCGATGCACTGGGCAAGATTCTCTATCTGGATGAGCAAAACGCCGTCCTGATGACCTACTACCGCAACAACGTGCTGCACATCTTCGCCCTGCCGGCATTGCTCGCCAGCTTCTTCCAGAGCGCCTCGCGGATGAACCGCGAACAGATCCTGCGCTATACCCGCGCGCTGTACCCGTACCTGCAATCGGAGCTGTTCATTCGCTGGTCGCTGGACGAACTGGACGCGGTGATCGACCAGTGGCTGGAAGCCTTTGTCGAGCAAGGCCTGCTGCGCCTGGAAAACGATGTGTACCTGCGGCCGGCCCCCAGCTCGCGACATTTCGTGTTGCTGACCCTGCTGTCCAAGAGCATCGCCCAGACCCTGCAGCGTTTCTACATGGCCATCTCGCTGCTGCTCAACAGCGGCCAGAACACCCTCAGCGCCGAAGAACTGGAGGACCTGTGCACAGTCATGGCCCAGCGCCTGTCGATCCTGCACGGCCTCAACGCTCCCGAGTTCTTCGACAAGAGCCTGTTCCGCCACTTCATCCAGACCCTGCTCGACCTCGACGTGCTGCGGCGCGACGAAGCCGGCAAGCTCAGCCATCACGAGTTGCTGGGGGAGTTGGCCGAAGGCGTGGCCAAACGTGTATTACCGGCGGAAATTCGCCTGTCGATCCGCCAGGTCGCGCTGCATCGCAGTGAAGACGCCGCCGATCAACCTGAAACGCCACCGACTGTCTAAATGAATCAGGGCGCCAGTCTGATACTGGAGCCCTCGCTACGGAGATCCGTGATGAAAAAACTCACCCTGCTCGCCGCCGCAGCCCTGCTTACCGCTTGCCAGACACCCTCCTCCGAGCCCAAGGCGTCCCTGGACGGGGAGGTCTTCTACCTGCAACGCATTGCTTTGCCGCCGACTGCGACCTTGAGTGTCAGCCTGCAGGACGTGTCCCTCGCCGATGCACCGGCCCGGGTGATCGACGAACACAAAGGTCCGGTTCAAGGCCAGGTCCCCCTGAAGTTCCACCTCAGCTACGATCCCCTGCAAGTTGAACCTGGCCACCGCTACTCGGTGAGCGCGCGGATCGAAAACGACGGCAAGCTGCTGTTCATCACCACCGAACATCACGCCGTGCAACTGGACGGCAAGGATCCCCAGCCGCTGCAAGTGCGCGTCGACGCCGTACGCCAAGGAACTCTCTAGCAGCTGCCGAGCCCGCGAGGCTGCGTTCGAGGACGAAGTCCTCGCTGGGCTAATGTGGCTCCTTGGCGTCTGCTTCGCAGCCGAACGCAGCCTCGCAGGCTCGACAGCTGCTACGGGCTGCTTCGGTCTGCTTGGATGTGCAATGCGTCACGCAGAAAGAACACCCACTCGCGCCCCATCTTTTTCTTCTCGAACACCTTGAGTTCGACCAGACCGTTCAGTGTGCTGGCAGCGGTGTTGTAAGAGCAGTTCAGGTTCTCCTTCACATTGACGGCGGTGAACTCTTTGGCCATGCCACTCTTGGCTACCTGAAATACCGTTCGTTGCTTGTCCGTCAATTGCTTGAACAGTCCCGACTCCTCAAGCCAACGATCAAATCCTTGGGCATAGACCAGACTCTTGCGATACACCGCCGAAAACTCGGTGACTGCGCGCAATATGACCGAGCACTGATGGTCGATGAAATACGTCAGGTCCAGCCCATCACTTTCGGTAGCCAGGTAGGAGCGACCGTACTTCACGGGTGCATTGCGCAACAGAATGCTGATAGCAATGTAGCGAAACGCGGAAAAATCATTCTTGAACATGAACCAGTAAAACAGCGCCCGCGCCACCCGACCGTTGCCATCGCGAAATGGATGCTCATAACCCATCGCAAAATGCAGGGCGATAGCCTTGATCATCGGGTGCACATAGTCGGCCTGCAACGGGTCGTTTTGCGACTGGTTGATCCAATGTGCCAAACCGCTGAGGCGAGCGCCGATGCCTGATGCCGGAGGTGGGGTATGGACGGTATTGCCCTCACCGTCCTGCACCACGACGTCATCATTGCTGCGAAAAAGCCCCGGCGAATACTGCGCATCATCGATATCTTCAACCCCCACGCGATGAAGCTGGCTGATGAGTTCGAGGCTCAACGGCTCATAACGTTTCTCCCAGGCAAACGTCATCATCTTGTAGTTGCCAATGACCATCCGCTCATCAGCAGAACGAGGCAGGCGATTGCGCTTGAGCATGTCCTTGGCCACCTGCGTGGTGGTCGCAGCACCTTCTAGCTGGCTACTGCTGATGGCTTCGTCTTCGATCAGGTCATTGAGCAAGTAGGCGAAATGCGCCGTCTCACCGATGTGATGAGTCATGTACTCCAGCGCGGCAGTGGTTGCCTGACGGTCGACCACCGACAGGGTTTTCTGCGCCAGCGGGGTGACGATGAAGTGAGTCCATTGGTTGGGCTCCCCCAATGGCAGCAGTTGGCTGTACTGGGCCATGCGCGCCTTTTTCACCAAGGCCCAACACAGCGTCGTATCCAGGCCTGGCGGCCAGCGATAACGCAGCTCATCGAATGGCAGATAACGACCCTGACTATCCAGTGGCTTGAGCAGGGCCAAATATTGCACGAGCTTTTCTTTGTAGGGTGAGATCCCAAGTTTTTCTAGAACGTCGGGATCTACGATGGGCGGACCCTTGATCATCTCTGTCTCAAAAAATAATAAAACTGAGACAGAAGTACAACACACCAACGACCTTGTCTCAACATTCTTAAATATTGAGACAAGGAACGCCGATCAACTGCCAGTCAAATCCTCACTCTCTCTTCACCCTGAACCACGCCGCATACAGTGCCGGCAGGAACAATAGGGTCAGTGCCGTGGCGACGATCAGGCCGCCCATGATGGCCACGGCCATCGGGCCGAAGAACACGCTGCGCGACAGCGGGATCATCGCCAGCACGGCCGCCAGCGCCGTCAGCACGATGGGCCGGAAGCGTCGCACCGTGGCTTCGATGATCGCCTGCCAAGGCTTGAGACCGGCCCGAATGTCCTGTTCGATCTGGTCCACCAGGATCACCGAGTTACGCATGATCATCCCCGACAGGGCGATGGTGCCCAGCATCGCCACAAAACCGAACGGCTGGCGAAACACGATCAGGAACAAGGTGACACCGATCAGCCCCAGCGGCGCCGTCAGGAACACCATCGCGGTGCGCGAGAAGCTGCGCAATTGCAGCATCAGCAAGGTCAGCACCACCACAATGAACAGCGGCACACCGGCCTTCACCGAGTTCTGGCCGCGGGCCGAGTCTTCCACCGTGCCGCCGACATCCAGCAGGTAGCCGTCGGGCAGTTCGGCGCGAATCGGCGCCAGGGTCGGCAAGATCTGCTGGACCAGGGTGGCCGGTTGTTCCTTGCCGTAGATATCGGCGCGCACCGTCACGTTGGGCAAGCGGTCGCGGTGCCAGATGATGCCCTCCTCAAAGCCGTATTCCAGGGTCGCGACCTGGGACAGCGCCACGCTCTTGCCGTTATCGGTCGGCACCGCCAGGCTCGACAGCAGCGACAGTTCGCTGCGTTCGTGCAAGGTGCCGCGCAAGAGGATTTCGATCAACTCGTTGTCTTCGCGGTACTGACTGACGCTGGAACCGGTCAGCGAGCTTTGCAAAAACTTCGACAGGTTGGCCGTGCTCACGCCCAGTGCCCGGGCCCGGTCCTGATCGACATTGAGGTACACCACCTTGCTCGGCTCTTCCCAATCCAGGTGCACATTGACCACATGGGGGTTCTCACGCACCTTGGCCGCCACTTTGCGGGCCAGGGCACGCACCTCCTCGATGTGCTCGCCGGTCACCCGGAACTGCACCGGGTAACCCACCGGCGGGCCGTTTTCCAGGCGCGTCACCCGTGAGCGCAATGCCGGGAACTGCTCGTTGAGGGTTTCGATCAGCCAGGTCCGCAGGTTCTCCCGCTCCTCGATGGTATTGGCCAGCACCACGAACTGGGCAAAGCTCGCCGCCGGCAATTGCTGGTCCAGTGGCAGGTAGAAACGCGGCGAACCGGTGCCGATGTAGGCCACGTAGTTTTCGATGCCGGCGTGTTCCTTGACCAATGCCTCCAGGCGCTTGACCTCAGCGGTGGTATTGCTCAGCGAGGCACCTTCGGCCAGCTTCAGGTCGACCATCAACTCCAGGCGGCCGGAGGCTGGAAAGAACTGCTGCGGGACAAACCGGAACAGCACCACCGAGGCCACGAACAGCACGATGGTCAGTGCAATCACCGTTTTACGCCGGCGCACGCACCACTCCACCAACCGTCGGACCCGTTGATAGAACGGCGTGCCATAAGGATCGGGCTGGCCAGCGCCGTGCTTGGCGGCGTGAATCTTTGCCAGGTCCGGCAGCAGCTTTTCGCCCAGGTACGGCACGAACACCACCGCCGCCACCCAGGACGCCAGCAACGCGATGGTCACCACCTGGAAGATCGAGCGGGTGTATTCGCCGGTACCCGATTGCGCCGTGGCAATCGGCAGGAAGCCGGCGGCAGTGATCAAGGTGCCGGTGAGCATTGGGAAGGCGGTACTGGTCCAGGCA
Source organism: Pseudomonas sp. IT-P176 (assembly GCF_949767245.1). Taxonomy (NCBI): domain Bacteria; kingdom Pseudomonadati; phylum Pseudomonadota; class Gammaproteobacteria; order Pseudomonadales; family Pseudomonadaceae; genus Pseudomonas; species Pseudomonas sp. IT-P176. The sequence continues at coordinate 250,271 of NZ_CATKPN010000068.1, forward strand.
TAGCTGGCGGCCTTGAAGCGGTCGTAGCCCTGCTCCATTTTGATCGCCATCATTTCCACGGCAATGATCGCGTCGTCCACCAGCAGCCCCAGGGCCAGCACCAGCGCCCCCAGGGAAATCTTGTGCAGGCCGATGCCCAGGTAATACATGCAGGCAAAGGTCATCGCCAGCACCAGGGGGATAGCCAGGGCAACCACCATGCCGGTGCGCACGCCGAGCGAGAAGAAACTCACCAGCAGGACAATCGCCAGCGCTTCGGCCAACACTTGCACGAACTCACCGACACTGGTTTTCACCGCCGCCGGCTGATCCGAAACCTTGCGCAGCTGCATGCCGGCCGGCAAGTTGTTCTGGATGCGCTCGAACTCCAGTTCCAGGGCCTTGCCCAGTACCAGGATGTCGCCGCCGTCCTTCATCGCCACTGCCAGACCGATCGCATCTTCACCCATGAAGCGCATGCGCGGCGCCGGTGGATCGTTGAAACCGCGACGCACATCGGCCACGTCGGCAATCCGCAACGTCCGGTCGCCGACCCGGATTGGAAACCGCTGGATCTGCTCCACCGTCTCGAAGTTACCCGTGACCCGCAGTTGCAGGCGCTCGCTGCCGGTTTCAAAGAAGCCGGCATTGGACAGCGCGTTCTGCTCCTCCAGCGCCTGCTGCACAGCAGCCAGGGGCAAGCCCAGGGTGGCGAGCTTGACGTTGGACAGCTCGATCCAGATCTTCTCGTCCTGCACCCCGAGCAGCTCGACCTTGCCGACATCCTTGACCCGCTGCAGCTGGATCTGGATCCGGTCGGCATAATCCTTGAGCACCGCGTAATCAAACCCCTCGCCGGTCAACGCATAGATGTTGCCGAAGGTGGTGCCGAATTCATCGTTGAAGAAGGGTCCCTGGATTCCTGGTGGCAGGGTCTGGCGAATGTCGCTGACCTTCTTGCGCACCTGGTACCACAGCTCGGGAATCTGCTGCGAGTGCATCGAGTCGCGGGCAATGAACGTCACCTGGGATTCGCCGGGGCGCGAAAACGAGACAATGCGCTCGTACTCGCCGGTTTCCATCAGCTTCTTTTCGATGCGTTCGGTGACCTGGCGCGAGACCTCCTGGGCGGTTGCCCCGGGCCAATTGGTCTTGATCACCATGGCCTTGAACGTGAACGGCGGGTCCTCGCTCTGCCCCAACTTGGTGTAGGACAGGGTGCCAACGACGGCCAGCAGGATCATCAGGAACAGTACGATCTGGCGATTGCGCAACGCCCATGCGGAAAGATTGAAACCCATTGGGTATTACTCCTTGCCCGCCAGATTGACCACGCGGTTGGAGCGATCCACCGGCCGCACCTGCTGGCCGTCGAGGAGCACATGCACACCGGCCGCCACGACCCAGTCGTCGGGGTTCAAGCCCTCGAGCACTGGCACGGTTTTTTCACCAAACGCGCCGACCCGCACCGGGACTTTTTTCAGCTTGTTGTTGGCGCCCACGACCCATACGTAGGTGGCTCCGTTCTCGGCCGTAAGCGCCGACAGCGGCACGGTGAGCGCGACCGCATCGGCGCTCTGAATGAACACTCGGGCACTTTGCCCAAGTTCGGCCGGAACCTTGCCGGCGGTAAAGGTGATACGCGCAGCGAAGGTCCGCGACTTGGGATCGGCGGCGGGCGACAGCTCGCGAATCGTCCCGGCGAAACGCTGGCCCTGTTGGGTCCAGAGTTCGACCGTGACCGGCTGGCCGACCTTGAACCGGCCGAAATGCTGCTCCGGCAGGCTGATCAGCACCTCACGCTCGCCGTCGGTTGCCAGGGTAAAGACCGTTTGCCCGGCACCCACCACTTGCCCGACTTCCACTGCGCGCTTGGCCACCACCCCATCCTGGGGCGCGCGCAATACCGCGTAGCTGGCCTGATTGCTGGCCACATCGAACTCCGCCTTGATTTGCTTGAGGCGTGCTTCACCCGCGCGGTAGAGGTTCTCGGCATTGTCGTACTGCGAGCGGCTGACCATCTGCCGCTCCATCAGGGTCTTGTACCGATCGCGTTCGGCGCGAACCAGGTTGAGATTGGCCGCTGCTGCTGCAACCTGGGCCCGGCTCGCGTCCAGTTGCAGGCGCACGTCCTCGGGGTCGAGTTCGGCCAGTGCCTGGTTGGCCTTGACCCGCTGCCCTTCATCTACCAGTCGTCGGCTGACTTTGCCACCGATGCGAAATGCCAGGTCTGGCTCATAACGCGCTCGGACTTCACCGGGGTAGCTGTCCAGCGCCTGCGCCGAAGGCTCTGGCTGGACCACCATGGCCGGGCGCACGGTGGCCTGCACCGGCTCTTCGTGACCGCATGCCGTTAATAACAGCGCCAGGCTGACTGGCAACGCGAGGGGCAAGGCATAGCGGAACATGGTGAACGACCTTTCGCTAATGGTGCTAGGAATAATTATACTGGGCAGTATGTTATTAATAGCAAACTCACCAGTCCAGTATTAAAAGCGAAAAATGTCCGACAATCTTTCTCCTTCCAACGGCCCCGGCCGCCCCAAAGATCTCGCCAAGCGCGAAGCGATCCTCGAGGCAGCCAAGCGCCTGTTCCTGAGCAACGGTTATGCGAGCACCAGCATGGACGCGGTGGCGGCTGAGGCCGGCGTATCAAAACTGACCGTCTACAGCCACTTCAATGACAAGGAGACGCTGTTCAGTGCCGCGGTCATGGCCAAGTGCGAAGAGCAATTGCCTACCCTGTTCTTCGAATTGCCCGAAGGCATGCCGGTAGAAAATGTGTTGCTGAACATTGCCCGGGGCTTTCATCAACTGATCAACAGCGATGAGTCGGTCAACCTGCACCGCCTGATCATGGCCCTGGGTAGCCAGGACCCGAAGCTCTCGCTGATCTTCTTCGACGCCGGCCCGCAACGAATGCTCAACGGTATGGAACGCTTGCTCGGCAAGATCGACCAACTGGGGGCCTTGCGCATCGACAAGCCGCGCAATGCCGCCGAGCACTTCTTTTGCCTGCTCAAGGGCGCGGGGAATTTCCGCCTGCTCTATGGCTGCGGTGAGCCGCCCATCGGCGAGGCGGCCGAAGCCCATGTGCAGGAAGTGGTGGGGTTGTTTATGCGGGCCTATCGGCCATAGGCAGCTGCAAGCTGCATGCTATGTGGCTTACGACTTGAGGGCTTTTTTCGGATAGATGTCATACCGGCTGGACTTGCCATCCAACGCATGACTCGGCTTGGGCCCGGCAATGCACGGGGCCTTGCGTGGGCGCTTGACCACGACCCGGTGGCTGGCCAGGGCCAGGGCAGCTTCCAGCAGGGCCGGGGCATCCGCGTCGTCCCCCACTAACGGGCGAAACAGGCGCATTTCCTTTTTCACCAGTGCGGTTTTCTCACGGTGCGGGAACATCGGGTCGAGGTAGATCACCTGCGGCGGTTCGCCTTCCCAGTTGCGCATCAGCTCGATTGAATTGCCCTTGAGCAAGCGCATCCGCGCGACAATCGGCGCTACCTCGAAATCCTCTGCCGCCCGCGCCAGACCATCCTCGAGCAAGGCGCCAATCAACGGCTGGCGTTCGATCAGGCTGATTTCACAGCCCAGGCTGGCCAACACAAAACCGTCCTTGCCCAGTCCCGCCGTGGCATCCAGCACCCTGGGGCGCACGCCTTGGGCGACGCCTACCGCCTTGGCGATCATCTGCCCGCTGCCGCCACCGTACAACCGCCGATGGGCCGCGCCACCCTCGACGAAATCCACCCGCACCGGACCGGGCGCATCCGCTCCCAGTTGCTGCAACTGCAAGCCCTGCTCACCCACTTGCAGGGCGAACTCGGCATCGTCCAGCTGCAGCGGCAGGCCCAGGCGCTCGGCCCAATGCAAGGCTTGCGCCTGAAAGCCATCCGCCAGGGCCTGGACTTTGATGCGGCTGGCCGCAGGTTGCTCACTCATCAGAAAACACACTCAAAAAATTAATGATCGGCAAAAACGGCCGATAACCAAACTATCGAGCATTTTGCCAGAGCTGAGCGTCGACCGAGAAAAATGTCAGACATTCAACACGTACCCGCCGGGTTTATTTCGCCTTACCGTGAATTCAGCCGGCACAACACCCAAACACTGAGCGGCGTCAGTCACCTGTGGCAGGATTTTTTTGCCCAGGCCCTGGCCGATCAGTTGGGTGACCGGGTACCGGCGGCAGGTGACTACACGCCCGTTGCCATCGATAGCTCGGTTGAGCCCGCTGGCGGCTCCGAGTTGCTGAGCGAGATCGTCAGCCAGCGTGCGTGCAACATCGTCGATACCGAGATCCGCCCGCCCGAACCGTTGTTCCTGCCGATCGCCGAATTCGAGATGCAACTGCTGGACCCGCCAGCCCCGCCCTTCCCGGCTGATGAGATAGTCGCCCAGCAAGCGCAACAGGACTTCGACCACGAGTGGCTGCGTCCGCTGGTGCTCACGGCCGGCCAACCCCTGCCACCCCCAGGCCCGGCTCCGCAACCGCGGGCGCTGTTCCTGCCGATCGCCGAGTTCGAACTGCAACTGCTGCCGCCGCCTGCGCCGCCCTATCCGCCGGAAGAACAGGTCGAACAACAGAAACAACTGGACTTCGACACCCGCTGGGCGCGGCCGATCGTCCTGCACAATCTGCGCATCGCCGCCTGACTCTCAGCGACAGCCCCACCAGGGCCCCGTATCCAGGTGAAAATGATTGCGATGAGCGGCGTTGTAGTCCGGGCTCAGCACCACGTTGAACACCTCACAGGCGTCATCGCGCACCTGGCGCAAAAACCCCGCGTCGGCGTTGTCCTGTGGCCAGTCCCGCAGCACGTTGACTGTGCGCCCATCGGCCAGGCGAAAACCGGCAATGTCCAGGGCATTGGCCGTGGCGTGCTGGCTGCGTGCAGCTTTTTCCCGGTTGTACATATTGCGACAGGCAAAGCTGCCCAGGTGATCGACCCGCGCCACCGCCTGGCCGTAGACCGACTGAGCCGCTGGCTGCAGCGCGTGGCGCTGAAACACGGCGAAGGCCACAGCCAGGGGACAACTGGCGAGAAAGCTGCTGCTCAGCGCCACCTCGCCACCTGACACCCGCAAGGTGTTGTGCAACGGGCAGGTGGCATCGGTCGGGCTGTCCGCCTGGCGGCTGAACTTCAGGCCGGAGGTAGCGAGTACCTGGTCACAGAGTGCCGGGTTATCACGCAGGCGCATCAGCTTGTAGCGCGTCAGCAGGTTCGGTGCCGCCTGCACCTCCAGCGGCGCCCAGGGATTCCACGCCGAGGACACAGGCAACCAGCCCCGCCACACACCGAACAACCCAGCCCCCACCAGCAATAACAGCAGCACCAGGACTTTCAGCCACTTCACCATCACGCCCCGTCAGTCAGCCTTTGAACAGTTGATTGGCCTGCGCATACGGCATCGAGCGCTCGGTGAAGCCAAAGGTGCCGTGTTCCTGAATCTCCCGGGCGGCGCGGAAGAACTCGCCATAGGCCGCCAAGGCCATGGCCGAGCCGACGCTGATACGCTTGACCCCCATCTCGTTGAGTTGCGCCACGTTAAGCTTGAGCCCCCCGGACATCAACACGTTGACCGGTTTGGGCGCCACCGCCCGCACGACCGCCAGCACTTCTTCAGCCGTACGCAGGCCGGGGGCATACAGCACATCGGCGCCCGCCTCGGCGAACGCTTGCAGGCGGCGGATGGTATCGGCCAGGTCTGGATTGCCGTGCAGATAATTCTCCGCGCGCGCGGTCAAGGTGAAGGGAAATGGCAGGCTGCGCGCGGCCGCCACCGCCGCCTCGATGCGCGCCACGGCATGCTCGAAGCAGTAGATGGGAGCGTCTTCGCGGCCCGTGGCATCTTCGATCGAGCCGCCGACGGCCCCGGCACTGGCGGCACGCAGCAGGCTTTCGGCGCACTGAGTGGGATCATCGGCAAAGCCGTTTTCAAGGTCGACGGCGACCGGCAAGTCGCTGGCCGCGACAATCGCCCGGACGTTGGCCAGGGTGTCCTCAAGCTTCAGTGCGCCGTCGGGGCGAGCCATGGAAAACGCGTAGCCGGCACTGGTGGTTGCCAGCGCCTGGTAACCCAGGCTGGCGAGCATCCTGGCCGAACCGGCATCCCAGGGATTGGGAATCACAAAGGTCCCGGGACCTTCATGCAAGGCTTTGAACGCTTGGGCTTTGAAGATTTGCGTGGCCATTGGCTCGCTCCTGTCGCGGGGGGGTGGCCCGTCGTCAGAGCAAACCGAGCTGCTCGGCGGCGGGTTCTCTATATAGCTCAGGCAGCGCCGGCAAGCCAGGCAAACGCGTCATCAACCGAGCATGAAAGTGCTGTGCCAACGCGGCTGCCTGCAGGTTGTCGGCAGTGTGCAGGAAGATGTACGGCGTGCGTCCCTCTTCGATCCACTGGGCGATTTTCTCGACCCAGGGCGTCAGGAACGGATCATTGGCCAGCAGCAGCGGATGACCGATGAAGCGCACCTGCGGGCACTGGGTGAACGCTGCCGGGCGAGTCGGCACGTTAGGTTTCTTCGACTGCGCATGCAGGACCCCAGGGTCACTCGAGGTGCAACTGAACAGCGCTCGCGGATCCAGGCAGATCCGCTCAACGCCACGCGCAAGCAACAGGCGATTGAGCTGGCGCTCGGCATCGCCCTTGGCAAAAAAATCCCGATGCCGCACCTCCACCGCCAGGGGCCGCTGCAAACCGTCGATAAACCCGGCGAGTTCCGGCAAGCGTTGCGGGGTGAAGGCCTTCGACAGCTGCAGCCAGAACGGCGCCACCCGCTCACCCAGCGGGCTGAGCAATTGCACGAAAGACTCTGCAGCCGTCAGTTGCTCACGCAGGTCACCGCCGTGGCTGATATCGCTGGGGAACTTGGCGGTAAAACGAAAGTGCCTGGGCATGGTTTGCGCCCAGCGCTCCACCGTCGCCGGTGCTGGGCGCGCATAGAAGGTGGTGTTGCCTTCAACAGCGTTGAACACCTGCGAGTACAACTCCAGGAATTGGTTGGGACGGGCGTCTTGCGGATACAGATACTGGCGCCAGGCGTTTTCGCTCCAGGATGGGCATCCGAGGAAATACGGCAGCGACATCAGATGTGCAGGTCGAGACCCAGCACTTCCATGTCCCAATCGACGAAAGCGGCGGTACTCAGGTAACTGGCCAGGGCCAGCGAGACATGCCGGCTCATCGCACGGTGGTAGAGCAGGTCTTGCGGGCGCGCGGGCAGATTGCTCTGGCGCTGGGCAGCGCGGGCGGCCAGTTGCTCTTCAGAGGGCACTTGCGGTTCGTCGTCGTGGTCCAGGACGGAGTCGTCCACCGTCGCACTGCCCTTGCGAGGCTTGCGGGGGATGGGATAGGACTGCGAGGAAAAACCGTCTACGCGCATAGAGATAAACTCGTTATCAATGATGGCAATTTAGCGGCACTTACTGCGACGCGCAAATTGCCAAGTGATAACTAGAACACATAAAAGGCAAAAGGTTTAAAAGCCCGGGCTGAAAACTGACGATTGACGTCACGTACTGACCCTGACGAGGGCTTAGCGGGCCTTGGGCGTCGCCACTTTGTCGCGCAGGTAAACCGGCTGGGCGTTGTCGGCGACAATCGCTTCACCACGCTCCCAGGCGAACTGCGCCAGGCTCAGCAAGTCCTGGGCGTGGGGCAGCATGCCGGCGTCCTGGCCACTCAGGCTGACGGCGATGCGCTCGGCATAACCCCAACCGGTGCCGGCACCAAACCAGTCGCCCGCCGCATCAGCAGGCAGAGCCGCGACTTCCGGTGGCAGCACCGCCTCGGCGCCGACCAGGCGCATTTCACCGGCGGTTTCGCGGTAGCAACCCCAATAGACTTCATCCATGCGGGCATCGATGGCGGCCGCCACCTGGGTCGCGCCGTGCTCGCGCAACGCGCGCTGCGCCAGCACCGCCAGGTTGGACACCGGCAACACCGGGCGGTCCAAGGCAAACGCCAGGCCCTGGACCACGCCGATGGCAATCCGTACCCCGGTAAACGCCCCCGGCCCACGGCCAAAGGCAATCGCATCGACCGCCTGCAAGGTGGTGCCGGCCTCGGCCAGCAATTGCTGGATCATCGGCAGCAGCTTCTGCGCATGCAGCCGCGGGATCACCTCGTAATGGCTGGTTACCTTGCCGTTATGCAGCAAGGCAACGGAGCAAGCTTCAGTCGCGGTGTCCAGGGCCAGCAAGGTACTCATCGATGTTTCCGTCAACGTGGTAGAAAAAAGTCCGTCAGTATAAACAACAACGGCCCGCAAGCGGGCCGTTGAACGTAAAGCCAGTGAGCTTTATCAGCTCAGTGCTTCAAGCACCTTGCCGGTGATGGCTTCAACCGAACCAACGCCTGCAATGTGGCTGTACTTCGGCTTGCCCTGGGCAGCCGCGAGATTCTGGTAGAACGCCACCAAAGGCTTGGTCTGGTCGTGGTAGACCGACAGGCGATGACGCACGGTTTCTTCGGTATCGTCTTTGCGCTGCACCAGCTCTTCGCCAGTGATGTCGTCCTTGCCAGCCAGTTTTGGCGGGTTGTAGACGGTGTGGTAAACGCGGCCGCTGGCTTCGTGGACACGACGACCGGCGATACGCTGGACGATTTCTTCGTCGTCGACGGCGATTTCCACCACGTGATCCAGCTCGACGCCTTCGCTGACCAGTGCTTCAGCCTGCGGGATGGTGCGCGGGAAACCGTCGAACAGGAAACCGTTGGCGCAATCTGGCTGCGCGATACGGTCCTTGACCAAGGCGATGATCAGGTCGTCGGAGACCAGGCCACCGGCATCCATGATGCCCTTGGCCTTGATGCCCAGCTCGGTGCCAGCCTTGACCGCCGCACGCAGCATGTCGCCGGTGGAGATCTGCGGAATGGAGAATTTTTCGGTGATGAACTTAGCCTGAGTACCTTTACCGGCCCCGGGAGCTCCCAGCAGAATGACGCGCATCGATGTGCTCCTCAATTTCTTATTTATAAACGATCGGATTCGCCGCTTGGGGCCAATCTCAGAATAGGGTCGTGGGCCGCCCAAACGGCCAAAGGCTGATCAAGATACACAGCAGGCACGGCCCACACAAGCCGCCGAAAGTCGGAGGAACCCGCGCCGGTCCTGCCGTTGCGACGAGGTATTCCAAGTCGCAACCCCATAACAAAGTGTCGCCTGCCAGGCCCCGGCAGCCCTCCTCACCTGCCGGTTGGCGAGGCAGAACGGACTGCCGAGGTTGCCCATCGGCCCTTAGCCGGTGTTGCGCAAACCGGCGGCAATCCCCGCTACAGACACCAGCAACGCCTGTTCCACCGGGCTGCCCTGCGCCACGTCCTGCTGTCGCGAGCGGGCCAGCAGCTCGGCCTGCAATAGATGCAGCGGATCGAGGTAGGTGTTGCGCAGGCGAATGAATTCCAGGGTGTCAGGGCTATGGGCAAGCAACTGCGACTGGCCAGTCAGGCCCAGGACCACGGCGCAGGCCTGCGACAATAGGTCGCGTAAATGCGCCCCCAAAGGCAGCAAATCGGCCTCCACCAGACGCTCGTCGTAGGACCTTGCGATGTCCGCGTCGGCCTTGGCCAGGACCATTTCCAACATGTCGATCCGGGTGCGGAAGAACGGCCATTGCTCGCGCATCTGCGCCAACAGTTCACCCTCGCCACGGGCCAGCGCCTTGCTCAGCGCCGCTTCCCAACCCAGCCAGGCCGGTAGCATCAGGCGGGTCTGGGTCCAGCCGAAGATCCACGGGATCGCCCGCAGGCTTTCAATGCCTCCGGCCCGGCGCTTGGCCGGGCGACTGCCCAGGGGTAGCCGCCCCAGTTCCTGCTCGGGGGTGGATTGGCGGAAGTATTCGACGAACTGCGGATTCTCCCTTACCACCGCGCGATAAGCGCTCACGCCATCGGCGGCCAGTTCATCCATCAAGCCCCGCCACGCGGGTTCCGGCGGCGGTGGCGGGAGCAATGTCGCCTCCAGCACAGCGGCCAGATAGAGGTTCAGGTTTTGCTCGGCGATGTCCGGCAGGCCAAATTTGAAGCGAATCATCTCGCCCTGCTCGGTGGTACGGAAACGCCCTGCCACCGAGCCCGGCGGCTGCGACAGAATTGCCGCATGCGCCGGACCACCGCCACGGCCCACGGTCCCACCACGACCATGGAACAGCAGCAGCTCGACTTGCTGCTCACGGCAGATATCCACCAGCCGCTCCTGCGCCCGGTATTGGGCCCAGGCCGCGGCGGTGGTGCCGGCATCCTTGGCCGAATCGGAGTAGCCGATCATCACTTCCTGGGGGCCTTGCAAACGCGCGCGATAACCGGGCAGCAGCAACAGCTTTTCGATCACCGGCCCGGCGTTGTCCAGGTCCGCCAGGGTTTCGAACAGCGGCACCACGCGCATCGGCCGCAGCACCCCGGCTTCCTTGAGCAGCAGTTGCACGGCGAGCACGTCGGAGGCGGCGCCGGCCATGGAGATCACATAGGAGCCCAGCGAAGCCGCCGGTGCAGCGGCGACTTCGCGGCAAGTCGCGAGGACCTCTGCGGTATCGGCCGAAGGCTTGAAGTGGCTGGGCAGCAGCGGCCGGCGATTGTGCAGCTCAGTCATGAGGAACGCGATGCGCGCCTCCTCGTCCCAATCTTCATACCGCCCCAGGCCGAGGTAATCGGTGATCTCGGTCATCGCCGAGCAATGCCGGGTGGAGTCCTGTCGTACGTCCAGGCGCACCAGGAACAGGCCGAAAGTCACGGCCCGGCGCACACAGTCGAGCAGCGGGCCATCGGCAATCACGCCCATGCCGCATTCGTGCAGCGACTGGTAGCACAGCTCCAGCGGGTCCAGCAGGTCGCGGTTGTTGTGCAGCACATCGGCCCCGGCCGGGGTATTCGCCGTCAACGAGACCTGGGCCCAGTTGCGGGTCGCCCGCAGGCGTTCGCGCAATTGCTTGAGCACCGCCCGGTAAGGCTCGGCACTGTCGCCGGCCTTGGCCTGCAGCGCCGCGCTGGCCTGTTGCATCGACAGGTCGGCTGCCAGTTGATCGACGTCACGCAGGTACAAGTCTGCCGCCATCCAGCGTGCCAGCAGCAACACCTCACGGGTCACCGCCGCCGTCACGTTGGGATTGCCGTCGCGGTCGCCGCCCATCCAGGAGGCGAAGCGGATTGGCGCGGCTTCCAGTGGCAAACGCAGGCCGGTGGCGGTCTGCAGGGCCAGGTCGGCCTTGCGCAGGTAATTGGGAATTGCCTGCCACAGCGAATGTTCGATCACCGCGAACCCCCACTTGGCTTCGTCCACGGGTGTGGGTCGGGTGCGGCGGATTTCTTCGGTGTGCCAGGCCTCGGCGATCAAGCGCTGCAAGCGTTGGTGGATCTGCTCGCGTTCGGCACTGGTGAGGTCGCGATGGTCCTGCGCGGCCAGTTGCGCGGCAATTGCGTCGTACTTCTGGATCAGGGTCCGGCGCGCCACTTCGGTGGGGTGCGCGGTGAGCACCAGCTCGATCTCCAGCCGGCCCAATTGCCGCGCCAGTGATTCGCCACTGTGACCCTCGGCCCGCAGCCGGGCCAGCAGTTGCGGCAGGACCCGCGCCTCGAACGGCGCCGGCTGCGACTCTTCGCGGCGATGGATCAACTGGTACTGCTCGGCGATGTTCGCCAGGTTGAGGAACTGGTTGAACGCCCGCGCTACCGGCAGCAGTTCGTCCTCACTCAGCTGGTTGAGGCTGGCGCTCAGTTCGGCGTCCATGGAGCCACGCCGGTCAGCCTTGGCACCCTTGCGAATCTGCTCGATCTTGTCGAGAAACCCATCCCCGTACTGTGCGCGGATGGTGTTGCCCAACAGCTCACCCAAGAGGTGAACATCTTCGCGCAAGCGTGCATCGATATCGGTCATCAGCAGTTCTCCAGCGAGTGGCGGTCAGCTATCAGGCGCAGTCCTTGAGGCTCAAGAGTGCCGCTCGCAGCCGGTTCTTACAAGCAGGCGACGAATCGACTTTAAACCTTCGCGGTTGCGGCTAGTCTCATGAGTAAGCCGTACCCAGGCTTGCTACCGGCCACCGCCGGAGACTCATCACAACCTGTCACGAGCAGGTGATTATTGAGGTCATTATGAAAATTCGTGAACTGGCCCTGCATTGGGAAGAAACCGCCAAAGGCCGTTTGACCAAGACCGGCTACAGCATTCACCTGGACGTCGAAGCCGCTGCACGCCTGGCGGCACTCAGCGAAATGTACCCCAAGCGCCACCCCGAAGAGTTGCTCGGGGAACTGATTGGCGCCGCCCTGGAAGAGCTCGAAGCAAGTTTTCCCTACATCAAGGGCCAGCAGGTGATCGCCACCGACGAAGAGGGCGATCCGCTCTACGAGGACGTCGGCCCTACCCCGCGTTTCCTCGCCCTGTCACGGCAACATCTGCATGATCTTTCGGCTGCAGCCGGCAAGCAGAAACACTAGGCGGCACCCCGTTCGACCCTCCTGAAACCGCGTATTCCCGAGCCCTTGGTGGCTTGGGAATACTCCTGCGCGGGGCAAAAGTTCCCGGTTTAGAGCCTCGCAAAAGTCCTCGAAGTTTTTTCGGGCGATACGCCATCTTTTCTGAACTTTGAAAAAAAGCCTCGGGTCACACCCAGTAACCATCACTGGAACAGCCGTACCACAACCCGCTGTCACAGGCCTCGTCTCATCGCTCTCACGGCTCCACGACCAGGATGGATTTGACGATTTTCAGGAGTTATCCAATGGAGTTGAAGACCATGAAAACCAGCACCGCCACAACCACGTCCACATTCCCGCGCGGTCTCAAGTTGGCCGCCCTGGCACTCGGTTGCAGCTTCGTCCTGGCGGGATGCGCCGGCAACCCGCCGACCGAGCAATACGCCGTCACCCAATCGGCAGTCAACAGCGCTGTCAGCGCCGGCGGTACCGAGTTTGCCGCCGTGGAGATGAAGGCCGCCCAGGACAAGCTCAAACAAGCCGAACTGGCCATGCACGACAAGCAATACGACCAGGCTCGACTGCTGGCCGAACAGGCTGAGTGGGATGCCCGCGTCGCCGAACGCAAAGCCCAGGCGATGAAAGCCGAACAGTCGCTCAAGGACTCTCAGCAAGGCGTTCAGGAACTGCGCCAGGAAAGCCAGCGCAGCGTGCAATAAGCCCTGCCCTCACGCCCCTGTGCCCCCGCGAATCGATAGAAAGGACGAACCACTATGCGTAAGCAATTGATGATCCCAGCTCTCCTGGCCGCCAGCGTTGCCCTGGCCGCTTGCTCGACGCCACCCAATGCCAACCTGGAACAGGCCCGGACCAACTACTCGGCCCTGCAGGCCAATCCACAAGCGAGCAAAGTCGCGGCCCTGGAAACCAAGGAAGCCAGTGACTACCTGGACAAGGCCGACAAAGCCTTCCAGGAGCGCGAGAAGACTGAACAGGTCGATCAACTGGCGTACCTGACCAACCAACGTGTTGAAGTCGCCAAGCAGACCATCGCCCTGCGTACCGCTGAAGCCGACCTGAAAAATGCTTCGGCGCATCGGGCCCAGGCCCGTCTTGATGCCCGTGACTCGCAGATCAAGCAACTGCAGGACAGCCTCAACGCCAAGCAGACCGATCGCGGAACCCTGGTGACCTTCGGCGATGTGCTGTTTGCGACCAACAAGGCTGAACTGAAATCCAGCGGCTTGGTGAACATCAACAAACTGGCGCATTTCCTCGCCGAGAATCCGGACCGCAAGGTAATTGTCGAGGGCTACACCGACAGCACCGGCGCTGCCAATTACAACCAGAGCCTGTCCGAGCGCCGCGCCAACTCAGTGCGCATGGCCCTGGTGAAAATGGGCGTCGACCCAGCGCGCGTGGTTGCCCAGGGTTACGGCAAAGAGTACCCAGTGGCCGAGAACAGCAGCGTCTCGGGCCGGGCGATGAACCGTCGGGTGGAAGTGACCATTTCCAACGACAACCAGCCGGTGATCCCACGTTCGGCAGTGAGCGCCAACTAAGGATTTAGCGCGGTAACGCAAAAGCCCCGCCTGATGTGATCAGGCGGGGCTTTTTTGCAGGACATTGTTGGAGCGGTGCGCCCATGGATTGGGTCTGGCCAGATGGCCTCATCGCGAGCAAGCTCGCTCCCACAGGGTTTGCAGCGGATTCATGGACTCAGGGTTCGAGCTGCTGCGGGGTTTCCTCGCCCATGCAGCGTACGGCCTTTTTCTTGGCGTTGATCAGTACACCGGTCAGGCCTTTCTGTTCGGTGTCGAACAATACCAGCACGCCGTCGATGCACTGCGCGACCTGGGCCGCCGGCTCCAGGGAGACTTTGTAGTCTTCGCCCGGCACGGTCTTGAGCATGGTGAACTCGTTGAGCAGCAAGGCGTCTTCCGGCTTGGCAAAGTGCAGGTAGCCGTACCACCACAGGGCAGCGACCGTGCCCAGGATGCTGCAGATACCGGTGATGATCAGCGGGATGGCGTTACGTTCTTCACTCATTGCGGGCTCTCTTGCGGTTGATCGGGTGAATGGCTGGGGGCCGGGTAATTGGGGATCTCTCCCAGGCGGCGCACACCATTGAAGTGCTGCGGATCGTCCAGATAGCGCAGCATGACGGTTCGCCAGACCGGGTCGGCGAATGTCTGCACATGGCCACCGCGGGTCAATTGCAGCACCTTTGGCGGGGGCGCAGCTTGATACAGTCGGATGCCGTTGGAAAGAGGCACGATGGGATCGTCGATGCTGTGGTAGATCAATTTCGGTACAGCGTTGACTTGGGGCATGGCGCGGATTGCGCTGTCAGCGTCCGGCACCAGCCACGACAACGGCACCTGGAACGGCCAGGTCAGCCAGGAAGTGCTGAGGGCAAACTGGCCCACTTCGCGGTAACTGGCCGGCACGCCGTCGAGCACCAACGCCTTGAGTTGAACCTGGCGCTGCGGGTGTTCGGCCAGGTAGTGCAGCGCCATGGCGCCGCCCAGGCTCTGGCCGAGCACAATCAGCGGCGTGCCCTGTACCTGCGGCGCCTGGTCCAGCCATTTGAAGGCCGCATCGATATCTTGATAGACCTGCGGCAAACCTGGCTCGCCTGCCGACAGGCCATACCCGCGATAGTCCAGCAGCAGCACTTGATAACCCTGCTTGGGCAACCACCAACTGCCCCCCAGGTGCGCCGCCAGGTTGCCGCCGTTGCCGTGCAGATGCAGGACCGTGCCCTTGACCGCGACACCCTCTTTTGCCGGCAGCCACCAGGCATGCAGCTTGACCCCGTCGGCCGTGGTCAGGCTTACGTCGCGGTACTGCAGCCCGGCTTTATCCGGGGTGAACGGCAGGCCGGGCTCAGGATAGAACAGCAGTGAGCTGCAGCCGTTGAGGGTCAGGAACAGGCACAGGATGCCGAGGATTCTCATCCGTTTGAAGCCTCGCAATGGGCTCAGGGTGGTACCACCCCGGGGTTACAGAATGTTCGAGTAGTCCGCTTCGATCCGGTCCAGGCTCAGGTGGTTGAGGAAGTTGGAGAAGCACATCCAGGCCGACAGCGCGTTCATGTCACGGAACTGCGCAGGCAGGTACTTGGGCGGCTCCACCAGGCCTTCATCCACCAACTGGCGCAGGGTTCGCATGTCTTCCAGGGTGGTCTTGCCGCAAAACAGCAACGGGATCTGCTCAAGCTTGCCTTTGCGCACGGCCAACTGAATGTAGTTGTAAACCATGATAAAGCCCTTGAGATAGGACAAGTCTTTGGTAAATGGCAGGCCGTTTGGCACTGATCCACGGAATACCCGACTGGCATTGCCATAACTTTCGGCCATTTCGAAGCCCTGCTCACGGAAGAACTCGAAAATCTGCAGGAAGTCCGCGCCCTCCTCGACCATGTGGATCGCCCGGGTACGGTTGGTCAGCTTGCGCAGGCGGCTCGGGTAGGAGGCGAAGGTGATGATCTCCATCAGGATCGCCAG
This sequence comes from Pseudomonas sp. IT-P176, assembly GCF_949767245.1. Classification (NCBI taxonomy): domain Bacteria; kingdom Pseudomonadati; phylum Pseudomonadota; class Gammaproteobacteria; order Pseudomonadales; family Pseudomonadaceae; genus Pseudomonas; species Pseudomonas sp. IT-P176. The sequence goes on from NZ_CATKPN010000068.1 coordinate 266,179, forward strand.
GCCTTCCTGAGTCACGGTCGAAGACGGCGGGCCCTTGGACAGGAAGGTGCAGATTGGCTGGTTCAGCCCGTTGAGCGTGGTGCCAACGTGCACCAGACCCTCATGCACCTCCAGCGCTCGCACGTCACGCTCGTTGAACATCGCATCGGTGCGGATCTTGATGTAGTCGGCGCCAGCCGCCGCGTCGGCGACGATCCCGTCTGACTCGAACACCCGGATGGTTTCCTCGGCCTCGCCGAACACCTTGTTCAAGCGGGTCTGCAGCAGGTGTACCGCCTCTTTGGCAGTGAGGATCTTCGGCTCGTCCTTGAGGTCGCCGCGGCCATCGATGTTGTTCAAGTAGTCGGACATCATCAGGCCCAGATCGGCCAGGGTCGGGTCACCGGCATGGAACGCATCGGAGGCCGCGCCATACAGCTCCTGGGAAATCAGCCCGAAGTCCTCGGTGCCACGGGCCTCGAGCATCCGCACCACCATGCGGTACTCCTTGCACATGCGCCGCATGATCTGCCCGACCGGGTTGAACTGGCCGAGCTGGCGAGTGATGTCGCGCTCGATGTTCTGGAACTCCAGCTTGACTTTGCTCGAATCGAAAGCCAGTGGCCGATTGAGGTAATAGTCCCGGTCCACCGCCGGCATTTCCTTGCCCTTGGCCTTGAGGAACCCCTTGCGGATGCTGTCGTCCCACTTCACCGCATCAAGGACCCGAATCGGCGTTTGCGCCAGCACTATGCGATCAGACAAGGTGCGTATCGTCTGCTGGTAATCGTCCACCGGTTGCTCCCTTGGTTAACCGTTGCCTACTGCGCTGATTGAGTGGTGTGCGGTCGTTGATACCGCGCGGCCTCGACGAACACGTCGGAATTGGCCGGATCGTCGAGGTAGGCGAACACCTGGTCCATGCTGCTGTTGATCAGTACGCCGTCACCATCGTCGGTGCTGAACGGCTCACCCTTGAGTTGTTGCCCAAGCGCCTGGCGGATCTGCTCGAGATCGAGGTTGTAGATCACCAGTTCCTGTTTATCGTTCAGTTCAAACCCGGCGATAGTGAAGTTGCCACCGTACTGGGCCGGCACCTTGGCCGAGAGGTACCAGCGATTGCCGTGGCGCGCCACCGTGAACGGATAGGCCTCGCGCTCCTTGGGCTTGGCCTTGAAGTAGCTGACCGCCTGGTAGCGGTCCGGGCCGACACGGGTCAGGTCCAGGTTCTGTGCTTCACCCCAGGCATTCTTGCTGGTCCATTTACCGAGCAACCCCGCCGGCGCAGCCTCGCTGCCCGGCATGGCCTGCTTGAATGACACCAGGCAGCCGCTGAGCAGCAGGAACGACAGGGTGATCACCACGACACGCCAGTACTTCATTCAAGACTCCTAGTCAGCACACACCGACAGCGCAATCTGCCCTCCCCCGAGGGTTACACCGAGGCCAGCACCAAGTGCATATACCGCGTGAGGATTCCGAGCATTTCATCCTCCGCCAGCGGCTGCGCCTCGTTGAGCAGGCCTTGATATTCCATCCGTCCGATTATCGCCGTCAACACTTTGGCATCCTGTTGCGGTTCCGGCGAGCCCAGCACCTGGAATAGCTGGCAGGTACCCTGCAGGAGAATCTGCTGATGGGAACGCACCAGCAACGCCAGGCGCGGGTTGAGCAAGGCCTCCTGGCGGAACGCCTGTTCCGCCATCAGGTGCTCGCGGCGGTTGAGCAGTTGCCGGTGCACATAGTCGGCGGTAAACCGGGCGATGTCGTCGGCCAGCCGCGAACGCGACTCGGGGCTGCCATCCCCGCTGTCGACCATCTCGTGCAGCAGCCCTTCATGATTGGCCCACAGCTTGGCCATGTAGGCCGCGCTACGCTCCACGTACTGGGCAAAGGTATCGGTGAGCAGGTCATCGATGTCCTTGAAATAGTAGGTGGTCGCCGACAATGGCACGCTGGCCTCGGCGGCTACGGCGCGGTGCCGCACCGCCCGCACACCGTCGCGCACGACAATGCGCATCGCGGCGTCGAGGATGTCCTGTCGACGCTGTTCACTGCCCTGTCGGCTGGCCTTGCGGCCCTGGTACTGAACACTTTCAGCGACCGCCGTAGCGACCCCCGCTGCTCCTTCTTGAGCATTTGCACGATTCACCGGTCTTACCTCGCAGTTGGAAGCAACAAGTTGATACGTTTGTTCCATACAGGCAATAAAAAGCCGCCTGATATAGGCGGCTTTTTCACTGCGGCATTTACGCTTGCGGTCGCATGTGCGGGAACAGGATCACATCGCGGATCGACGGTGAGTTGGTCAACAACATCACCAGGCGATCGATACCGATGCCCTCACCCGCCGTCGGCGGCATACCGTATTCCAGCGCACGTACGAAGTCGGCGTCGTAGTGCATGGCTTCGTCGTCACCGGCGTCCTTGTCGGCCACCTGGGCCATGAAACGCTCGGCCTGGTCTTCCGCGTCGTTCAACTCGGAGTAGGCGTTGGCGATTTCGCGACCACCAATGAACAGCTCGAAGCGGTCGGTGACGTTCGGGTTGTCATCGTTGCGACGAGCCAGCGGCGACACTTCGAACGGGTACTGGGTAATGAAGTGCGGCTGCTCCAGCTTGTGCTCGACCAGTTCTTCGAAAATCATCACTTGCAGCTTGCCCAGGCCTTCGAAGCCCAGCACCTTGGCCCCGGCTTTCTTGGCGATGGCGCGCGCCTTGTCGATGTCGGTCAGGTCGTCGGCGGTCAGCTCAGGGTTGTACTTGAGGATCGAGTCGAAGACCGACAGACGCACGAACGGCTCGCCGAAGTGGAACACCTTGTCGCCGTACGGCACGTCGGTGCTGCCCAGGACCAGCTGTGCCAACTCGCGGAACAGTTCTTCGGTCAGGTCCATGTTGTCTTCGTAGTCGGCGTACGCCTGGTAGAACTCCAACATGGTGAATTCAGGGTTGTGACGAGTCGAAACGCCCTCGTTACGGAAGTTGCGGTTGATCTCGAAGACTTTCTCGAAGCCACCGACAACCAGGCGCTTGAGGTACAGCTCAGGCGCGATGCGCAGGAACATTTCCATGTCCAGGGCATTGTGGTGCGTTTCGAACGGCTTGGCCGCAGCACCACCAGGGATGGTTTGCAGCATCGGCGTCTCGACTTCAAGGAAGTCGCGCTGCATCAGGAAGCTACGGATATGGGCGATGACTTGCGAACGCACGCGGAACGTCTGGCGCACTTCGTCATTGACGATCAGGTCGACGTAGCGCTGGCGATAACGCTGTTCGGTGTCGGTCAGGCCGTGGTGTTTGTCTGGCAGTGGGCGCAGCGACTTGGTCAGCAGGCGCACGCTGGTCATTTCCACGTACAGGTCGCCCTTGCCGGAACGGGCCAGGGTGCCTTCGGCGGCAATGATGTCGCCCAGGTCCCAGGTTTTCACCGCGGCCAGGGTTTCTTCGGACAGGGTCTTGCGGTTGACGTAGACCTGGATGCGCCCGGACATGTCCTGGATCACCATGAACGAGCCACGGTTGAGCATGATGCGACCGGCAACCTTGACCGGGATTGCAGCCTCTGCGAGCTCTTCCTTGGTCTTGTCCGCGTACTGCTTCTGCAGGGCATCGCAGTAGTTGTCACGGCGGAAGTCGTTCGGGAAGGCGTTGCCCTTGGCGCGCTCGGCAGCAAGCTTTTCCTTGCGCAGGGCGATCAGGGTGTTTTCTTCCTGTTGCAGGGCTTGCGGGTCGAGTTCTAGGTCGCTCATGTCTTCAAAAATTCCATCACGGGTTCGTTGCCCCCAGGCCAGCGGCCTGGGGATCGCCGGCAAGCCGGCTCCTACAGAGGATCGCGGTGAGTCAGGCGATCCCGTGTTGCATGTCTTACAAGCCTTGCTTCAGGCTGGCCACCAGGTATTCGTCGATGTCGCCGTCGAGCACCTTGTCGCAGTCGCTGCGTTCGATGTTAGTGCGCAGATCCTTGATCCGCGAGGCATCGAGCACGTACGAGCGGATCTGGTGACCCCAGCCGATGTCCGACTTGGTGTCTTCCAGGGCCTGCGAAGCGGCGTTGCGTTTCTGCACTTCCTGCTCGTACAAGCGCGCCCGCAACATTTTCATCGCGGTGTCTTTGTTGGCGTGCTGGGAGCGTTCGTTCTGGCAGCTGACCACGGTGTTGGACGGTACGTGGGTGATACGTACGGCCGAGTCGGTGGTGTTAACGTGCTGACCACCGGCACCCGAGGAGCGGTAGGTGTCGATACGCAGGTCCGACGGGTTGATGTCGATTTCGATGTTGTCATCGATTTCCGGCGACACGAACACGGCCGAGAACGAGGTATGGCGACGGTTACCGGAGTCGTACGGGCTCTTGCGCACCAGGCGGTGCACGCCGATTTCGGTACGCAACCAGCCAAAGGCGTATTCGCCCTTGATGTGCACGGTGGCGCCCTTGATCCCGGCGACTTCACCGGCCGACAGTTCCATGATGGTCGCGTCGAAACCGCGTTTGTCCGCCCAGCGCAGGTACATGCGCAGCAAGATGTTGGCCCAGTCCTGGGCCTCGGTGCCGCCAGAACCGGCCTGGATGTCCAGGTAGGCGTTGTTGGCGTCCATCTCACCGCTGAACATGCGGCGGAACTCGAGCTTCTCGAGGGCCTCGCGCAGGCGTTCGACTTCGGCTGCAACGTCGTCGACGGCAGCCTGGTCTTCTTCCTCGGCAGACATCAACAGCAGGTCCTTGGCATCAGCCAGACCACTGGACATCTCATCGAGGGTTTCTACGATCTGGGCCAGCAGCGAACGCTCGCGACCCAGGTTCTGAGCGTACTCAGGGTTGTTCCAGACAGCCGGATCTTCAAGCTCGCGATTGACTTCGGTCAGACGCTCATGCTTTTGATCGTAGTCAAAGATACCCCCGAATAGTTTCGGAGCGCTCGGACAGGTCCTTGATACTGTTAAGGATCGGGTTGATTTCCATGGCGGGCAGCACTCGTTGGCGAACTTTTGAAAGCCGGCGAGTATAACGTAATCAGGCCGCCACGGCAGCCCGCCTGGCGGCTATTGAGCCACCAAAACGGCTGTTTTTTACTCGATCCCCACCTGATTGCGCCCATTGTGCTTGGCCAGGTACAAGCCCTTGTCTGCCGCCAAAATCAATTGCCGGCAGTCGCTACCCTGCTGTGGGGTGATGGTCGACAGGCCGATGCTGATGGTCAGGCTCGCGCCTTCGGCCGGGGCGATGTGTGGAATTTTCAGGGCGGCGACGGTCTGACGGAGTTTTTCCGCCACCAGTCGTGCGCCACCCGGCGAGGTGTTGGGCAGCACCAGGGCGAACTCTTCACCACCATAACGCGCGGGCAGGTCCGAGGGCCGGCTACTGGCATCGCGGATCGCGGTCGCCACCTTGCGCAGGGCTTCATCGCCCTCAAGATGACCAAAACTGTCGTTATAGGACTTGAAGTAGTCGACATCGATCATCAACAGCGACAATTGGGTCTGGTCACGCAACGAGCGCCGCCATTCCAGCTCCAGGTACTCGTCGAAGTGCCGGCGGTTCGACAGGCCGGTCAGGCCGTCGGAGTTCATCAACCGTTGCAGCACCAGGTTGGTGTCGAGCAACTGCTGCTGGCTGACCCGCAATGCCCGATAGGCTGCATCGCGCTGGATCAGCGTGGTGTAGGAGCGCGAGTGATAGCGAATGCGCGCCACCAGCTCGATGTTGTCCGGCAGTTTCACCAGGTAATCGTTGGCCCCGGCGGCAAACGCCGCGCTCTTGATCAAGGGATCTTCCTTGGTCGACAGCACAATGATCGGGATGTCCTTGGTCGCCGGGTGGTTGCGGTAGTCGCGCACCAGCGTCAGGCCGTCCAGGCCAGGCATCACCAAGTCCTGCAGGATCACCGTCGGCTTGATGCGAATGGCCTGGGCGATGGCCTGGTGCGGGTCGGCGCAGAAATGGAAGTCGATGTTGTCTTCGTTCGCCAGACCCCGCCGCACGGCTTCGCCGATCATCGCCTGGTCGTCGACCAGCAGCACCATCGCGGCATTTTCATCGTTCTTGAAATCGTCGAGCTGTAACTCATCCATGGGGGTTCACCTGAAATACTACTTGGCCCGTACCGCTGCGGATGTCATTCATTTTGCAAAGATCTCCAGCAATCGTGGCGCTATTTTTTCCAGCGGGCGAATTTCCACCGCGGCGTCGATGGCGGCGGCGGCCTTGGGCATACCGTACACCGCGCTGCTGTGCTGATCCTGAGCGATGGTCAGGTAGCCCTGCTGGCGCATCAATTTGAGTCCCTGGGCTCCATCGCGGCCCATTCCGGTGAGTAGCACACCTACTGCATCACCGTTCCAGTAACTGGCCACACTTTCGAAGAACACATCGATCGAGGGCCGGTAGATTTCGTTGACCGGCTCGGCGGTGTACGCCAGCGTGCCGTTTTTCAACAAGCGAATATGGTGGTTGGTGCCAGCCAGCAACACCGTGCCACTTTGCGGCGGCTCGCCCTCCTGGGCCAGGCGTACGTTCAGGCCACTGACACTGCTGAGCCATTGCGCCATGCCGGCGGCGAACACCTGGTCCACGTGTTGCACCAGCACGATGGCCGCCGGGAAATGGCGCGGCAGGCCCTTGAGCAGCACTTCCAGCGCCGCCGGACCGCCAGCCGAGGAGCCAATGGCGACCAGGCGCTGGCGCGAGGCCGAACTGCGCAGCGGGCTGGGTGCCGGGCGTTCGCGGTTGCCCTTCTCGCCGATCAGCCAGCCAATGTTGATGATTTTACGCAGCAGCGGTGCGGCGGCTTCCTGGGCATTGCCGGCCCCCAGGGCCGGCGTGTCGACTACATCCAGCGCGCCGTACCCCATGGCCTCGAACACCCGATGCACATTCTGCTGGCGATCGACCGTGACGATGACGATGGCGCACGGCGTATCCGCCATGATCCGGCGGGTCGCCTCGACCCCGTCCATGACCGGCATGATCAGGTCCATGAGGATCAGGTCCGGCGTCAGTTCGGCGCAACGCTGCACCGCCTCCTTGCCATTGCTGGCCACCCACACCACCTGGTGCGCCGGCTCGAACGCCAGGGCCCGGCGCAGCGCTTCCACAGCCATCGGCATATCGTTGACGATTGCGATCTTCATGCCCGCGCTCCTCCTATGAGCTCTACCACTGCGTCGAGCAGCGCATCGTCATGAAAGCTGGCTTTGGCTAGATAATAGTCGGCTCCAGCGTCCAGTCCACGGCGCCGGTCCTCTTCACGGTCCTTGTAGGACACCACCATCACTGGCAGTGACTGCAGGCGATTGTCGCGGCGCAACAGCGAGACCAGCTCGATCCCGTCCATGCGCGGCATATCGATATCAGTAATCAACAGGTCGAAGTCCTCGGCGCGCAGGGCGTTCCAGCCGTCCATGCCGTCAACGGCGACGGCCACGTCATAACCTCGGTTGAGCAGCAGCTTGCGTTGCAACTCGCGCACCGTCAGCGAGTCATCGACCACCAGGATCCGCTTGCGGGCCACCTGCGCGGCTTGCTGGCTGTGCCGGGCGATCCGCTCCAGGCGCCCGGTATTGAGCAGTTTATCCACCGAGCGCAGCATGTCCTCGACGTCGACGATCAGCACCACTGAACCGTCATCCAGCAAGGCCCCGGCGGAAATATCCTGGATCTTGCCCAGGCGCTCATCCAGCGGCAGCACCACCAGGGTGCGCTCGCCGATAAAACGCTCGACGGCGACACCGTACACCGCATCGCGCTCACGGATCACCACCACCTTGAGGGTGGCGGCGCTGTTCTGGCTCACCGGCCGTTGCAGCAACTGGGTGGCAGCCACCAGCCCGACATGCCGGCCCTCGTGCCAGAAGTGCTGGCGCCCCTCCACCTGCACGATATCCTCTGGCGCCAGGTCGCACATGCGCTCGATGTGCGCCAGCGGGAAGGCGTAGGCCTCCTCGCCGACTTCCACCACCAGGCTGCGCACCACCGACAGGGTCAGCGGCACTTCAAGGTGGAAACGACTGCCCTCGCCCGCCTTCTGCTCCAGCACCACCGCGCCGCGCAACTGGCGCACCATGTGCTGGACGGCGTCGAGGCCGACGCCACGGCCGGAAACTTCAGTAACTTTGTCGCGCAGGCTGAAGCCGGGCAGGAACAGGAACGTCAGCAGTTCCTCTTCACTCAATTGCGCCGCGGTCTCGGCCGGCGACAGTTGACGCTGGACGATGCTGCGCCGGACCCGCTCCAGGTCCACGCCGTTGCCGTCGTCGCTGAGTTCCAGCACCAGCAGGCCCGCCTGGTGGGACGCCCGCAGGCGGATCAGCCCTTCGGCCGGTTTGCCGGCCAGCAAGCGCTGCTCCGGCGACTCGATGCCGTGGTCCACCGCATTGCGCAACAGGTGCGTCAGCGGTGCTTCGAGTTTTTCCAGCACGTCGCGGTCGACCTGGGTCTTTTCGCCCTCGATCTCCAGGCGCACCTGTTTGCCGAGGCTGCGGCCCAGGTCGCGGACCATCCGCGCCTGGCCGGTCAACACGTCGGCAAACGGCCGCATGCGGCAGGCCAGCGCAGTGTCGTACAGCACCTGGGCACGCTGGCTGGCTTGCCAGGCAAACTCGTCCAGCTCTGCCGTTTGCTCCGCCAGCAATTGCTGCGACTCGGCCAACAGCCGCCGCGCATCCTCCAGGGCCTCCTCGACTTCCAGGCTCAGGCTCTGCTCCTTAAGCTGGGCATTGAGGTTTTCCAGGGCGCGCAGGCCGTTGCTTTGCATACGCTTGAGGCGCTGCAGGGTCGCCAGATAGGGTTTCAAACGCTGGGTCTCGACCAGCGATTTACTCGACAGGTCGAGCAGGCTGTTCAGGCGCTCGGCAGTCACCCGTAGCACCCGCTCGCCGCCCTCGGTGACCCGTTTGGCAGGCTTGGCGAGTTCCGCCAGCAGAGGCTCCGGCTCCGACAGTTCGAAGCGCGCGGCCGGCGGTTCGAGTTGCAACTCGGCCATCGGCAGCTCCGGCGCCAGCGGTGGCAAGCTCACCGGTGTCGGTGCCGACGCGGGATCGAGCAACTGCCCCATCAACGCCACATAGGCGTAGATATCACTGGGCCCGACCTCGTTGCCAGGCGTGGCGATGCGCATCAGCAGGTCGGTGCCTTGCAGCAACGCGTCAATGTGCTCGGGGCGCAGCAGAAGCCGGCCTTCCTGGGCACTGACCAGGCAATCCTCCATCACATGGGACACTTCGACCCCGGCATCGACGCCAACAATCCGCGCCGCGCCCTTGAGCGAGTGGGCGGCGCGCATGCAGGCTTCCAGGTGATCGGCCTGGGTCGGATCACGCTCCAGCGCCAGCAACCCGGCGCTGAGTACTTGGGTCTGGGCCTCGGCCTCCAGGCTGAACAACTCCAGCAGCGACGCGTCGCGCATTTGCTCGGGGGTCATGTGAGGCTCCGGGTCACGGCGGACAGCAACTGCTCTTCATCCAGCCAACGCAAACTGCGACCGTTAAATGGCAATACGCCTCGGGTGTACTTCGCGCTGGCCTGCTGGCCCGAGCGCGAGGCTGCGTCGAGCAGCCGTTGATCAATCGCATGGATCCCATCGACCTCGTCCACCGGTACCACCACCGGACCGCCGTGGGCGGCAATGATCAACATGCGCGGCATGACCCGCGCACCGGACGCGGTCGCCGTCGAGGCCTCCAGCCCCAGCAACTCCACCAGCGACAGGCAGGCCACCAGTGCGCCGCGCACATTGGCCACCCCCATCAGCGCCCGCGAGCGCTGGTGGGGCAAGGAATGCACCGGCTGCAAAGGCGCCACTTCCACCAGGCTGCGGGTGCTCAGCGCCAGCCACTCTTCGCCCAGGCGAAACATCAGCAATGAACGGGTGGCGACCTGTACCTCGACCGTCGCCGAGCCATGGGCCTGGTCGTCCTGCTGCAGCGCATAGCGGTCCAGCAAGCGGGTAGCCGCGGCCGAGTAGACCGCGCAGTTGCGGCAATGAATATGCTCGGCCAGCAACCCACAGGACTTGTCACCGTGGACGCCGATGCGGTTCCAGCAGTCGTCGATGGCCTGGGCATCGGCGTGGGTTACGTTCAACGAAACTGAACCGGTCATCGTTTGCGCTCACTGTCAGCGGTACGTTCGTTGCGCGCCGCGCGCTCCTGCAAGCGTCGGCTCCCAGCCACATCGCCCTGGGACGCGAGCAACGCGGCCAGGTGCATCAGGGCTTCGGGGTGTTGCGGCTCCAGGTACAACGCCTTGCGATAAAACCCCTGGGCTTCCAGCACGCTGCCAGCCACATCACTGAGCAGGCCTAACCAGTAGAACACTTGCGCCACCGGGCCGTGGCTGCGCAGGTACGCCTCGCAGGCGGCACGCGCTTGCGGGCTTTTGCCTTCGTTGGCCAGGGTCGCAATGTGTGCCAGCAGCACCGCCGCATCGCCAGCATCTGGCTGCTCGGCCCGCGGCGACACTGGGCGGGCTACGGTTGCAAAGGGTCGACTGCGCACTGGCGGCGCAGGCGCGCGGCGCACCGGCAAGCTCACTGGCAGCGCTGGCGCAATGTAGGCCGGCAGTGGCTGGGGTTCAGGTTCGCTGTGGCGGCTGAAGGCAAACGACTGGGGAATGCCGATCGAGCGCATGCCCAGGCGCCCCAGCAGACTGCCTTCGGCCGGGCCGATGAACAGCACGCCATCGACATGGGTCAGGCGCTTGAGCACTTCAAAGACCTGGGTCTGGGTCGGCAGGTCAAAGTAGATCAGCAAGTTGCGGCAAAACACGAAGTCATAGGCCGGTTCATTGGCCAGCAAGCTTGGGTCCAGTAGGTTGCCGACCTGCAAACGCACTTGTTCGCGAACCCGCTCGCTGAGGCGATAACCGTCGTCTTCAGCGCTGAAATGCCGCTCGCGAAAATCGCCCTGCTCTCCGCGAAAGGAGTTCTTGCCATAGCACGCCCGCTTGGCCCGCTCCACCGACAACGGGCTGACGTCCAGGCCGTCGACCTTGAACTGATGAGGTGCCAACCCAGCATCGAGCAAGGCCATGGCAATCGAATAGGGCTCCTCGCCGGTGGAGCACGGCAGGCTGAGGATGCGCAGAGCCCGCATGTTATTGAGCTCGCCCAGGCGTTTGCTTGCCAGCCTGGCCAGGGTGGCAAAGGATTCCGGATACCGGAAAAACCAGGTCTCGGGCACGATCACCGCTTCGATCAGCGCTTGCTGTTCGTCTCGCGAACCCAGCAAGCGTTGCCAGTATTGATCGGCCGTTTGCACCTGCTGCGCGGTCGTGCGCTGGCGTACCGCGCGCTCGATGATCGCCGGCCCGACGGAGGTCACGTCCAGGCCGATGCGTTCTTTGAGGAAGTCGAAAAAGCGCTGGTCGCTGCTCATGCTCGATCCTCAAGCATTGACAGGTCCAAGGGTGGCGACGGAAACAGCAGGGCCTGCACCTGGGCATCCAGCAGGTCCGCGACCCGCACCCATTGCAGCAGTCCCTGGGCATCTTCGCGCACGGGCCCCAGATACGGCGCCTGGCGATTGTCCAGGCCGTAGGGTTGAAACTCCGCCGGATTGCAGCGCAAGGTGTCGGTGGCCTGCTCGAGAATCAATCCCAGCAGTTGCGCTGGCAGCGTGGCATCGGGTCGATAGTGCACCAGCACCAGGCGGGTGCTGGTGCGTGCTTCGGCAGCCAGGCCGAAGGTCAGCGCGCCGACATCGATCACCGGCACCACCGTCCCGCGGTAGCCGAACACCCCGGCGACCCAATGCGGCGCCTGGGCAATCGGCTTGAGCGGCAGGCGTGGCAGCACCTCCGCCACCTCGACGGCCTGCAAGGCATAACGCTCGCCACCGATGCGAAACACCAGGAACAGCGCTTGTTTCGGGGCCACACCCGCGCCCCGCTTGACCACGAGCTCGCTCATCAGACTTTGAATCGCGAGACGCCGCTGCGCAGCCCGACGGCCACCTGGCTCAATTCGTCGATGGCGAAACTGGCCTGGCGCAGCGACTCGACGGTCTGGCTGCTGGCATCGCCCAACTGCACCAGCGCGTGGTTGATCTGTTCGGCGCCGGTGGCCTGGGCCTGCATGCCTTCGTTGACCATCAGCACCCGCGGCGCCAGCGCCTGGACCTGATGGATGATCTGCGACAGTTGTTCGCCGACCTGCTGCACCTCGGACATGCCGCGGCGCACTTCTTCGGAGAACTTGTCCATGCCCATCACACCGGCCGAGACCGCCGACTGGATCTCACGGACCATCTGCTCGATGTCATAGGTGGCAACGGCCGTCTGGTCGGCCAGGCGCCGCACTTCGGTGGCGACCACGGCAAAACCGCGACCGTACTCACCGGCCTTTTCCGCCTCGATAGCGGCGTTCAGCGACAGCAGGTTGGTCTGGTCGGCGACCTTGACGATGGTCACCACCACCTGGTTGATGTTGCCGGCCTTCTCATTGAGGATCGCCAGCTTGGCATTGACCAGGTCGGCCGCGCCCATCACCGAGTGCATGGTGTCTTCCATGCGTGCCAGGCCCTGCTGACCGGAGCCGGCCAGTACCGAAGCCTGGTCGGCAGCGGTGGACACTTCCGTCATGGTGCGCACCAGGTCGCGGGAGGTCGCCGCGATTTCCCGCGAGGTCGCCCCGATTTCCGTGGTGGTCGCCGCAGTTTCGGTGGCCGTGGCCTGCTGTTGCTTGGAGGTGGCGGCGATCTCGGTCACCGAGGTGGTGACCTGTACCGAAGAACGCTGGGCCTGGGACACCAGCGCGGTGAGCTCGGTCATCATGTCGTTGAAGCCGCTTTCCACAGCGCCGAACTCATCCTTGCGGTCGAGGTTGAGGCGATTGCTCAAGTCCCCGGTGCGCATGATTTCGAGGATCTTCACGATGCGGTTCATCGGCGCCATGATCGCGCGCATCAGCAGCAGACCGCAGAGCGCCGCCGCCAGCACCGCCACCAACAACGACACGCCCATGCTGATTTTCGCGGCGACGACGGCGTCGTCGATGGCGGTGGTCGCGTGGTCGGCAACCGCCTTGTTCTCACGGATGACGTCATTGAGCTTCAGGCGGCCGGTAATCCAGGCTGGCGTCAACTGCTCATTGAACAGCTTGATTGCCTCCTGCTCCTGGTGGTCTTTATGCAACTCAAGAACGGAGGCTAGAATCCGGTTGAAATTCTGATGCGCTTTCTCGAAGGCATCGAACTCGGTGCGGTCCTCGACACCATGAATAGTCGCGGCGTAGTTGGCCATTTGTTCTTCGAGACGCTGCTCGAAGGCCTTGAAATCGGCGAGGTCTTGCTCAGTGACCCCCTGCCCTTCCTCCAGACCGAGCATTTTCTGGATCTTGAGGTAGCTGTCGACCCAGGCACTGCGAATCATCGAGCTGTAGTAGACCCCAGGCACGGCATCGTCGCGAACGCTGTTCTCGCTGGCTTCGATCTTCAGTAGACGTGAATAAGAGACGACCACCATCAACAACATGATGGCGATAATCACCGCAAAGCTCGCCAAAATGCGTTGGCGCAACGTCCAGTTCTTCACAGTCAGTCCTCGGGGCCATTCAAATGGTGGGGAGTATAGCCGAGGGCGCGCTGGGTTTAAGCAGCGGTTGCGCACTGCGTCTCATCCCGAGCGAAAAGTCTGGATCCGCTCTGGGACGGCTACTTTCCGTCAGATGGGTTGGGGGCCGCCAGTGATATTTGTGTAGAAACAGACGGTGGATTGGCCATTGCGGGCGAGCCGGCGAGGCTGCGTTCGAGGACGCAGTCCTCGCCGTGTTTCACTTGGCGATGGCTCACCTGCGACACTCAGAGACGCACCTGCCGCTCCAGCTCGGCCTTCAATCCTGGCTCCAACTTGAGCTGGCGGGCCAGTTCGTCGAGGTAGGACTTCTCCATGAAGTTCTCCTCGTCCACCAACATCACGCTGGCGATGTACATCTCGGCGGCCATTTCCGGGGTGCTGGCGGCGCGGGCGACGTCGGTCGGGTCCAGTGGTTTGTTGAGTTCGGCGTGCAGCCAGTGCTGCAGTTCCTGGTCGCTGTCCAGCTTGCGGAACTCGCCCTCGATCAGCTCACGCTCACGCGCGTCGACATGCCCATCGGCCTTGGCAGCAGCCACCAGGGCCTTGAGGATGGCCTGGCTGTGCTGCTCGACCTGCGCCGGCGGCAGGCGATCTAGGGTTTGCGGCTCGGTCTGCGGCGCCGTGCCCTGCTGGGCCTGCCAGTTGCCGTAGGCCTTGTAGGCAATCACGCCGAGTGCCGCGAGGCCGCCATAGACCGCCACCTTGCCGCCGACTTTGCGCGCCTTCTTGTTACCCAGCAGCAGACCCATCGCGCCGGCGGCCAAGGCCCCGCCGCCAGCACCGGAGAGCAGGCTGCCCAGCCCGCCGCCAGCTGCTTTGTTCTGGGTTCCACCGGCCTTGTTCTGCAACAGGTCCTGGCCGGACTTGAGTAACTGATCGAGCAAACCACGGGTAATCATGTATCGCCTCCAGAAAATCACGTTTAACCCATAAATAAGGCCACCAGCCTAGATCTAAAGTGCCCGAGGCCCGTCAGCGAGAGTGCTTCCAGATGTTGCCCAGCCCTTGCGGCCGCCTTGCTAGCTGGGCTAGGGCATCGATAAAAAAGATATACACTGGGAAAAATCTATAAAAACCGCCCACCGGGTACTTTTCCCATGATGACCCTGCGTCAGATCCGTCACTTCATCGCCGTCGCCGAAACCGGCTCGATCTCGGCCGCCGCACAAGCGGTGTATATCTCCCAGTCCACCTTGACCCTGGCCATCCAGCAACTGGAGCAGGAGATTGGGGTCAACCTGTTCAACCGCCACGCCAAGGGCATGACCCTGACCCATCAGGGACACCAGTTCCTGCGCCAGGCGCATTTGATCCTGGCCACCGTGGACAATGCCAAACGCAGCCTGCAGCAGAGCACCGACCAGGTGGCCGGGCAGTTGACCATTGGAGTCACCAGCCTGGTCGCGGGCTACTACCTGGCCGACCTGCTGACCCGCTTTCAACGGGCCTACCCCAATGTCGAGCTCCGGGTCATGGAAGATGAGCGCCCGTACATCGAGCACTTGCTGGTCAGTGGCGAAATCGATGTCGGGGTGCTGATCCTGTCCAACCTCGAGGATCGTCACGCCCTGCAAACCGAGGTACTGACTCACTCGCCCCACCGCTTGTGGCTACCGGCCCAGCACCCGCTGCTGGAGCACGACAGCATCAACCTGGCGGATGTCGCCCGCGAACCACTGATCCAACTCAACGTCGACGAGATGGACCGCAACGCCCAGCGCATGTGGCGAGCCGCCTCGCTGCAGCCACGCATCACCCTGCGCACCGCCTCCACCGAGGCCGTGCGCAGCCTGGTGGCAGCGGGCCTGGGGGTGTCGATCCAGCCCGACATGACTTACCGCCCATGGTCCCTGGAAGGCGACATCATCGAAGCCCGGCCCATCGCCGACCTCAGCCAGACCCTCGATGTCGGCCTGGCCTGGCGCCGCGGCACCGCCCGCCCGGCACTGGTCGACCCCTTCCTGACGGTGGCCCGCGAACAGCCACCCGGCGGGCGCAAGCCATCTATTTAATCGAACGCTGCATTCAGTATTTAGTATTTGTCGTCCTCAAGCCCCGCCACTAGTCTTTGTACATCTATAAGACGGTCGGGGCCCCAGTCACAGGGAGCACCATGGCCACACAACAAAAGAGAATCCGAAAAATGCCCGCCGCGCAGACCCCTTTGTTCACCGCATTGCTGATCGACGGTGAATTGGTAGCCGGCCAGGGCTTTGTCGAGCCGATTCTCAACCCGGCCACCGGCGAAGTGCTGACCCACATTGCCGAAGCCAGCACCGAACAGGTCGAAGCCGCGATCCTCGCCGCCCACCGGGCCTTTGCCGGCTGGTCGCGGACCACCCCGCAACAGCGCTCGAACATCCTGCTGGAAATCGCCAACGCCATTGAAAAACACGCTGACCTGCTGGCCCGCCTGGAATCGTTGAACTGCGGCAAGCCACTGCACCTGGCGCGCCAGGATGACCTCAGTGCGACGGTCGATGTGTTCCGCTTCTTCGCTGGCGCCGTGCGCTGCCAGACCGGCCAGCTCAGCGGTGAATACCTGCCGGGCTACACCAGCATGGTGCGCCGCGACCCGATTGGCGTGGTGGCCTCGATTGCGCCCTGGAACTACCCGATCATGATGGCCGCCTGGAAAATCGCCCCGGCCCTCGCCGCCGGCAATACCCTGGTGTTCAAGCCCTCCGAACATACCCCGCTGTCGATCCTGGCCCTGGCGCCAGCGCTGGCCGAGATTCTGCCGCGCGGGGTGATCAACATCATCTGCGGGGGCGGTGAAGGGGTCGGCAGCCACCTGGTCAGCCATCCCAAAGTCCGTATGGTCTCGCTCACTGGCGACATCGTCACCGGGCAGAAAATCCTCCAGGCCGCCGCCAAGACCCTCAAGCGCACCCACCTGGAACTGGGCGGCAAGGCACCGGTGATCGTCTGCAACGATGCCGACCTGCAAGCCGTGGTCGCCGGCGTGCGTAGCTACGGTTACTACAATGCCGGGCAGGACTGCACCGCAGCCTGCCGCATCTATGCCCAGGCGGGGATACACGACAAGCTGGTGGCGGAACTGGGCGCAGCGGTCAGCAGCCTGCGGTTTGCCGGCAAGCGTGACGCCGACAACGAGATCGGCCCTCTGATCAGCACCCGCCAGCGCGACCGCGTGGCCAGCTTTGTCGAACGCGCCCTCGGCCAGCAGCACATCGAACGGGTGACCGGCGCGGCAGTGCATTCCGGCGCCGGTTTCTATTACCAGCCAACCCTGCTCGCCGGTTGCAAGCAAAGCGATGAAATCGTCCAGCGCGAAGTGTTCGGCCCGGTGGTCACCGTGACCCGCTTCGACGAGCTGGAGCAAGCGGTGGATTGGGCCAACGACTCGGAATATGGCCTGGCGTCGTCGGTCTGGACGCAAAACCTGGACAAGGCGATGCAGGTCGCGGCGCGCTTGCAGTACGGCTGCACCTGGATCAACAGCCACTTCATGCTGGTCAGTGAAATGCCCCACGGCGGTTTGAAACGCTCCGGCTACGGCAAGGACCTGTCCAGCGACTCGCTGCAGGACTACAGCGTGGTGCGGCACATCATGGCCCGTCACGGCAATGACCTGAAATAACGCTACTAAGCTAATAACAAGCCGAAAAGGCCAGCTGCATCACGTTCAACACTGCCCCGACCATAATTTAAAGAAGAGGGAAACCCCATGTTCGTGCACAAGACCGCATTGCTCAGTGCAATCACCACCGCGCTGCTGGCCAGTGCCAGCCTCCAGGCCGCCGAACCGCTGAAAGCCGTTGGTGCCGGCGAGGGCCAACTGGACATCGTGGCCTGGCCTGGCTACATCGAACGGGGTGAAAGCGACAAGGCCTACGACTGGGTGACCGGTTTCGAGAAGGAGACCGGCTGCAAGGTCAACGTCAAGACCGCCGCCACTTCCGATGAGATGGTCAGCCTGATGGCCAAGGGCGGCTACGACCTGGTGACTGCCTCTGGCGACGCCTCGCTGCGGTTGATCGTCGGCAAGCGTGTGCAGCCGATCAATACCGCGCTGATCCCTAACTGGAAAAACCTCGACCCGCGCCTCAAGGATGCCCCTTGGTACGTGGTCAACCAGCAGACATACGGCACCCCCTATCAATGGGGCCCGAACGTGCTGATGTACAACACCAACGTGTTCAAGACGGCCCCCACCAGCTGGAACGTGGTGTTCGATGCGCAGAACCTGCCAGACGGCAAGCCCAACAAAGGCCGCGTGCAGGCCTATGACGGCCCGATCTACATCGCCGACGCGGCGCTGTACCTGAAAAGCACCAAGCCGGAACTGGGCATCCAGAGCCCCTACGAGCTGACCGAAGCGCAGTACAAGGCCGTGCTCGACCTGCTGCGCGCCCAGCAGCCGCTGATCCACCGCTACTGGCACGACACCACCGTGCAAATGAGTGACTTCAAGAACGAAGGGGTAGTGGCCTCCAGCGCCTGGCCCTATCAGGTCAACGGCCTGATGAACGAGAAACAGCCCATCGCCTCGACTATCCCGAAAGAAGGCGCCACCGGCTGGGCCGACACCACCATGCTGCACGCCGAGGCCAAGCACCCGAACTGCGCCTACAAGTGGATGGACTGGTCGCTGCAACCCAAGGTCCAGGGCGATGTCGCGGCCTGGTTCGGCTCCTTGCCAGCGGTCCCGGCGGCTTGCCAGGGCAGCGAACTGCTGGGCGCCGAAGGCTGCAAGACCAACGGTTTCGACCAGTTCGAGAAGATCGCCTTCTGGAAAACCCCGCAGGCTGAAGGCGGCAAGTTCGTGCCGTACAGCCGCTGGACCCAGGACTACATCGCGATCATGGGCGGCCGCTAAAAGTCATTCCGGGAGCTGCTGCGCGTCGATTATCCGCGCCCGGGCAGTGCTCGCCTCCTCACGTACTGACGTACGCTCCGGGGGCTGTGCGCTGGCCGGACACGACTAATCGCCGCTCGCGACGCTCCCTGAACGACTTTTCCAGCTCCATCGCTTTGCCAAAAGCAGAATTGATTTTCGATTGATAGATTTTTCAGAAGTCCAGGCAGGGCCGCTGCGACGGCCCGCGCCTTTTTGGAGCACCGCACCATGACGCTTGCAGTCCAGTTCACCAACGTTTCCCGTCTATTCGGCGAAGTGAAAGCCGTAGACCGGGTTTCCATCGACATCCAGGACGGCGAGTTCTTTTCCATGCTCGGCCCTTCCGGCTCGGGCAAAACCACCTGCCTGCGGCTGATCGCCGGCTTCGAACAGCCGAGCGCGGGGTCGATCCGCATCCACGGCGAAGAAGCCGCCGGCCTGCCGCCCTATCAGCGTGACGTCAACACCGTTTTCCAGGATTACGCCCTGTTCCCCCACATGAATGTCCGCGACAACGTCGCCTACGGCCTGAAGGTCAAGGGCGTGGGCAAGAAGGAACGTCTGGAGCGTGCCGAAGAATCCCTCGCCATGGTGGCCCTGGGCGGCTACGGCGAGCGCAAGCCGGTGCAATTGTCCGGCGGCCAGCGCCAGCGTGTGGCCCTGGCTCGCGCTCTGGTCAATCGCCCACGGGTGCTGTTGCTCGACGAACCCCTGGGGGCGCTGGACCTGAAGCTGCGTGAGCAAATGCAGAGCGAGCTGAAGAAACTGCAGCGCCAGCTCGGCATCACCTTCATTTTCGTCACCCACGACCAGACCGAAGCCCTGTCGATGTCCGACCGCGTGGCGGTGTTCAACAAGGGCCGCATCGAGCAGGTCGACACCCCGCGCAACCTGTACATGAAACCGGCCACCACCTTCGTCGCCGAATTCGTCGGCACCTCCAACGTGATCCGTGGCGACCTGGCGCAACAACTGAGCGGCAACCCGCAGCCCTTCTCGATTCGTCCGGAACACGTGCGTTTCGCCGAAGGCCCGCTGGCCAGCCATGAGATCGAAGTCAGCGGCCTGCTGCACGACATCCAGTACCAGGGCAGCGCCACCCGTTACGAGTTGAAGCTGGAAAACGGCCAGACCCTGAACATCAGCAAGGCCAACAACCAGTGGCTGGACACCAGCGCCCAGCACCAGACCGGACAACGCATCAGCGCGCGCTGGGCCCGCGAGGCGATGACCCCGCTGCACGACACCGTCACGAGCGGGGTGTGAGATGAACACCGTGACCATGACACAAACGCCTTCGGGGGGCTCGCCGCTGCGCCGGTTCTCCAACCTGCTGTATCGCCGCCCCAATCTGTACCTGTCGATGTTGCTGGTGCCGCCGCTGATCTGGTTCGGCGCGATCTATCTCGGCTCGCTCCTGACCCTGTTATGGCAGGGCTTCTACACCTTTGACGACTTCACCATGGCGGTCACCCCCGACCTGACCCTGGGCAACTTCGCCGCGCTGTTCCAGCCGTCGAACTTCGACATCATCCTGCGCACCCTGAGCATGGCCATCGTGGTCTCGATCGCCAGCGCCATCGTGGCGTTTCCGATTGCCTACTACATGGCGCGCTACACCACCGGCAAGACCAAGGCGTTCTTCTACATTGCGGTGATGATGCCGATGTGGGCCAGCTACATCGTCAAGGCCTACGCCTGGACCTTGCTGCTGGCCAAAGGCGGCGTCGCACAGTGGTTCGTCCAGCACCTGGGGCTGGAGCCGGTGCTGCAATTCGTGCTGGGGATTCCCGGGATCGGAGGCAGCACCCTGTCCACCTCGCACCTGGGCCGCTTCATGGTGTTCGTGTACATCTGGCTGCCGTTCATGATCCTGCCGATCCAGGCTTCGCTGGAGCGCCTGCCACCGTCCCTGCTGCAAGCCTCCGCCGACCTCGGGGCCAAGCCGCGCCAGACCTTCATGCAGGTGATCCTGCCGCTGTCGATCCCGGGCATCGCCGCGGGTTCGATCTTCACTTTCTCCCTGACCCTGGGCGATTTCATCGTGCCGCAACTGGTGGGCCCGCCGGGTTACTTCGTCGGCAGCATGGTCTACGCCCAGCAAGGCGCGATCGGCAACATGCCGATGGCCGCGGCTTTCACCCTGGTGCCGATCGTGCTGATCGCCATCTACCTATCCATCGTCAAACGCCTGGGGGCCTTCGATGCACTCTGAGAAAGCTTCTTTAGGTCTGCGCATCGCGGCCTGGGGCGGGTTGGTGTTCCTGCACTTCCCGATCCTGATCATCTTCCTGTACGCCTTCAACACCGAAGACGCAGCGTTCAGTTTTCCGCCCAAGGGTTTCACCCTGAAGTGGATCGGCGTTGCGTTCTCGCGACCTGACGTCCTGGAAGCCATCAAGCTGTCGGCCCAGATCGCCGCCATCGCGACCCTGATTGCCATGGTCCTCGGCACCCTGGCCTCGGCGGCGCTGTACCGGCGCGACTTCTTCGGCAAGCAAGGCATCTCGTTGATGCTGATCCTGCCGATTGCCCTGCCGGGGATCATCACCGGGATTGCCTTGTTGGCGACTTTCAAATCCCTGGGCATCGAGCCAGGTATGTTCACCATCATCGTCGGTCACGCGACCTTCTGTGTGGTGATCGTCTACAACAACGTCATCGCCCGCCTGCGCCGCACCTCCCACAGCCTGATCGAGGCCTCGATGGACCTGGGCGCCGATGGCTGGCAGACCTTCCGCTACATCATCCTGCCGAACCTCGGCTCGGCGTTGCTGGCCGGCGGCATGCTGGCGTTTGCCCTGTCGTTCGACGAAATCATCGTCACCACCTTCACCGCCGGCCATGAACGCACCTTGCCGCTGTGGCTGCTCAATCAACTGAGCCGCCCACGGGACGTGCCTGTGACCAACGTGGTGGCGATGCTGGTGATGATCGTGACCATGCTGCCGATTCTCGGTGCCTACTACCTGACACGCGGCGGTGAAAGCGTGGCGGGCAGTGGTGGGAAGTAACTGACGACCAACATCTCCTGTAGGAGCGAGCCTGCTCGCGAAAAACGTTAACGATGACGAGTGCTGCCTGGATGAACGCGGTGCTCTGACGTTCTTCGCGAGCAGGCTCGCTCCTACAGTGATCCGGTTTCTACAGAACAATAAAAGCGCCAAAGAGGACATGAACATGCAAACCAAACTGCTGATCAACGGCCAACTGGTGGAGGGCGAAGGCCCGGCCCAGGCCGTCTTCAACCCGTCGCTGGGCCGTGTGCTGGTGCAGATCAACGAAGCCAGCGAAGCCCAGGTCGACGCCGCCGTACGCGCCGCCGATGCGGCCTTCGACAGTTGGTCGCAGACCCCGCCCAAGGACCGCTCGCTGCTGCTGCTCAAGCTGGCCGACGCCATCGAAGCCCACGGCGAAGAACTGGCCAAGCTGGAATCGGATAACTGCGGCAAACCGCTGAGTGCGGCGTTGAACGATGAGATCCCGGCGATTGCCGATGTGTTCCGCTTCTTCGCCGGCGCCAGCCGTTGCATGAGCGGCATGGCCGGGGGTGAATACCTGCCGGGCCACACCTCGATGATCCGCCGCGATCCAGTCGGCGTGATTGCCTCCATTGCGCCGTGGAACTACCCGCTGATGATGGTCGCCTGGAAAATCGCTCCAGCCCTGGCGGCCGGCAATACCGTGGTGCTCAAGCCGTCGGAACAGACCCCGCTGACCGCCTTGCGCCTGGCCGAGCTGGCGTCGGAGATTTTTCCGGCTGGCGTGCTCAACCTGGTGTTCGGTCGTGGGCCGACGGTGGGTAGCCCGCTGGTCACTCATCCGAAAGTGCGCATGGTGTCGCTGACCGGCTCGATCGCCACCGGCTCGAACATCATTTCCAGCACCGCTGACAGCGTCAAACGCATGCACATGGAACTGGGCGGCAAGGCGCCGGTGATCATCTTCGACGACGCCGACATCGACGCGGCCGTGGAAGGCATCCGCACCTTCGGTTTCTACAACGCCGGCCAAGACTGCACCGCTGCCTGCCGCATCTATGCCCAGGCCGGTATCTACGAGCAGTTCGTGGAGAAACTGGGGGCCGCGGTCAGCAGCATCAAATACGGCCTGCAGGATGATCCCGCCACCGAACTGGGCCCGCTGATCACCGCCCAGCATCGCGACCGCGTCGCCGGTTTTGTAGAGCGCGCCGTGGCGCAACCGCACATTCGCTTGATCACCGGCGGCAAGGCCGTGGAAGGCGAGGGTTTCTTCTTCGAGCCAACGGTACTGGCCGACGCCCAGCAGGACGATGAAATCGTCCGGCGTGAAGTGTTCGGCCCAGTGGTCTCGGTGACTCGTTTCAACGATGAGGCTCAGGTACTGGGCTGGGCCAACGATTCGGACTACGGCCTGGCGTCGTCGCTGTGGACCGCTGACGTAGGCCGTGCCCACCGTCTCGCCGCGCGTTTGCAATATGGCTGCACCTGGGTGAATACCCACTTCATGCTGGTCAGCGAAATGCCCCATGGCGGTCAGAAACTGTCCGGGTATGGCAAGGACATGTCCATGTATGGGCTCGAGGACTACACCACCGTGCGGCATGTGATGTTCAAGCACTAAACGCCTCACCAGCAGGCTGGCTCCCACAGGGAAACGCATTTCAAACTGTGGGAGCCAGCCTGCTGGCGATGGCGTCACCTCGGTTTCAAGGCAGAAACCGGCAGTCCGCACCACCAGGCTCCAAACCAAAGAAGACAAAAACAATAACCACCGATCCTGGCGGCGCCCTCAAGGCCCCGCCACGGTTTCGGCCATCCGAAATCTGCCGATTTTCCGGAGCATCCACGCCATGAGTGCATTACCCGAACACTCTCCCGCCGTCGCTGACAGCGATGCCGAGCAGCTACGTAAACTGGGGTACACCTCCAATTTCAATCGCAGCATGAGCCTGTGGGAAAACTTCGCCCTGGGCTTCACCTACCTGTCTCCGGTCGTCGGGGTCTATACCCTCTTCGGCCTGTGCCTGGCCGCCGGTGGCCCACCGATGTTCTGGGCCTACCTGCTGGTGGGCTGCGGCCAGATGCTGGTGTGCCTGATCTTCGGCGAAGTGGTCTCGCAGTTCCCGATCTCCGGCGGCGTCTACCCGTGGGCCCGACGCCTGGTGGGCAAGCGCTGGGCGTGGATGGTGGGCTGGATCTACTCCATTGCCCTGTGCGTGACCATCGCTGCCGTCGCGGTCGGCGCCGGCCCGTACCTGGCGGCCATGCTCGGCTTTGAACCGAACAACAACACCAACATCATCATTGCCCTGGTACTGACGCTGTTCGCCACCCTGGTCAACCTCAGCGGCACCAAGGTGCTGGCGCGCATTGCCATGTTCGGTTTCCTCTGTGAACTGATCGGCGCGGTCATCGTCGGTGTCTATCTGTTGCTGTTCGAGCGTCATCAACCCCTCAGCGTGCTGTTCAACACCTTCGACATCAGCGTCGATGGCTCCTACCTGCCGGCGTTCCTGACCGCCTCCCTGGCCGGGATGTTCCTGTACTACGGCTTCGAAGCCTGTGGCGATGTGGCCGAAGAAACCCCCAACCCGAGCAAGAAAATTCCGGTGGCCATGCGCATGACCATCTACATCGGCGGCATTGCCGCGATGTTTGCCTGCCTGGCCCTGATCCTGGCGGTGCCGGACATGCAAGCGGTGATCAATGGCACCGATAAAGACCCGGTCACCACCATCCTCAACAACGCGTTCGGCCCGGTCGGCTCAAAGGTGGTGATGGGCGTGGTGATGATTTCCTTCATCTCCTGCGTGATCAGCCTACAAGCGGCGGCCAGCCGTCTTCTGTACTCCTACGCGCGTGACGAAATGGTCATCGGCAGCGGCCTACTCAAGCGGATTTCGCCGAACACCCAGGTTCCGGTTGCCGCCTTGTTCGTCTCCGGTATCCTGCCGGCGTTGATCATCGCCCTGGGCTTTTTCCTACAGGACGCCGTCGCCACCATCGTCAGCTTCGCTGCCATCGGGATCTACCTGGCATTCCAGATGATCGTGCTCGCGGCGCTCTACGCCCGCGCTCGCGGCTGGAAACCCAGCGGCAAGTTCACCCTCGGGGCCTGGGGCCTGCCCGTGAACATCGGCGCGCTGGTCTATGGTGTCGGGGCAATCATCAACATGGCTTGGCCACGCACGCCGGATGCGCCGTGGTACGTCAACTACGCGATGGTGCTGAGCACGGCCATCGTCATTGGCCTGGGCCTGCTCTACATGTGGCTCGGCAAACCCTATGACCATGGCACCGCCCCAGCAGGCGATGCCTGGAAAGTCAGCCGGTAACGACAACGCCCTGCCCCCTGCACGCGGGTCGGGGCGACTAAAAAACCACCAAGGATTGAACATGGATATCACCCGCCGCGACTTCCTCAACGGTGTCGCCATCAGCATTGCCGCCGGAATGACCCCGCTGCAACTGCTCCAGGCCGCCCCTGATGGCCGCTACTACCCACCCGCCCTCACCGGCCTGCGCGGCAGCCACGTCGGCTCGTTCGAACTGGCGCACCAGATGGGCTGGGAGAAAAAAGTCTTCGACACCGACCCACTGCCGATCAGCGAAGAGTACGACCTGGTGGTGGTCGGCGGAGGCCTGAGCGGGTTGTCCGCCGCCTGGTTCTACCGCGAAAAACATCCCAAGGCACGCATCCTGATCCTGGAAAACCACGACGACTTCGGAGGCCACGCCAAGCGCAACGAGTTCTCCGCCGGCGGACGGATGATCCTCGGCTATGGCGGCAGTGAAGCCTTCCAGTCGCCCAGCCACCTCTACAGCAAGGAAGTGAATGGCCTGCTGAAGAAACTCGGGGTCGACATCAAGCGCTTTGAAAGTGCTTTCGATCGCCAGTTCTATCCTGGCTTGGGCCTGTCACGCGCGGTGTTCTTCGACAAGGAAAACTTCGGCGAAGACAAACTGGTGACCGGCGACCCAACCCCGATGGTGGCCGACGATATCGCCCCGGACCAGTTGCACGCCCGCAGCATTGAAGACTTCATCAACGACTTCCCACTGCCACAGGCCGACCGTGAAGCACTGATCGCGGTGCACAGCGCCCCCACGGACTACCTGGCAGGCCAATCCACCGAAGACAAAACCGCCCACCTGGAGCGCACCAGCTATCGCGACTTCCTGCTCAAGGACGTCGGCCTTTCGGAACAGGCGGTGAAGTATTTCCAGAGCCGCACCAACGACTTCATGGCCCTGAGCATCGATGCCGTGGCAGCGTATGACGCCTACAACGTCGGTTTCCCAGGCTTCTCGGCGATGAACCTGGAGCCGATCAGCGAAGAAGCCCAGGCGGAAATGGAAGAGCCCTACATCTACCACTTCCCCGACGGCAACGCCTCGCTGGCCCGCCTGCTGGTGCGCAGCCTGATCCCGGCAGTGGCCCCCGGTCACACCATGGACGATATCGTCCTGGCACCGTTCGACTACAGCAAACTCGACCAGGCGAAAACCCCGGTGCGCATTCGCCTCAACAGCACTGCAGTCAGCGTGCGCAACATCGGCAACGGGGTGAACATCGGTTACAGCCGTGGCGGACAACTGAGCCAGGTGCGTGGCAAACACTGCATCATGGCCTGCTACAACATGATGATTCCCTACTTGCTGCGCGACCTCTCGGCCGAACAATCCCACGCCCTGAGCCAGAACGTGAAATTCCCGCTGGTGTACACCAAAGTGGTGATCCGCAACTGGCAATCGTTCCAGAAACTGGGGGTCCACGAAATCTATGCCGCGACCCAGCCCTACAGCCGGATCAAGCTCGACTACCCGGTGAGCATGGGCGGCTACGATCACCCCAAGGACCCGACACAGCCAATTGGCCTGCACATGGTCTATGTGCCCACCAGCCCCAACAGCGGCATGAACGCCCGCGACCAGGCCCGTGCCGGTCGAGGTCGACTGTACGGACAGACCTTCGAGGTCCTCGAAGCCCAACTGCGCGATCAGCTGCAACGCATGCTCGGCCCGGGTGGCTTCAACCACCAGACCGACATCCTGGCCATCACCGTCAACCGCTGGTCACATGGCTACGCGTACTTCTCCAATAGCCTGTACGACGATTCCGACGAGAGTGAAAAACTGATGAACCTGGCGCGTCAGCCAGTGGGCAAGGTCAGCATCGCCAATTCCGACGCAGCCTGGAGTGCTTATGCCCATGCCGCCATCGATGAGGCGTACAGGGCGGTAGGAGAAGTGGGCTAAGGTCCAACAAGCACTGGACGGGCAAGACATCTGGTCATACTTACCGGCAGCCCCCTGGCACCTGCCCCGCTAAGGTTAACGACGACCGGCGCACGCACCGACGGTTGACTGAGGCACGAGCGAAGCCTAGGGTGTATACCTTGTTTACAGCGTATACAACCTCTACAGGAGAGCCCCATGGCTTCGCCCGTTTTGTCTTTTCGAGTCGAAGAGGTCCTGGCCCAGCAGCTGGATCAACTGGCTGCCGCGACCGATCGTGACAGGCAGTACCATCTCAAGCGTGCACTGGTTCGTTATGTGGAAGCCGAGTCCTGGCATCTGCAAGCCATCAGCGAAGGCATTGCCGATGCCGACGCTGGCAAACTGACCGAACTGGACGCCGTCAAGGCTAAGTGGGCGAACCGTGCCGAGAGTCGCACTGACCGAAAAAGCTGAAAGTGATCTGCAGGCCATTCATGAACATTACAGTGGCCTGGTTGGAGTGGCCGGCGCCGACGATGTAGTGGCCGACATCTTCGACAGGCTTGAACAACTGCAACGTTTTCCCGGCTCGGGCCGTCCGTCACAGGTACCGGATGTGCGCGAACTGGTGCTGAATCAAATACCCTTCGTCGTGCCCTATCGCCTGGCCCTGGGCCAGGTCCAGGTTCTGCGGATCCTGCATCAGCGAACCGAGCGTCACCAGCAGTGGTGATGATGCTCTCCCCTGCAACTACCAGGGGAGAGTCCTACCCCCTTCTTCAGAACCGCGACACACTGCGCATTGCATCCACCAGATAGCGCATGGCAATCCGGTCACTCTCCGAGAGCTCGCGATAACGCTCCAGCAGTTTTATTTCCTCTGAACTCAACCGGCGTGACCGCCGCGAAAAGTTCATGCCTGCAAACAAACCCAGCCAACCGATGATGCCTTGCGCTTTAGCCATGGACGATGTCCCTCTGCATGTGATGAAACCCTGATTACTCCATCGCCCTGCTGTTGCTCCAACCTGCGCCAACCCCTGGGCAAGGGCCGGTAATGAACCTAAGAATAGAAACAAAAAATCCGTTGCGAGGTATTTTTAGAGTAATTAGTCAAAAAAATAAAAACGCTTATTTTAAACACTGCATCGGACAGACGTTGAACCCCGTCCACGACCTGACCCGCCGCAGTTTTGCGCAAAGTGCAAGGCAATCAGTTTGCGAGTTATTTCGAACCCTTTAACTTGTTTGGCATCTGTTTAAACTCCCATGCGTTTGGCCGAAGGTTTGTCCGAACCTCTATTTCTGATCCGTAACGCAGCCAGGAACGCCGCGGGATCGTCCAAGACAGGTTGTCCTATGCACCGCAGGAATTTGCTCAAGGCCTCCATGGCCATCGCCGCCTACACCGGCCTCTCGGCCACCGGACTGCTGGCCGCCCGTGCCTGGGCCGGCACGGCTGATGGTGAGGCGCAAGCCTTCGATTTCGAGGCGCTGAAGGTGCAGGCCAAACAACTGGCCAGCACCCGCTACGCCGACACCAAGCAGGTGCTGCCGCCGACATTGGCCAGCATGACGCCGCAGAACTTCAATGCCATTCAATACGACGCCAAACATTCCCTGTGGAATGAACTGAATGGCCAGCTCGACGTGCAGTTCTTCCATGTCGGCATGGGCTTCAAGCAGCCGGTGCGCATGTACAGCGTCGACCCGAAAACCCGGCAGGCGCGGGAAGTGCACTTCCGCCCGGCACTGTTCAACTACCAGAACTCCAAAGTCGATACAGCACAACTGAAGGGTGACCTGGGGTTCTCCGGGTTCAAGCTGTTCAAGGCCCCGGAACTGGACCGGCACGACGTGGTGTCGTTCCTCGGCGCCAGCTACTTCCGCGCGGTGGACAACACCGGCCAGTACGGCTTGTCGGCCCGCGGCCTGGCTATCGACACCTACGCGAAAAAACGCGAAGAATTCCCCGACTTCACCAAGTTCTGGTTCGAAACCCCGGACAAGGACAGCACTCGGTTTGTGGTCTATGCCCTGCTCGATTCACCGAGCGCCACCGGGGCCTATCGCTTCGACATCGATTGCCAGGCCAATCAGGTAGTGATGGCCGTCGATGCCCACGTCAACGCCCGCACCGCCATTGAACAATTGGGCATTGCGCCGATGACCAGCATGTTCAGTTGCGGCACCCATGAGCGGCGCATGTGCGACACCATTCACCCGCAAATCCACGACTCGGACCGCCTCGCCATGTGGCGCGGCAACGGCGAGTGGATCTGCCGTCCGCTGAACAATCCGGCGACCCTGCAGTTCAACGCCTTCGCCGACAAGGACCCGAAAGGTTTCGGCCTGGTCCAGACCGACCACGAATTTGCCAGCTATCAAGACACCGTCGACTGGTACAGCAAGCGTCCAAGTCTGTGGGTCGAACCAACCACCGCTTGGGGCGAAGGCTCCATCGACCTGCTGGAAATCCCTACCACGGGCGAAACCCTGGACAACATCGTGGCCTTCTGGACGCCGAAAAAGCCGGTGGCGGCTGGCGACTCCCTGAACTATGGCTACAAGCTCTACTGGAGCGCCCTGCCGCCCGTCGGTACGCCACTGGCACGGGTTAACGCCACCCGATCGGGCATGGGCGGGTTCACCGAAGGCTGGGCCCCGGGTGAGCATTATCCGAAGGTCTGGGCGCGGCGCTTTGCCGTCGACTTCAACGGCGGCGGTCTGGATCGCCTGCCACCGGGCACTGGCATCGAGCCGGTGGTGACCGCGTCGAACGGTGAGGTCAAGGATTTCAACGTGCTGGTGCTCGATGACATCAAGGGCTACCGGATCACCTTCGACTGGTTCCCCACCACCGACAGCGTGGAGCCGGTAGAGCTGCGTCTGTTCATCCGCACCCAGGACCGGACACTGAGCGAGACCTGGCTGTACCAGTACTTCCCGCCGGCGCCGGACAAGCGCAACTATCCGGATTGGCCTGCTGCGTAAAAGGCCATGCAATAACGTTTGAACGATCCTACAAGGGGCAGGTTGGCAAGCCTGCCCCTACCCCCCTACAAATCGATCAATCGCGTAGATCCGACTCATGGATCGGCTGATCGCGGTGGGTTGCCCGTTGGTACTGTGACGGCCATATCGCCTTGCGTCCGCCCAGGTCGTCGTCAGCGTGCAGCGGCCAGTAAGGGTCACGCAGCAGTTCACGGGCCAGCAGGATGATGTCGGCCTGGCAGGTACGCAAAATGTGCTCGGCCTGGGCCGGTTCGGTAATCAGGCCTACGGTGCCGGTGGCGATCCCGGACTCCTTGCGTACCCGTTCGGCAAATCGCGTCTGATAACCCGGTCCTGTGGGGATCTCGGCATTTGCCGCGGTTCCGCCCGAGGACACATCGATCAGGTCGACCCCCAAGGCTTTCAGGCGCCGCGCCAGCTCCACGGTTTCGTCCGGATTCCAGCCGTCCTCGACCCAGTCAGTGGCCGATACCCGCACGAACAACGGCAATTCCTCTGGCCATACGGCACGCACCGCCTCGGTCACTTGCAGCACCAGGCGAATGCGGTTTTCGAACGACCCCCCATACTGGTCGCGCCGCTGGTTACTCAGGGGCGAAAGAAACTGATGCAGCAGGTAACCGTGGGCTGCGTGCACCTCGACCACCTTGAAACCTGCCTCCAGGGCGCGTTTAGCGGCCTCGACAAAGGCCTGGATGACCTCGCTGATCTGCGATTCGCTCAGTTGGGTGGGCTGGCTGTGTTCCGGATCGAAGGCTATCGGCGAAGGGCCTACCGGCGTCCAGCCACCATCGGCCGGCTTGACGCTGCCGTGCTTGCCCAACCATGGCCGATGAGTGCTGGCCTTGCGTCCGGCGTGCGCCAACTGGATGCCGGCCACCGCCCCTTGGGCGGTAATGAAACGGGTGATGCGTTGCAGCGGTTCGATCTGCGCGTCGTTCCACAGGCCCAGGTCCTGGGCGGTGATGCGACCATCGGCAGTCACGGCGGTGGCTTCGGTGAACACCAGGCCGGCCCCGCCCACGGCGCGGCTGCCGAGGTGCACGAGGTGCCAGTCATTGGCCAGTCCATCGACGCTGGAGTATTGGCACATCGGCGACACGGCGATGCGGTTGAGCAGGGTCAATTGACGAAGGGTATAGGGTTCAAGCAGCAGACTCATGGGGCACCTCTCGAATCAGTGGGCAGGCTCCAGGGTTCTGTTTGAATAGTCGACGAGTGACAGGAAAGGATGCAGCACCCGCCCCCGCGGGCAAAAAATGGACGATACGTCACAAGGCCAATCAAGCAGTGCTTAGAGCCTAGTCGACATCGGCGCAGCCAGCAGGGTTTAACGCGGTTCGATATGGGCAATCATCAACTGCACGGTTTCCTGGCCACGGAACTCGTTCACATCGAGCTTGTAGGCCAGTTCGACCCAGCGGATGGTCGGGTTCGGCCACACTTCGCGATCGATACCAAAGGCGATGCCGTCGAGCTTGACCGAACCGCATTCGCTTTTCAGGACCACTTTGAGGTGCCGTTCACCCACCACCCGCTGCTCGACCAACTGGAACACACCATGAAACAGCGGCTCCGGGAAGTGCTGCCCCCATGGGCCGGCGTGGCGTAAGGCGCGGGCCAGTTCCAGGTGAAACTCTTCAACAGCCAGGGTGCCGTCCGACAGCAGACGGCCGGTCAGGTCTTCTTCACGCAACTGACGACGCACTTCGGCGTCGAACGCCTCGGCGAACAGCGCAAAGTTCGCTTGCGGCAAAGTCAGGCCCGCGGCCATGGCGTGACCACCGTACTTGCTGATCAGGTCCGGGTGCTGCGCCGCCACCACGCTCAAGGCGTCGCGAATGTGGAATCCCTGCACCGACCGCCCGGAACCTTTGAGCATGCCGTCGCCCGCATCGGCAAACGCGATGGTGGGACGGAAATAACGTTCTTTCATCCGCGACGCGAGGATGCCGATCACCCCTTGGTGCCACTCCGGATCAAACAGGCACAAGCCGAATGGCATCGACTCCACGGGCAGGTCCTTGAGCTGGGCCAGCGCTTCACGCTGCATGCCCTGCTCGATGGATTTACGGTCCTGGTTCATGCCGTCCAGTTGCGCGGCCATTTCCCGCGCCAGCTCGACGTTGTCGGTGAGCAGGCACTCGATGCCCAGGCTCATGTCGTCCAGGCGCCCCGCCGCGTTCAGGCGCGGGCCGAGGATGAAGCCCAGGTCGGTGGAGGTAATCCGCGCGTGGTCACGCTTGGCCACTTCGAGGATTGCCTTGATCCCCGGCCGCGCGCGCCCGGCGCGAATCCGTTCCAGGCCCTGGTGCACCAGGATCCGGTTGTTGGCATCCAGGGGTACCACGTCGGCCACACTGCCTAGCGCCACCAGATCCAGCAACTCGCCGATGTTCGGTTGCGCCGTGCTGGCGTACCAACCCAGGCTGCGCAAGCGTGCACGCAACGCCATCAGCACGTAGAAAATCACTCCGACACCGGCCAGCGCCTTGCTCGGAAAGTCGCAGCCCGGCTGGTTCGGATTGACGATGGCATCGGCCAGCGGCAGTTCATCACCCGGCAAGTGGTGGTCGGTGACCAGTACCTGGAGCCCGGCCTTTTTGGCCGCTGCCACGCCTTCGACGCTGGAAATACCGTTGTCCACGGTGATCAGTAATTGCGGGGTGCGGGTCAACGCCACCTCGACGATTTCCGGGGTCAGGCCGTAGCCGTACTCAAAACGGTTCGGCACCAGGTAATCGACATGGGCCGCCCCCAGCAGGCGCAACCCCAGCACCCCGACCGTACTCGCCGTCGCGCCGTCGGCATCGAAATCGCCGACGATCAGGATCCGCTGGCGCTGCTCCAGCGCCACCACCAGCAGGTCCACCGCGGCGTCGATCCCCTTGAGCTGCTGAAACGGGATCAAGCGCGCCAGACTCTTGTCCAGCTCAGCTTCCGACTGCACCCCGCGCGCCGCGTACAAGCGGGTCAGCAGCGGCGGCAGATCACCGAGAAATGGCAGGGTGGCGGGAAGCTGGCGAGGTTCTATGCGCATGGGATGACAGTGGTTTCTCTTAAATTCACAGGTTAAATGCGGCGGGACTACAGGCTACTGCTCCCAGATCGGCAACAGGCCTTAGCCGCGCTCGCCCGCCAGCCATTGCAGCTGGACTTCATGCTGGCCACGGTCGTCGGTAACGAAGATCGTGCCCTCGCTGATCATCACGTCCCACTTGATGACGCGGGGCATGTCCTTGGCCAGGGTTTCCAGGACTTCCTGGGGCACCGCCGCGATGTTGACGTTTTTCAGGTTCCTGATCGCCGGTATCACTTTGCCTTCCCAGACTCGCAGGCTGCCGTAGGCCAGCAGGCTGGTGCGCTCGGTGCGACGCGAGCACCAGGTCAGGCGGTCAGCGTCTGGCTGGCCGACTTCGATCCAGTGCAGAACGCGATCGTCCAGGCTCTTTTCCCACAGCGCCGGTTCGTCCACGTCCGACAACCCGCGACCAAAAGACAATTGCTCGTTGTACCAGAAGGCATAGGCCAGCAGCCGCACGGTCATGCGCTCTTCGGTTTCCGAAGGGTGACGGGCGATGGTCTGCTTGACGTTCTCGTACACGCTGCGGTCGAGGTCGGTAAGGTTCAGTTCAAACTTGTAGGTCGTGGACGGCTGGGCCATGAACGGGCTTCTTGATACGAGGAAAGGCGGCAAGTCTAACCGATGCCGGGGCTATTCAACGAATCATCACGACCATCAAGCTTGGGCGATGAGCGCCTGGCTATGATAAAAGGCTGCATTGACTCCGCTTTTGTCCTACAGGATCGCCCATGCCGCTTACCGCCAAACCGCTTTCCGGCCTGAAAGTCATCGAGCTCGGCACCTTGATCGCCGGGCCATTTGCCTCACGCATCTGTGCCGAATTCGGCGCCGATGTGACCAAGATCGAATCTCCGGATGGCGGTGACCCGTTACGCAAGTGGCGCAAACTCTACGAGGGCACCTCGCTGTGGTGGTTTGTCCAGGCACGCAACAAGAAGTCCCTGACCCTCAACCTCAAGCACCCCGATGGCCTGGCCATTCTGAAAAAGCTGCTGGGTGAAGCCGACATCCTCATCGAAAACTTCCGCCCCGGGGTGCTGGAGAAGCTCGGCCTGGGTTGGGATGTGCTGCATGCCCTGAACCCAAAACTGGTGATGGTGCGTTTGTCCGGCTTCGGCCAGACCGGCCCGATGAAAGACCAGCCCGGCTTTGGTGCGGTAGGTGAGTCCATGGGCGGCTTGCGCTACATCACCGGCTTCGAGGACCGTCCACCGGTACGCACCGGGATTTCCATCGGTGACTCGATTGCCGCGTTGTGGGGGGTAATCGGCGCGCTCATGGCTCTGCGCCATCGCGAAGTCAATGGGGGCCAGGGGCAAGTGGTGGACGTGGCGCTGTATGAAGCGATCTTCGCCATGATGGAAAGTATGGTGCCGGAGTTCGATGTGTTCGGCTTCATCCGCGAGCGCACCGGCAACATCATGCCCGGCATCACACCCTCCTCCATCCACACTAGCGCCGACGGCAAACATGTGCAGATCGGCGCTAATGGCGACGCAATCTTCAAGCGCTTCATGCAGACCATCGGCCGCGACGACCTGGCCTGCGACCCGGCCCTGGCCAGCAACGATGGGCGCGACAGCCGACGTGACGAGCTGTACGGAGTGATTGATCGGTGGGTCAGCTCGCTACCGCTGGATACCGTGATCGAGCGCCTGAACGCCGCCGAGGTGCCTGCCAGTCGTATCTTCAGCGCCGAAGACATGTTCAGCGACCCGCAATTCCTCGCCCGGGAGATGTTCCTCCAGGCCAAGCTGCCCGACGGCAAGGAGTTCAAGATGCCGGGCATCGTGCCAAAACTCTCGCAAACACCCGGCAGTTGCGAGTGGGTGGGGGCTGAACTGGGCGAACACAACGCCCAGGTGCTGGGTGCGCTGGGCTATGACGCGGCACAGATCACGCGCCTGCGTGAAGATGGGGCGATCTAAGCTGAACAGGCTGTCCGCACTGGGCCGGCTGTTCGGCCGACAACAGCGTCTGGCGCTGGTTGGTGCGGCCCTGGCTGGCCTTGCGGTGATGCCGGCCGCGGCCAATGACAAGGACACCCTGGTCTGGCTGCTGCGCGATTTGCCGCCGCTGACGATTTTCGAGGGAGCGCAGAAAAACCAGGGAGCGGTCGACCAGTTCATGCCGCTGTTGATCGCCAGCATGCCCGAGTACCAGCACAGCCTGATGCGGGTCAATCGCGCGCGCGCCATGCAAATGCTCCTGGAACCAAGCTTCACCTGCGACCCATCGCTGGTGTGGAACCCGCAGCGGGCAAAACGCCTCGCCTATTCGATCCCGGCGTTTCGCATCCGCAGTAACGGCATCACCATCCGCCACAAGGACCGTGGCGCGCTGGCGCCCTACATCATCGACAACCAGGTTGACCTGGAGTTACTGCTGGCGCGCGACAACAGCAAGCTTGGCGTGGTCGCCGAACGCAGTTACGGGCAGATGGTCGATCGCATCCTGCAGCAGGCTCCCGGCAACAGCCTGTCGGCCCACTACGGCAACGACGCCCTGGGCAGCCTCCTGCAGATGCAACGTGCGGGGCGCCTGATGGCGTTGCTGGGCTACTGGCCAGAAATTCGCTATCAGGCACAGCAACAGGGCATCGCGCCCGAGGAGCTGGAGTTCTATGGGATTCGTGGCGCGGACAAGTATCAGTCGATCCATATCGCCTGTTCGGATACAGCCCAGGGGCGCCAAGCCATCAAGGCGATCAACGCCACGGTGCTCAAGCTGCGGGACAATCGCTTGATCGAGTTTTACGCGCAATGGCTCGACCCGCAGATGCGCAACGAATACCTGGAGGACGCCCGACGTTTTTTCCAGGACCAGACCCCCTGATCAAACGCCAGACAAAAGAAACCCCGAGAAGTGGGGAGACGACTCGGGGTTAAACGTGGTCAACAAGGACCCGTACCACAAGCGACAAGCACCGGAGCACAATGCTTGCTCTTGTTGGTACAGGGTCTGACTTACGGGATGTCGGGAAGGTTCCCGAAAAAACTCAATCAGTGGCCCAGCGTTGTCGGCTTGTCTTGCGCGGCATTGCGCAAGGCCGCAATTACACAGGGCTGCAGCCGCCCTTCAGCAATCAGCACATCACGATGCAAGCCGTCGACCACGTCGGTGAGCTGGCGCTTGTCGCGCAGTTGCGCCTGACTGAACTCACGCTCGACCACAATCGCGCCCACGGCATTCTTCAAGGTCACCAGGCACTCTCCAGAAACACCCGACGGGGTCAGCGTTACCTGGTACGGGCTCAGTGCTTCACCCAACAATAGGCTGATACTTTCCATCTCGATCACCACTCAATAGTCCGAAACAAAGTGCCAAGGCGCGTTCACTGTAAATGACCACTGGCCCGAGAAGAAAGTTCTAGATCTCGACTGAAGGCATATCGCAACACCCTAGTTGGCAGAGCATGCCGGGAAAAGATGACAGGATAAAAACACCCCGCCAAACCTCAGCGCGGCTCCTGGTGGCGCGGCCCACGGGGCGCGGTCCAGCCGCCAAGCACGCCACGCAACACGCCCTTGGCGCTATAGAACGGCACCGTCCACTGGTAAATCTCCCGCGTGCCGTTGTTGAACGTCAGCTGACGTTCGATAAAACGGCCTTTGCGGCTGCCCAGTTGCGCCATGAACTCAGCGTGCAGCAACTGGCCCGTGGCGGCCGGCAGCGTATCGACCTCGGTCAGGCGTTTGCCCTGGACTCGGTCAAAGCGCGTCGACAGGTACTCTTCATAGCTCTTGTTGCACTGGATCAAGCGCCCCTCCAGATCCCTGACGAACACCGGATCGGGCATGGCGTTGATCAGGCATTGTTCGAACGCCAACTGATCGTCCAACGCCTCTTCGGCCCTGACTCGGCGCTCGACCTGGCAATTGAGCCGGCGATTCCACAACACCGAGATCAGGCCGAACACACCCGCGAGCACTCCCCCCCAGCACGCCCATTCAATCAACCGTTGCCACGGTGATGGCGGCTGCATGGGCACCACGCCACTGAGCCACTTGACGCGGATCGCGCGCAATTCGGCAGGAGGAAATGCCTCGAGAGCCTTGTTGAGGATGCTCAACAGTTGCGGCTGGCCCTTGCGCACGGCCAGATGGTCGGTGACCCAGTGGCCCTCGACGCTCATACCGATGGCCAGTCGCCCCGCCGGAAACTGATAGGCGCCATTTTCGTTCTCGATGGTGGCGTGGGCTTCGCCGCTCTCCACCAGGGCACGCGCCTCGGCGTAGGTTTTCACCGTGCGCAACTGGATCTGTGGGTAGTCGCGCCGGATACCGGCTTCCAGGGCATGCCGGGCCGGTAGTGCCAGGACCTTGCCTGAGAGCGCCTCCAGCGACTGCACAGGTTCGCCTGCGGCCAGCTCGACGAAGACCCAGCCCGACCCGCCAAAGGCGTGGCTGAAGTCGAGGAAGCCCTTGCGCTCATCGTTCACCACCAGGGTGCTGCTCATGTCCGCCTGCCCACTTTCCAGCAGGCCCAGCAGATGCTCGGTGGAGAACGACTCCTGATGGACAAACTGCAAGCCCGTCATCCGCGAGAGTCGCAGCAGGATATCGTTGCTCAGGCCAGTCCACTGCCCCTGCTCATCCTTGAACAGGTACAACGGATACTGCACCGAAGCGACGATCACCTGCGGGTGGCGGGCGATCCACTCCCGCTCCTGCGGGCTCAGCACCAGCGGCCTGGTCGTCGCCACGCGCTGCGCTGGCGAGGCGTTCGGCGCCATCGCCAGCCCTTCCCGGCCCAGCATCAGCACGCTGAAAAAAACCAGCCAACGCAAGGCTGGCGTCACCCGTCTCAAAAGCTGCATGCCCATGTCCTTCACTTCCACTCACCCATCCTTGAGGGGCCGCAGTGTGACATGCAGAAATAAGAAAGCCCGTCAGGAGACGGGCTTCAAATGTGTCAGGTTTTTACCGATCAGAGTGGCTTGCCGCGGTTGCCATGCTGACTGACAAAGGCCTGTACCGCTTTCAGGTCATTTGGCAAAACGGTGCAACGCTCATCTCGCTCAAACAAGTCGGAAAGATGGGCAGGCAGTTCAAGCGCTTTTCCTACGCCGGCTTTTTCAACGGCCTCGGGGAACTTGACCGGGTGCGCCGTGCCAAGAATCACCATCGGGATATCCAGGCTGCGACGGCACTCACGGGCCGCCTTGACGCCGATGGCGGTGTGCGGATCGAGCAGTTCGCCGGTCTGGGCAAACACTTCGGCGATGGTCTCGCAGGTCTGTACATCGTCCACGGCCAGGGAATCGAAGAGCTTGCGCGCTTCGCTCCAACGCTCCTGTTCGACGCTGAAACCGCCGCCCTGCTTGAAGTTGTCCATCAAGCCGGCGATTGCCGCGCCGTTGCGACCGTGCAGGTCGAACAACAGGCGTTCGAAGTTCGAGGAAACCATGATGTCCATCGACGGCGACAGGGTCGCGTGCAGGGTTTCCTTGACGTACTGATTGCCGCTCATGAAGCGGTGCAGGATGTCGTTGCGGTTGGTGGCGACGATCAACTGGTTGATCGGCAGCCCCATGTTGCGTGCCAGGTAACCAGCGAAAATATCGCCGAAGTTGCCGGTCGGCACCGAGAACGACACCGAACGCGCCGGGCCGCCCAACTGCAGGGCAGCGTGGAAGTAGTAGACGATCTGGGCCATGATCCGCGCCCAGTTGATCGAGTTCACCGCAACCAGGCGCGTGCCCTTGAGGAAGCTCTGGTCGGCGAAGCTGGCCTTGACCATTTCCTGGCAGTCATCGAAGTTGCCTTCGATGGCGATGTTATGGATGTTGTCGCCAAACAGCGTGGTCATCTGCCGACGCTGGACTTCCGAGACCCGGTTGTGCGGGTGCAGGATGAAGATGTCGACGTTTTCGCAGTGTTTGCAGCCTTCGATCGCCGCCGAACCGGTATCGCCCGATGTAGCACCGACGATGACCACACGCTCGCCACGCTTTTGCAGCACGTAGTCAAGCAGGCGGCCGAGCAGTTGCAGGGCAAAGTCCTTGAACGCCAGGGTCGGGCCGTGGAACAGCTCCAGCACCCATTCGTTGCCGTTGAGCTGACGCAAAGGTGCTACTGCACTGTGGGAAAACGCGCCATAAGTGGCTTCAAGAATCTTCTTGAAATCGGCATCCGGAATGCTGCCGGCAACAAACGGGCGCATCACCCGGAACGCCAGTTCGTGGTACGGCAGGCCGGCCCAGGAAGCTATTTCTTCCTGGGTGAAACGCGGCAGGTTTTCCGGCACATACAGGCCGCCGTCGCTGGCCAGGCCCGCCAGCAGCACGTCTTCGAAATTCAGGGCCGGTGCCTGGCCGCGAGTACTGATATAACGCATAGGGGCAAACCTTCGGTTTGGGCTTCAAGCGGCAAGCACCACGCTACGCCGCTTGCCGCTGAATTAATTCAAATGTTCGACACGGATCCGTACCACCGGACCGTCCACACCTTGCAACGCTTCGAGGGCCGTGATGGCGTCGTTCATGTGCTGTTCCAGCACACGGTGCGTCAGCAGGATCATGGGCACCAGGCCGTCGTGTTCTTCGACTTCCTTTTGCATGATCGATTCGATGTTGATGCCCCGCTCCGACAGAATGCTCGCCACCTGGGCCAGCACGCCCGGATGGTCCTTGGCCTGGATGCGCAGGTAGTAGGCGCTCTCGCAGGCTTCGATCGGCAGGATCGGGTGGGCCGACAGCGAGTCCGGCTGGAAGGCCAGGTGCGGGACGCGGTTCTCCGGGTCGCTGGTCATGGCGCGAACCACATCCACCAGGTCGGCGATCACCGACGAAGCGGTTGGCTCCATGCCGGCGCCAGCGCCGTAGAACAGGGTCGAACCGGCAGCATCGCCGTTGACCATCACTGCGTTCATCACCCCGTTGACGTTGGCCAGCAGGCGGTCCGCCGGGATCAGGGTCGGGTGCACGCGCAGCTCGATGCCGCGGGAGGTGCTGCGAGCCACACCCAGGTGCTTGATCCGGTAGCCCAGGGCTTCGGCGTAGTTCACGTCAGCGGTGGTCAGCTGGGTGATGCCCTCGGTGTAGGCCTTGTCGAATTGCAGCGGGATGCCGAACGCAATGGACGCCAGGATGGTCAGCTTGTGCGCCGCATCGATGCCTTCGACGTCGAACGTCGGATCGGCTTCGGCGTAACCCAGGGCCTGGGCCTCAACGAGCACGTCGTCGAAAGTACGGCCCTTCTCGCGCATTTCGGTGAGGATGAAGTTGCCGGTGCCGTTGATGATCCCCGCGACCCAGTTGATCCGGTTGGCCGACAGGCCTTCGCGAATCGCCTTGATCACCGGGATCCCACCGGCTACCGCCGCTTCAAATGCCACGATCACGCCTTTCTCGCGCGCCTTGGCGAAGATCTCGTTACCGTGAACGGCGATCAGCGCCTTGTTCGCGGTGACTACATGTTTTCCGTTTTCGATCGCTTTGAGTACCAGCTCGCGGGCAACGGTATAGCCGCCCATCAGCTCTATGACGATGTCGATCTCAGGGTTCGTGGCCACTTCGAAGACATCGTTGGTAATCGTAATGCCGGTCGTCTGGAACTGAGGCTTTGGCGTGCGCGTGGCAATTTGTGCCACTTCGATTCCACGCCCGGCACGCCGAGCAATTTCCTCGGCGTTGCGCTGAAGTACGTTGAGGGTGCCGCCACCGACGGTACCTAACCCACAGATGCCTACTTTGACCGGATTCACTTTGAACTCCCCATAAAACGGCCGACACAAGGTCGGCCGTGAAAAACAGCCACAACCTGTGTGGCTCTCTATTAATGGAGCGCCGACCGCTGTCGTCGCTCCATGATCGTCAAAGGCTTACCGTGACGACACAGGATTATTTCGCACCCAACGCCAGTTTGGCGACTTGTGGCGCCGGCTGGTAGCCCGGAATCACCTGGCCATCAGCCAAAACGATGGCCGGCGTGCCGTTCACCCCGATCGACTGACCGAGGGCGAACTGCTTGGAAACCGGGTTGGCGCACTTGGCGGCCTTGATTTCCTTGCCATCGACCATCTTGTCCATGGCCGCTTTCTTGTCGGTGGAGCACCACACGTTCTGCAGTTGCTCATCACCCGGCGAGCCGAGGCCCTGGCGTGGGAAAGCAACATACCGCACTTCGACCCCCATTTTGTTCAAGGCCGGCACTTCGGCGTGCAATTTGTGGCAATACGGGCAGGTGGTGTCGGTGAATACGGTGATATGGGTCTTGGTTTCGCCAATGGCCGGGTAGACCACGGTCTCAGCGACCGGGATGCCGTTGACCAGCTTGGCAACGCCCAGGCGCTCGGTTTTCTCGGTCAGGTTGACCGGCTTGCCGTCCTTGAGCTGAAACAGATAGCCCTGGACGATGTATTGACCGTCGGCGCTGGCGTACAGCACGCGGCTGCCCTTGAGCTTGACTTCGTAAAGACCGGCCAGCGGACTGGCGCTGATGGTTTCGATCGGCGTGTCGAGCTGGAGGGTTTCCAGGCTCTTGCGGATGGCTTTGTCAGCCGCATCATCGGCGACGGCGAAAGTGCTGACCAACGCAATGGCTGCGGCGGTGAAAATCTGGGTCAGACGCATGAGAACTCCTGAAGGCGGACAAATGGATCGACTAGAACGCCCGTGCCGGAACACCGGGTCATAACCGTCCATCGTGCAAACCGGCAAAGCCTATCACATAAGGCCCCTATGGCCGACTGTGGCTGATGAATGCACCGCAACCCCGTAACAGTTCGATTCAACCTCTTGGATGGTGCTTGGCATGCAGGTCCTGCAGGCGAGCGCGGGCCACGTGGGTGTAGATCTGGGTGGTCGACAGGTCGCTATGGCCGAGCAACATCTGCACCACCCGCAGGTCGGCGCCATGGTTGAGCAAATGGGTGGCGAAGGCGTGGCGCAAGGTGTGGGGCGACAGGGACTTGCCGATACCGGCGACCTTGGCCTGGTGCTTGATCCGGTGCCAGAACGTCTGGCGGGTCATCTGCTCGCCACGCAGGCTGGGGAACAGCACATCACTGGGCCGCCCGCCCAATAGCTCGCCACGGGCATCACGCATATAGCGTTCGATCCAGACGATCGCTTCCTCCCCCATCGGCACCAAGCGCTCCTTGCTGCCCTTGCCCATGACCCGCAGCACACCCTGGCGCAGGTTGACCTGCTCCAGGGTCAGGCTGATCAGTTCGGTGACCCGCAGACCGCAGGCGTACAGCACCTCGAGCATCGCCCGATCCCGCTGGCCGATCGCCTCACTGAGATCCGGCGCCGCCAGCAAGGCCTCAACGTCAGCTTCCGACAAGGATTTAGGCAACGGCCGACCCAATTGCGGCATGTCGACCCGCAGCGTTGGGTCGACGCTGATCAGCTTTTCGCGCAGCAAATAACGATAAAACCCACGCACACCCGAGAGAAATCGTGCGGTGGAGCGTGGCTTGTAATTCTGCTCCAGGCGCCAGGCCAGGTGGTCGAGGATCAACTCGCGACCGGCGTTGAGCAACTCCAGCCCCTGCTCCGCAAGCCAGCCGTTGAACAGCGCCAGATCACTGCGGTAGGCGTCGCGTGTATTGTCCGCGAGGCCTTTTTCCAACCACAAGGCGTCGAGAAACTGGTCGATCAGGGGATGTTCGATAGCAGGCATGGATACTCAAGACACGCAGGCCAGGCGCTGCGCGTAAAAAAACAGGGAACGGTAAGGATGCCCGCTAGTCTTTCATAGCCAGCTATTTCAAGGAACAGGGAGCATCAATGAACGAGCAGCAAATTCTTTTGGCCTTCGGTGGCATTGGTGCAGCGGCGTTAGGCTGCCAATGGCTGGCCTGGCGCCTGAAACTACCGGCGATTCTGTTTCTGCTGTTGACCGGGATTGTGGTGGGACCGGTATTGGGCTGGCTCGACCCACAGGAAATGTTCGGCCCGCTGCTGATGCCCCTAGTGTCGCTGGCCGTGGCGCTGATCCTGTTTGAAGGCAGCCTGACCTTGCACCTGTCCGAATGGCGCGAGATCGGCAGCGTAGTGCATCGGCTGGTGACCATCGGCGCCTTGGCAACCTGGGTGGTGATCGCGGTGGCCACCCACTGGCTGCTGGGTTTCGACTGGCTGCTGGCGATCCTGTTTGGCAGCCTGACCCTGGTTACGGGCCCTACGGTCATTGTGCCGATGCTGCGGGTGGTGCGCCCGAAGGCCTCGATCGCCAACATCCTGCGCTGGGAAGGTATCGTCATTGACCCAATTGGCGCGTTGCTCGCAGTGGTGGTCTATAGCTTCATCATCGCCAGCGCCGAAGGCCACGGCATCAAGCACAGCTTGCTGACATTCGCTGGGGTGATCCTGTGCGGCAGCTTGTTCGGCATCGGCGGTGGCTGGGCCCTCGGCACCCTGATTCGGCGCCAATGGCTGCCGGAATACCTGCACAACCTGGCGTCGCTGGCCGCCGTACTGGCGATCTTCATCGCCGCCAACGAGGTGATGCACGAGTCCGGACTGCTGGCGGTGACCCTGATGGGGATGTGGCTGGCCAACATGAAGGGCGTGGATGTGCGGCACATCCTGCACTTCAAGGAAAACCTCAGCGTGCTGCTGATCTCCGGCCTGTTCATTCTGCTGGCGGCCCGACTGGACTTGAACGCGATGATCGCCCTCGGGCCGCTGGTCCTGCTGCTATTACTGGTAATCC
The DNA here is from genome assembly GCF_949767245.1 of Pseudomonas sp. IT-P176. Taxonomy (NCBI): domain Bacteria; kingdom Pseudomonadati; phylum Pseudomonadota; class Gammaproteobacteria; order Pseudomonadales; family Pseudomonadaceae; genus Pseudomonas; species Pseudomonas sp. IT-P176. The sequence continues at coordinate 309,560 of NZ_CATKPN010000068.1, forward strand.
AGTTCATCGCGCGGCCGCTGAACGTGGTGCTCTCGACCTTGGGCTCCACCCTCAACTGGCGCGAGCGCGCCCTGCTGGCCTGGATCGCGCCACGGGGCATCGTCGCGGCGGCAGTGTCGGCAATCTTTGCGATCCGCCTGCATGAGGCCGGTCATCAAGGTGCACTGCTGCTGGTACCCCTGACGTTTGCGGTGATCATCGGCACGGTGGTGTTGCAAAGCGCCACTGCCCGCCCCCTGGCGCGCCTGCTGAAAGTTGCCGAACCCGCCCCCAGCGGGTTTCTCATCGTTGGCGCCAATGGCCCTTCTCGGGCGCTGGGCAAGGCCCTGCAGCAACTGGGAAGCCGTGTGCTGCTGACCGACTCGAGCTGGGAAAACATTCGTGCAGCCCGCATGGAGGGGCTGCCCACCTACTTCGGCAACCCGGCCTCGCAGCACGCGGATGCGCACCTGGACCTGGTCGGCCTCGGCCACCTGCTGGCGCTCTCCCCTTCGGGAGAACTCAATACCCTGGCAACCATGCGCTTTCGCCATGAGTTCGGGCAGCAGCGCATGTTCGCCCTGGCCAGCGGCCAGGAAAGCCGGCGCACCGACAAGCACCGCGCCAGCCACGAGCACCGTGGGCAACTGCTGGGCAGCCAGGTCCTGACCTACACCAAGCTGGCCAGCCTGCTCAGCCAGGGCGCCGAACTCTATACCACCCACTTGACCGACGGTTTTGCCTGGGAGGACTATCAGGCCCTGCACGGCGATCGTGCGACCCTGCTGTTTGCCCAGGACCCCACCGGCTGGGTCTACGTGCTGACACCCGACAGCGTGATCAAACCCGCCGCCGGCTGGACCCTGGTGGCGCTGATCCAGCCAGAGGCCAATGGCGCCTGACCAGCGCCAGAGGTAAACTGCGGGCACAAAAAAGCAGCCCGTAGGCTGCTTTTTTCTGCATCGGAAGCTGGACTTAAGCCAGTTTTTCCTTGATGCGAGCTGCTTTACCCGACAGGTCACGCAGGTAGTACAGCTTGGCTTTACGTACGTCACCGCGACGCTTGACAGCCATGCTGTCGATTTGCGGGCTGTAGGTCTGGAAAGTACGCTCTACGCCAACACCGTTGGAGATCTTACGTACGGTGAAAGCACTGTTTACGCCGCGGTTACGCTTGGCGATTACAACACCTTCGAACGCTTGCAGACGCGAACGGTCGCCTTCCTTCACTTTCACCTGAACGACAATGGTGTCGCCCGGGGCAAAGGTAGGGATCTCTTTGGTCATCTGCTCTGCTTCGAGTGCAAGGATGATTTTGTTAGTCATGCTGTGCTCCTAAGGTAAGTCATCGGACCTACCATCGATACGTTGTTAACTATCGTCCCGCTCGCGGATGTATTCCTCGAGCAGCTTCTTCTCTTCTCCAGAAAGCGAGCGGCTTTCCAGAAGATCGGCGCGTCGTTCAAAGGTCCTACCAAGGGACTGCTGTAAACGCCAACGCCGGATATGCGCGTGATTGCCACTTAGCAACACGTCGGGAACACGCTGATCCGCATACACCTCCGGTCGGGTGTAGTGCGGGCAATCCAGCAGACCATCCGTAAAGGAATCTTCCTCGGCGGAGTCCGCATGCCCTAAAGCTCCAGGCAGCAGTCGTGTAACCGCGTCAATCAGGACCATCGCCGGCAGCTCGCCGCCAGACAGTACATAGTCACCAATCGACCACTCTTCATCGACATGAGCTTCAATAAATCGCTCGTCAATGCCTTCATAGCGACCGGCAATCAGGATTAATGCTTCCTCATTCGCCAACTCGCGTACCGCCGACTGAGTCAGTTGACGGCCTTGGGGCGACAGGTAAATGACCTTCGCCGCCTCCCCGGCTGCTGCCTTGGCCTGAACCAGAGCATCTTCCAGGGGCTTGATCTTCATCACCATGCCCGGGCCACCGCCAAATGGGCGATCGTCCACAGTGTGATGTCGATCCGTCGTGTAGTCTCGCGGATTCCAACAGGTCAGCTGCAAGAGCCCCTGTTTCACCGCCCGACTGGTGATGCCGTACTCGCTGATGGCGGAGAACATCTCGGGAAACAAACTGATCACTTCTACGCGCAAGTTAGCCACGCTTAGAAGTCCGCATCCCATTCCACCTTCATCTCGCCTGCTGCCAGGTCGACTGCCAACACACATTGCTCCGTATAGGGCAACAGGCGTTCGCGATCATCCAGGCTGCCAGCGCAAGGCTTGACCACCATTACATCATTGGCGCCGGTTTCCAGAAGATGATCGATCTTCCCGAGCAATTGCCCGAGTTGGTCAATGACCTTCAGACCTTCGAGCTGGTACCAGTAGTACTCGCCGTCGGTCAGTTCAGGGAACAGGTTGCGCGGCACGCAGATCTCGTAACCGGCCAGAAGACGCGCTTCTTCACGATCATCAAGACCCTTGAGCTTTGCGACCAGGAACTTGTCGTTCCCACGTCCGCTGACCAGCTCAACCTGCTTTACGCTGCCTTCGCGCTTGAGCGTCCAGGTTTTGTACTGCAAGAGGTTTTCAGTCGGATCAGTAAAGGAATACACCTTCACTTCGCCGCGAACGCCATGAACAGAATAAATTTTGCCGATAACGATCAAATCATCAGCATTGGCTGGCGTCGCGTTCATATTGCTCAGGCCGCAGCCTTAGCAGATTCCTTCAGCAACTGAGCAACGCGCTCAGAAGGTTGTGCACCAACGCTCAGCCAGTAGGCTACGCGCTCTTGGTTCACGGACAGACGGACTTCTTGACCACGAGCAACAGGGTTGAAGAAACCAACCTGTTCTTTGTGCGAACCGTCGCGCGGGTTGCGGCTGTCGGTTACGGTCAAGTGGTAGAACGGGCGCTTTTTGGAGCCGCCAAGGGCAAGACGGATTGTTAGCATGTGAACATAGTTCCTGTAGTCGGTGCTGCAAATCTAAATGCACAGCGGGCATAGGTGCCCGAAAGGCCGCATATTCTAAGGAATATCCGGACTTTTGCAAATGTCTTTTTCTGGCGCCTATCGGCGTGCCATCCAGATTTGCGGTAGAGCCGTTGTCTCCAACGGCGAGTCAGCGCCCGCCAAGGCGGGCTACTGCTGGCCCCACGTCCATGTGGGGGCCGCGCCGACAAGACTGTCGGCGCGAATTCTTTACATTTTTGGCATGCCGCCGCCGGGCAACATACCGCCCATGCCGCGCATCATTTTGGCCATACCGCCTTTGGCGGAGAATTTCTTCATCATCTTCTGCATCTGCTTGTGCTGCTTGATCAAGCGGCCGATGTCCTGCACCTGGGTGCCGGAACCCATGGCAATCCGACGCTTGCGCGAACCGCTGATCAGCTCAGGGTCGCGGCGCTCGGCCGGGGTCATGGAGTTGATGATGGCTTCCATCTGCTTGAACTGTTTCTCTGCCGCGCCCTGGGCATTGCCCATTTGCGCCAGGTTGACACCGCCGATGTTCGGCAGCTTGTCCATCAAGCCGCCGAGGCCGCCCATGTTTTTCATCTGTTGCAGCTGATCGCGGAAGTCTTCGAGGTCGAAGCCTTTGCCCTTCTTCAGCTTTTTCGCCAGCTTGTCGGCCTTGTCCTTGTCGAGGGTCTGTTCAGCCTGCTCGATCAGACTGAGCACGTCACCCATGCCGAGGATGCGCGAAGCGATACGCTCGGGATGGAACGGCTCCAGGGCTTCAGTCTTCTCGCCCATACCGATGAACTTGATCGGCTTGCCGGTGATGGAGCGAACCGACAACGCGGCACCGCCACGGGCATCACCGTCGACCTTGGTCAGGATCACCCCGGTCAGCGGCAGCGCATCGCCAAAGGCCTTGGCCGTGTTGGCGGCGTCCTGGCCGGTCATGGCGTCGACCACGAACAGGGTCTCGACCGGCTTGATCGCGGCATGCAGGGCCTTGATCTCGCCCATCATCTCTTCGTCGATGTGCAGGCGACCGGCGGTATCGACGATGACTACGTCGATGAATTTCAGGCGTGCTTCTTTAATGGCGGCTTCGGCGATATCGACCGGCTTCTGGCTCAGGTCGGACGGGAAGAACGTCACGCCAATGTCGTTGGCCAGGGTTTCCAGCTGTTTAATCGCCGCCGGACGGTAGACGTCCGCGGACACCACCATCACCGACTTCTTCTTGCGCTCCTTGAGGAAGCGCGCCAGCTTGCCAGCAGTGGTGGTTTTACCGGCACCCTGCAGACCGGCCATCAGGATCACGGCTGGCGGCACGGCACTCAGGTTCAGATCTTCGTTGGCCTCGCCCATCAGGCTTTCAAGTTCGGCCTGGACGATCTTCACGAACGCCTGGCCCGGCGTCAGGCTGCGCGACACCTCGGTGCCGACAGCGCGCTCCTTGACCGAATTGACGAAGTCCTTGACCACCGGCAGGGCGACGTCGGCTTCGAGCAACGCCATGCGCACTTCACGCAGGGTGTCTTTGATATTGTCTTCAGTCAGCTTGGCTTTGCCGGTGACATGGCGCAGCGTCTGCGAGAGACGGTCGGTTAAGTTTTCAAACATGCGCGATCCTTTCAGGCCCTATGGAGACCGAGGTAATGGCGGCCCAGACCGTGAAAAACATGTGCTCGGCGAGCCTGCGGCGTGGGCAGGTCGCGGATTATAGCGAAGACTGCGTCTGGCGCACACCCGCCGTCTGGTTGTGCGGTCTTTCATGCGACAAGGGTTGTATGCCAAACTCATTCTCTTTCGGGCTTGCCTAACAGGATTTATGCTCCCCTTGTCACCCAGTTTGCTCACGACACTCGCCGCCGCCTGCTTATACGCCGCTGCGACTTTCTACCAAGGCTCTCGCCTGGCCACAGGCGCCAAGGTGAACAAACGCCTGCTGGTCATGCTCGGCATCCTCGCCGTCCTGGCCCACAGCGCGAGCCTGTTCACCCACTTGGTGACGCCGATCGGCCTGGGCCTGGATTTTTTCAGCGCCGCCAGCCTGATTGCCGCCGCAGTGATTGCCCTGACCCTGCTGGCGTGCTCACGCATTCCGGTGGAAAACCTGCTGTTGCTGTTGTTCCCACTGGGACTGGCCACGGTGCTGCTGGCGCAGTTCGCGCCGTCGGGCACGGTGCAGGTAATCGACGAGGAGCCCGGGATTCTCGCCCATATCTTGCTGTCGATCCTGGCCTACGGCATGTTCACCATCGCCGTGTTCCAGGCGCTGCTGGTGCTGGTGCAAGACTATCAACTCAAGCACAAGCACCCCTCAGGGCTGATCAAGAACTTCCCGCCGCTGCAAACTATGGAGAGCCTGCTGTTCGGTTTCCTCTGGGCCGGCTGGACCCTGCTGTCGCTGTCACTGATCTCCGGCTGGCTGTTCGTCGAGAACCTGTTTGCCCAGCACCTGGTGCACAAGACCCTGCTGGCGTGCCTGGCCTGGATCGTCTTCAGCGTGTTGCTGTGGGGCCGCAATCGCCTCGGCTGGCGCGGACACAAGGCCATTCGCTGGACCCTGGCCGGCTTCTGCCTGCTGATGCTGGCCTATTTCGGCAGCAAGCTGGTCCGCGAATTCATCCTGCACATCTGACGGGCATTCGTTATGGATAACCTGCCCATAGGGCCATTGCTCGCCGTGCTGGCCCTGCTGATCCTCTGGTCGGGCCTGTTTACCGCCATCGAAGCGGCGCAACAGCAACTGCTGGCTCAACGCACCGCCTCACGGGCGAACGACAAGCCGGTGGCCAGGCTCAACTTCCAGCTCAGCAGCCTGATTCTGTGCAATACCTTGTGCCGGGCACTGGTGGTGGTCATCAGCACCCTGCTGGCGGTATTCGGTTGGGCCGACAACGGCCCCTGGCTCGCCTGCCTGAGCGCCACGGCGGCCTTGCTGATATTCGCCGATTACCTGCCGCGCACCCTCGCCAGTCGTTATCCGGATACCATCCTGGCGCTGGGCAACACCCTGCTCGGCGTGCCATTGAAGATCCTCTACCCGCTCGCCTGGCTGCTCAGCAGCATCAGCCTGCTGCTGCTCAGGCCCCTGGCACGCAAACCCAAGGTGGTGCAACAGAGCGAAGACGAGCCACAGCCCACTCCGATAAACGACAACGAGCACGAACATGCCGCCTGTCGCCCCCACGCCCTGGCCGGCATTCATGCGCTGGACAACATCACCGTCAACGACATCCTGGTGCCACGCAGCGAAGTGGACGGGATCAACCTCGACGATCCGCTCGAAGACATCATCGAACAGCTGCGCGCCACCAAACGCACGCGCCTGCCGGTGTTCCACAGCGATATCAACCAGGTCGAGGCGGTACTCAACACCCGGCAGGTCCGCCACTTGCTGCCCGATGCCAGCCTGACCAAAGAGGCCTTGCTGGCGGCCTGCCACGAACCGTACTTCGTGCCGGAAAGCACCCCACTGCAACTGCAGCTGCTGAATTTCCACAAACAGCAGCGGCGCCTGGGCATGGTGGTCGACGAATACGGCGAAGTGCAGGGCATCGTGACCCTGGAAGACATCCTCGAGGAAATCGTCGGCGAGTTCGAAAGCCAGCACAGCCTCGACAACCCGCACATTCACCCGCAAGCCGATGGACGGCTGGTGATCGACGGCGCAGCGTCCATCCGCGAACTGAACAAGACCCTGGGCTGGCACCTGCCCAGCGACGGCCCGAAAACCCTCAACGGCCTGGTGACCGAGGCGCTGGAAACCATTCCGGACTGCCCGGTGTGCCTGAAAATCGGCCGCTATCGGTTGGAGATCCTCGCAACCGAGGAAAACCGCGTCAGCCAGGTGCTGATCTGGCACACCACGTCCGTGCCTGCAATTGGCTGAAAGAGCACTGCACAGCCTCTTGTTGAATCGTTAGCCCCCTTCCTATAATCACAACGCTTACCCAAGCCCCGCCGCAGACCGTGCTACCCGCACCCAGTGTCTTGCGGCCAGTTGCACGACTCTGCGGCGAACGCTCCTACCTGGAGCGCCCTCCGCGCCCCACCCCAACATCCCTGGGTGCTTCAACCATAATAATTCGCTCCTCGCGAGCACATGACTGTCAGGGATAACCGCATGACGACGAGCACCACTTACGGCGAAGCCACACCTGCCCAACCGACTAACTCCGCCACCCGAGTGGCCACCGCGAGTTTTATCGGCACGGCCATCGAGTTCTACGACTTTTATGTCTACGCCACTGCCGCGGCACTGGTGATCGGCCCGGTATTTTTCCCCCAGACTTCCGGCACCGCGCAAATGCTGTCGGCCTTCCTGACCTTCGGCATCGCCTTTCTGGCCCGGCCGTTGGGTTCGGCGCTATTCGGCCACTTCGGTGATCGTATCGGGCGCAAATCGACCCTGGTCGCCTCGCTGCTGCTGATGGGCGTCTGCACCACCTTGATCGGCGTACTCCCGGGTTACGACAGCATTGGCGCCTGGGCGCCGATCCTCCTGTGCGTGCTGCGCTTCGGCCAGGGCCTGGGGCTGGGCGGGGAATGGGGTGGCGCTGCCTTGCTGGCCACGGAAAACGCGCCACCGGGCAAACGCGCCTGGTTCGGCATGTTCCCGCAACTGGGTCCTTCGATCGGCTTCCTGGCCGCCAATGGCCTTTTCCTGACCCTGGCCATGACCCTGGACGATGAACAGTTCCGTTCCTGGGGCTGGCGCATTCCGTTCCTGCTCAGCGCCGCACTGGTGATGGTGGGTCTGTATGTGCGCCTCAAGCTGCACGAAACCCCGGTGTTCGCCAACGCCATGGCACGCCAGGAACGGGTGAAGATCCCACTGGTCGAGCTGTTCAGCCAATATTGGGCACCGATGTTGCTGGGCGCAGGCTCGATGGTGGTGTGCTACGCACTGTTCTACATTTCCACCGTGTTCTCCCTGAGCTACGGGGTTTCGACCCTGGGCTACAGCCGCGAAACCTTCCTCGGCCTGCTGTGCTTCGCGGTGCTGTTCATGGCCGCCGCCACCCCACTGTCGGCCTGGGCCAGCGACCGTTACGGACGCAAGCCGGTGCTGATCGTCGGTGGCGTGCTGGCGATTCTGTCGGGGTTCCTGATGGAGCCGCTGCTGACCCAGGGTTCGACCTGGGGCGTGGCGCTGTTCCTGTGCATCGAACTGTTCCTGATGGGCGTGACGTTTGCGCCGATGGGCGCGCTGTTGCCGGAACTGTTTCCGACACACGTGCGCTACACCGGCGCATCGGCAGCCTACAACCTGGGCGGCATTGTCGGAGCCTCGGCGGCGCCGTTCTTTGCGCAGAAACTGGTGGCGATGGGCGGTTTGAGTTATGTCGGCGGGTATGTGTCGGGGGCAGCGGTGCTCAGCTTGATTGCCGTGCTGTGCCTGAAGGAAACGCGTAACAACGATTTGAATCGGGTGGCCTGATAAGACGCCATCGCGGGCAAGCCCGCTCCCACAGGGTTTCTGGTGTACACAAAATTTGTGATCAGCCGAACATCCTGTGGGAGCGGGCTTGCCCGCGATAGCCGCGCTGCAGTTTAGAGTTCTACCACTACAGCCTGAGAAGCGCGGGTTGCTTTAGCCCGGGCCAATTCAATCGACTCATCGCGCGCCAGCGCCACACCCATGCGACGCTGGCCGTTCACCTCTGGCTTGCCGAACAAGCGCAACGCAGTATCCGGTTCGCTCAAGGCAGCCCCCAGGTTGGCAAACGCAGTCTGGGTCGACTGCCCTTCCACCAGAATCACCGCCGAAGCCGAAGGACCGAACTGACGGATCAATGGGATCGGCAGGCCGAGAATTGCCCGGGCGTGCAGCGCGAACTGCGACAGGTCCTGGGAAATCAGAGTCACCAGGCCGGTGTCATGGGGACGCGGCGAGACTTCGCTGAACCACACCTGATCACCCTTGATGAACAGCTCGACGCCAAACAGACCACGCCCACCCAGGGCCTCGGTCACGGCCTTGGCTACCCGCTCGGATTCTGCCAGGGCAATCGGGCTCATGGCTTGTGGCTGCCAGGACTCCTGGTAATCGCCCTTCTCCTGACGGTGACCGACGGGGGCACAGAAAGTGGTGCCGCCAACGTGGCGCACGGTCAGCAGGGTGATTTCGTAGTCGAAGTCGATGAAGCCCTCGACAATCACCCGGCCTTTACCGGCACGCCCGCCCTCCTGCGCGTAGTCCCAGGCGCTCTGCACGTCATCGGCACTGCGCAGCAAGCTCTGGCCCTTGCCCGAGGAACTCATCACCGGCTTGACCACACAAGGGAAGCCCAGGTCCTCGACCGCCTTGCGATAGTCTTCGACGGTATCGGCGAAGTGGTACGGGGAAGTTGGCAGGTCGAGCTCTTCGGCGGCCAGGCGACGGATGCCTTCGCGGTTCATGGTCAGTTGCGCGGCACGGGCGGTAGGGATCACGGTGAAGCCTTCGGCCTCCAACTCCACCAGGGTAGCGGTGGCGATGGCTTCGATTTCCGGCACGATGAAGTGCGGCTTCTCGGCTTCGATCACTGCCCGCAGCGCGGCACCGTCGAGCATGTTGATCACGTGGCTGCGGTGCGCCACCTGCATCGCTGGCGCGTCGGCGTAACGATCCACGGCAATCACTTCAACGCCCAGGCGTTGCAGCTCGATCACCACCTCCTTGCCCAACTCACCACAGCCACACAGCAATACGCGGGTCGCGGTTGGCGACAATGGAGTTCCGATACGAGTCATCTGAAGTTCCTCAAAGGAGCGGATCATCGAGGGATATGGCGCAGCGCGCACTTCCCATGGGGAGAAAGCGCGGCATTTTACATGAACCAGCGGCTTTGGCCTTAGCTGACGATCGCCTGTTTGCGCAGGCGCCAGGCCATGATCAGCCACACGGCCGTCACGCCGGCGAACTTAGAGCCCAGGGCGGTGAGCAGCACGCCGGGAGTCAGGGCGTCGATCATACCGAAGAAAATGAAGGTATCCAGGGGAATGCTCAGCGCCGAACTGATCCACAACCGGTCGTGCAAGGGCCGCTTGGTGATGCTGAACACCAGCCAATCGATGCACTCCGACACTGCAAACGCAGTGGCGCTGGCCAGGGCAATGGAAGGATCGGATGTCAGGTACGACAACACCAGCGCCGCCAGCATGGCAATGATCGCGCCATGGCCGAAGCGGATCTGCACCATGTCGCGCAGCACGAACACCAGCCCACCCCAGGCCGACCAGATGATGTCCAGGTGTGGTGCAGTGGAAAAGGCGTAGTTGATCAGCACGACGCTGCTGATGTAGGCGATCAGGAAGAGCATGGGGCGCGGGGATACCTGGCAGTTTGGCGCATAGGGTACTGCAGCGGCGCGAAGCCGCCAAATCCCAATGCAGCTGTCTGCTGTCTGCTATCGGTAGGAGCAAGGCTTGCCCGCGATGGGCATAGGTATCTACACAGCTGTGGTGCTACGTTACACCTGTGGGCCGACCGGGGTGTTGGATTAGA